>CAYZFR010000121.1:0-12099 GCA_964477875.1 uncultured Myxococcales bacterium
GGGCATGGGCCGATCTCGGGATCGGACCGTTCTGAGACAACTTGAGCCGCGCTAGGCGACCTCAGGCGCCTCTTCGCGAGCGAAACTCGTCCATGTAGGCGGCGAATGCAGGAAAAGCCATGAGCGAATCCCGGTCCAGCCGGTCCGGCAAGGCTCCCTGTCCCGCCTCGGTCAGGTGCCACCCATCGTCGTCGCGCCGCAGAAGACCCGCGTGATCGAGGGTTTCGGCCGCCGTCTCGAGCCGGTGGTCGACCACCAGGCGGCTATCCCACTTCATGCGCTGGCCCCGGGCCTCGGCGTCGAGGTCGAGGGAGGCACAGACCGCGTCTCTGAGCTCATCCAGGGTCGATGCTCCTTGCCCCCGCAGGGCGTCGACGAGAGGGCGCATGAAGGCTTGATAGTCCGGAACCATGGCCCGGACGCTAACTGCTCCGAACGAAACGCCCATGAAAATCGAACCTTTAGCCGGCGGTCCGAAAAGAAGAGCGGCCGCCTGCGAGGATGGAAAGCGTCCACGCTTCGTGTCAGCGTCCAGCCATGCGGCTGCTCGCCTTGGCTTTGCCCCTCCTCCTCGTCACCCCCGCCCAGGCGCAGGAGCCCGGCGCCTTCATCCCGCCCGGCGCCGCCTTCGTCATGCGCTGGAAGAATCCCGAAGCCAGCATCGCCCGGGCCGAGGCCTTCATGCTGCGGGTCGGCCTGGCCCCGCCGGGCGCCCAGAAGGGCTTCTTGCGCCAGCAGCTCGAGGCCCAGGCCCCCGCGATAGCCTCCATCGACATGAGCAAGCCGATCTGGGGCGCCGGCTTCGGACAGACCGACGATCCAAAGCCCATGTTCGCCTTCACTCTGAAGGAGGACGCGGCTGTGGAGGCCATGAGCACCCTCGTCAACGAGGCCCGAGTCGAAAAGCACGGCCGGACCGTCGTCCTCGTCGATCCAACCCTCCCCGCCGGACTCGGCAAGAAAAAGCAGAAGACGCCCTACCGCTTCGCGAGCCCGACGGTGGCCACAGAGGCGAACGTGTCCTTGGACCTGTCGCGCGAGAGCCTGAAGAAGCTGATGAACGACTCCCAGGGGGGCCAACCCGAGCTGAAGGATTTGGAGGAGGCGATGGGTAGGTTCTACGAAGGGATGGAGGGAATCACGATCGGCGCCCAGCTCGGCGAGTCGGCCCTCATGGTCACCGTGGGCTCGGTTTACGGAAAGTCGTCCATCTACTCCAAGGGCCTCGCCAAGCTAGAGAACGAGAAGGGCTCGGTCCTGGAGGGCCTGCCGGCCGGTCAGTACGCCTTCGTCGGGGGCGGGAATGCTGCCCAGCTCACCGAGGACGCCCTCCCCATCGTTCAGGCGGTGGTCCAGTCCATGAAGCCGGCCCTCGCCCGTAACCCCAACAGCGCCCGCTTGGCCGGCCAGTTCGACCGACTGGTCGAGATCGTGGACGACACCTGGGGAGCCTCCAAGCGCGTCCACTTGGGCATCGAGATCCCGGCCGGCCTCGAGAGCACCCGCTTGGTGGGCTACATCGAGGGTGACGGGGCGAAGATCCATAAGTCCTTCGAGGCACTCTTCGACTGGATGAAGGAGACACTCGCCAAACTTGCCGAAGGCGCGCCGAACACGCTGCCTTTCGAGTTCGTCAAGAGCGCCAAGCCGACCGTGAAGGACGGGGTGGCGTTCTCTTCTTTTGGAATGAAGCTCAAAGACGAACAGGCCGACGTGATTCGCCAGGAGTTGGGAGTCTATGCGCCTCTTCTCGAGCAGCGAGTGCAGCTCGGCCGCGTCGACGCCGGGCGCGCCCTTCTCCTATGGGGCAACGACCCGGCCTTCGTGCAGCGCGCCATCGATGCCGCCAAGAAGCCCAAGTCCTTGGCCGCCACCGATCCCCGACTGAAGGCGGCCAGCGACGCCCTTCCCCAGGCGCGTTTCTCGGAGGCCTACCTCGACCTCGGGCCCCTGATGGCCGCCATCGTCGCCGTGCAGATCCCGGCCATGGCCTCCACCGTGCGCTCCGCCCTCGGCGCCGTTCCGCCGATCGGCTACACCCTCAGCAAAGCGACCGACTCGGAGATCCGGACCGACGTCTTCGTACCCCTCCAGCTGATCGAGGCCGGCATCGGCCTTGCCCAGCTCATGCGTGGCGCCGGCGGCTGAGCTGCTCGCTCTCTTTGGCCAGCTCGTCGAGGGCTCGCTCCTCACCGAACTTGCAGGTAGAGCCAGATGGCTCCGCCCAGCACGATGAGCGTCGCCAGCAGCGCGAGGGTGATCTTCCAGACGCTCCAGGGACGCTCGCCCGCGACCTCTCCGGTCCGCGCATTGACCACGATGCGAAAGACCTTTTCACCGTAACGAAAGCTGGAGAGCCAAACCGGCAGGAGGAAGTGCTTGAAGTGGACCTCGGTGTGCCGGACCTCCAGTCGATCGATGCGCTGCACGTCCCCCCCGATGTCGGACTTGACGCTCGACTCTATCTGGGGACGCATCCGCTGTTGAGCGAGGATGAAGCCGTCCCTCAGCCCCACGTCGTAACGCATGGCGATGAAGCCGCTCAGATAGCGGCCGTCGAAGGGCACCAGCGCCTTCAGGTCCCACGGCTCCAGGCTACGGATGATCTTGCGGGGTAGCTTGTCGGAGGCGCAGATGAGGACGTCGTCGAAGAAACGCTGCACGACACCGGCGGCCGGCGACCATCGAGTGCGCTGCACTCGCCGCGTCTTGCGGTTCCCCTTCGAGTCGGTATAGCTCTCGCTGACCCAGTAGTGGTCGCCCCGCTGCCCTCGGTACACCGACACGGTCTGTGCGTCGTAGGTCCAGTACGGAAGGTAGACGCCGTCCATCCCGCTACCCCGGGCCCGCTTGCCCAGGTCCGAGGGCGCAAACCAGAGGGTCTTCAACCAGGCGCGGAAGGCCCGACGGGCCTGGAGCTCGCTGACGCCGAAAGGCAGCACGGCCTCGGGGGGGACGACGGCGTCGGGTCGGGGCTCGACCACCACCGGGGCGTCGCAGAAGGCACAGCGATCGGCGTGGCCCGCCACCACGCTGACCGCCCCGCAGCCATTGCATCGGATCTCGTTCCCCTGGGCCACCAGCTCCCGGGCATCGATGGTTCGCTCGACCCGCTCGAAATAGTCGTGCTCCGCGATCGGCCGCAGACCCGGGTCCGTCACACCTTTGCGGAAGTCACAGTAGGGACATACGAGGGCGGTCTGGCCCGGCGCGAAGGAGAGCTGGGCGCCACAGCTCTCGCAGGGAAACTGCTTGCCGGCGACCTGGTCCACCCTTGCATGGTGGACCAAGCCCGACGCTCATCCAAGTCGGGTGACGAATGCCCGAGGCGACCCTCCAAAGTTCGAGGCTTGGGAGAGTCGCTGGTGTCTGGACTCCAGTCAAAAGATGGGGGTAGCGCCTCACCCCACGCCCGATGGTCAGGTCGGGGTCTTCGACTACGACGGTGGGGAAGTCGACCCGCCGGCCCTCCACGATGAAGATCAGCCGATCCAGGCCGAGCTGTCCCTGGGGAGAACGCATCCGTAGCCTAGCTGGCCTCGTTGGCCTAGCTGCCTTTGGGTCGAAGCTGCTAGCCTCGGGTACGTGCCGAGGTTGACCATCGTGGGCTCGGCGGACGCCTTCAACGGCGCCGGCCGAGCCCACTCCTGTTACCTCTTGGAGGCCGAAGGCGCGCAGCCGATCATGGTCGACTTCGGCGCCACCGCTCTCGCCCGCGTCAAGCAGCTCCCTCGAGATCCGGACCAGCTGGCCGGCATCCTCGTCACCCATCTGCACGGCGACCACATCGGCGGCATCCCCTTCTTGCTCATCGACGCCATGTTCCGGACCAGGCGCCAGACGCCCCTCGCGATCCTCGGACCCATCGGCACCAAGGCGACGTTGGACGCACTCTTCCGCGTCACCTACGGACCGGTCGCCGAATACGAGCGTCCCTTCGAGCTCGTGGTGGAGGAGCTGGCGCCCGACCAAAGCCGGGCGTGGTTGGGCTGGTTCGTGGAGAGCTTCCCCGCCGACCACATGGATCCACCGGAGCAGCCGATGTGCCTGCGGGTCGGGGCCGGCGGACGTCGGATCGCGTTTTCCGGCGACACCTCGATGTGCGACGGGCTTCGCCGCGCCCTGGAGGGCGTCGACCTCGGGGTGGTGGAGTGCACGGGACTCGAGCATCCGGTCGGCCGGCACTGCGCCTGGTCCGACTGGGAAGCCGAGCTGCCCAAGCTGAGCGCCCGGCGCATGCTGATGAGCCACCTCGGTGAGGAGGTCCGCGACGCCGCGAGCGCAGGTCGGCTGGCCCACCCCCTCGTGGCCTTCGCCGAGGATGGTCTGACCCTCGAGATCTGAGCTCAGCCTGCCTGGCAGATCTCGAGGTAGCGACGGACCGCCTCCCCATAGCCGAAGCGGAGCGCATCGGCAGTCAGTGCATGTCCGATCGAGACCTCCTGAATGCCCTGGATACGGAGAAAGTCGGGGAGGTTGCGAAGGTTCAGGTCGTGTCCGGCATTGACGCCCAGACCGAGCGCCTGGGCCCGCTCAGCGGTAGCTTGAAACCGCCTCCAGGTGGCCTGATGGTCGCCGGCGGCGAAAGCCACCGCGTAGGACTCGGTGTACAGCTCGACCCGCTCCGCCCCTACTCCCGGAACCGGCTCCACCGCCCTGGGCTCAGGGTCGACGAACACGCTCACCCGGCACCCCAGGCTCCGAAGCTCCGCGATCACCTCCCGAAGGAATCCTGCGTGAGCCGTCACGTCCCAGCCGTGGTCGGAGGTCGACTGCTCCACCGAATCCGGGACCAGGGTGCACTGGGCCGGCCGGACCCGGCGGCAGTATTCCATGAAGCGCCCCTCCCGAGGGTTGCCTTCGATGTTGAGCTCCCGATCGGGCCACGCCTTCAACAACCTCGCCACGTCGTCCACGTCGTAGGGACGGATGTGGCGCTCGTCGGGACGGGGGTGAACGGTGATCCCGGCCGCCCCCGCTTCGAGGGCGAGCCGGGCCATCTCGACCACCGAAGGTACGTCGCCCGGGCGGCTGTTCCGGAGCAGGGCGACCTTGTTGACGTTGACCGAAAGCTTGGTGGTCACTTGCCCAGCAGACCCGTCTTGAGGCCCTCGTTCGGCGGCTTGGGACCCACGAAGGACTTGAAGACCGCTTCCTGAAAATAGTCGCCAGGGATGGTGCCTTTCTTCTGGCCCTTGACCATCACCGTGGTCCCCTCACCGGGAATGTAGGTGAAGGCCATGGTGTCTCCGGCCTTCATCTCGGTCATCCACCCGAAGAGCTTGTCCGACTCGGCCTTGATCTTGGAGATATCGACGCCGTTGTTCTCGAAGCCCTCTTTCCAGGCGCCGACCTGGTCGTCCTGGGAGACCTTCTTCTTCATGAAGCTATTGATCACGAAGTGCATGTGAATGTGCTTTGGCGTCTCCTTCGAGAGAACGGTCTTTGCTTCGGCGGTCTTGGACGGCAAATACAAACCCGCGACATAGACGTCGATGCCGAGGGTAGCCTCGCGAAGACCGAGCCCATTCAGCACGAGCTCTTGGTCCCCCACTTTTTGACTGTCTGGGAAGTCTACGCCGACCATCTTGGCGGCGTAGGCAGGAATCGAAATGAGCGCTGCGAGCAGCGCTACGGTCATGGTCCGCATGGGGTCCAGATCACACCGCGGAGGCGAAAATGTCGAGCCCGTGCGGGCGCTCAAAAACGGCTGAGGATGGCGCCCAGGACAATCACGATGGCGAGGGAGACCACGACTTCCATGCCGGTGCTCATCGGCTGATGACGCCCCGAGTCAGTCGACCCGGGGCGTCGTACGGGCCCCTCAGGACTGCCCGCTGCCGATGGCCGGGTCCGGCTCGACCAGGGGTAGGATGGGACCGTCCTCCATCGGGTACTCGTCGAACTCGATCTCCGCCCGGTCCACGTCGATGTCCAGATAGCTGTAGTTCTTGATGCCGGTACCGGCCGGGATGAGGCGGCCCATGATCACGTTCTCTTTCAGCCCGCGAAGGTGGTCGATCTTGCCGCTGATGGCGGCCTCGGTGAGCACCTTCGTGGTTTCCTGGAAAGAGGACGCCGAGATGAAGGACTCGGTGGACAGCGAAGCCTTGGTAATGCCGAGCAGCATCGGCTCACCGACCGCCGGCGACCCACCGAGGTTCATGACCCGGTCGTTCTCCTCTTCGAAGACGTGCCGCTCTACCTGCTCATCGATCAAGAACATGGTGTCGCCGACCTCGCGCACCCGGATCCGGCGCAACATCTGCCTCACGATGACCTCGATGTGCTTGTCGTTCAGCTTGACGCCCTGAAGACGGTAGACCTCCTGGATCTCGTCGACCAAGTAGTTGGCCAGCGCGTTCTCACCCAACACCTTGAGGATGTCATGGGGGTTCGCGGCGCCGTCCACCAAGGGCTCGCCGGCGCGAACACGGTCGTTCTCGTGAACGACGATGTTCTTGCTCTTGGGCACCAGATATTCGTGGGTCTCACCGAGCTCTGGCTTCACCAGAATCTTGCGCTTGCCCTTCGTGTCCTTGCCGAAGCTGACGATGCCGTCGACCTCCGAGACCACTGCGTGCTCCTTCGGCTTGCGAGCCTCGAAGAGCTCCGCCACTCGCGGAAGACCGCCGGTGATGTCCTTCGTCTTGGTCGTGTCTCGCGGCGACTTTGCGATCACGTCGCCGGGTCCAATCACGTCGCCATCGTTGACTACGATGTTCGACTTCTGCGGAAGCGCGTACTGGGCCGGCTGACCCGACTTGGGAAGCGTCTTCGGCTCACCGTCGTCACCACAGACCATGATGCGCGGGCGCGCGTCCTGGTCCTTGGACTCGATTATCACCTTCCGCGACAGCCCCGTCTGGTCGTCCAGCTCCTCCGCGTAGGTCACGCCCTCGATGAGGTCGCCGTACTTGATGGTACCGCCGACCTCGGAGAGGAGCGGAGCGTTGAAGGGCTCCCACTCCGCGATCTTGTCACCCTTCTTGGCGGTATCGCCGTCCTCGAAGCGGACAATGGCGCCGTAGGGGATCTTGTACTGCTCCCGGACCAGACCGGTCTCGTCGGTGACCTGGAACTCGCCGTTCCGGTTCATGGCCACGATCTTGCCATCCGAACGCTGAACGGTGTTGAGGTTCAGGTACTTCACGAGACCACCGAAGCGGCTCTCGATGTCGGACTTCGCGCCACGGGCCAGGGCGGCTCCACCGACGTGGAAAGTCCGCATCGTCAGCTGGGTGCCCGGCTCGCCGATGGATTGAGCCGCGATGACGCCGACGGCCTCGCCGAGGTTGACCTTACGACCTCGCGACAGGTCGCGGCCATAGCACTCCACGCACACGCCCTGCTTGGTCTCGCAGGTCAGCGGAGACCGTATCTTCACCTTGTTGATGCCCGCGTCCTCGATGAGGCGGACCTTCTCCTCCGTGATCTCTTCACCAGACTCGCAGAGCGTTTCGCTGCTGTGGGGATGGACGATGTCGTCCAAGGCCACCCGACCCAGCACTCGGTCCCCGATCTGCTCGATGACTTCACCCGACTCGATCAGCGGCTCCATTTCGATGCCGTTCAACGTGCCACAGTCGAACTCGGTCACCACCGCGTCCTGCGCCACGTCGACGAGGCGACGGGTCAGATAACCCGAGTTGGCCGTCTTGAGCGCCGTGTCGGCCAGACCCTTTCGGGCGCCGTGGGTAGAAATGAAATACTGCAGCACCGTCAAGCCCTCGCGGAAGTTCGCGATGATCGGAGTCTCGATGATTTCGCCCGACGGCTTGGCCATGAGGCCACGCATGCCGGCCAGCTGACGGATCTGCTGGGCCGAACCACGGGCTCCCGAATCCGCCATCAAAAAGATCGGGTTGAAGGTCGGCATCTTACGGCTCTGGTCGCCGTCCGGCGCCTTGACCTCCTCCGACGAGATGCCCTCCATGAGGGCGCGAGAGACGGTCTCTCCGACTCGAGCCCAGATGTCGATGACCTTGTTGTAGCGCTCACCGTCGGTGATCAGACCTTCGATGTACTGCTCTTCGATCTCCGTGACCTCGTCCTGGGCCTTGTCGACGATTTCGGCCTTCTCGGCCGGGATCCGCATGTCGTCGATCGAGATGGAGATGCCGGCCGCGGTGGCCTGGCTGTAACCGATAGAGCGCACCCGGTCCGCCAGAAGGACGGTGTCCTTCTGCCCGCAGGCTCGGTAGGTGTGGTCGATCAAGGCACCGAGCGCCTTCTTCGTCATGACCAAGTTGACGTGCTTGAAGTCGACCTCGCGAGGCACGACCTCCATCAGGAGCACGCGACCGACGGTGGTCTCCTGCAGCTCGCGGGAGAATTCGCCGTCTACCGGACGATCGGTGATACGAACTTTCACCTTTGCCTGCAGGTCGACCGCTCCGTGGTCGTAAGCGACCCGTACTTCGGAGGGGGCGGCGAACACCGTACCCTCCCCTCGTGCGAAGGCTCGCTCACGGGTCATGTAGTAGCAGCCGAGCACGATATCCTGCGTGGGCACGATGATCGGCTTGCCGTTGGCGGGGCTGAGGATGTTGTTGGTCGACATCATCAGCACCCGGGCCTCCATCTGGGCCTCGATGCTCAGCGGCACGTGGACCGCCATCTGGTCACCGTCGAAGTCGGCGTTGAAGGCTGTGCAGACGAGCGGGTGAAGCTGGATGGCCTTGCCTTCGACGAGCACCGGTTCGAAGGCCTGAATGCCCAGGCGATGGAGGGTGGGCGCCCGGTTCAGCAGAATCGGGTGCTCCTTGATGATGTCCTCCAGGATGTCCCAGACCTCGGGCTTCTCCTTCTCGACCATCTTCTTCGCCGACTTGATGGTAGTGACATAGCCCTTCTCTTCCAGCTTGTTGTAGATGAAGGGCTTGAAGAGTTCGAGGGCCATGATCTTCGGCAGGCCGCACTGGTGAAGCTTGAGCTCCGGCCCGACAACGATCACGGAGCGGCCCGAGTAGTCGACGCGCTTACCGAGGAGGTTCTGCCGGAAACGGCCCTGCTTTCCCTTCAGCATGTCGCTGAGAGACTTGAGGGGACGCTTGTTTGGTCCGGTGATGACCTTACCGCGGCGGCCGTTGTCGAACAACGCGTCGACCGCCTCCTGGAGCATTCGCTTCTCGTTCCGAATGATGATCTCGGGCGCGTTCAGCTCCTGCAGTCGCTTCAAGCGATTGTTTCGGTTGATGACGCGCCGGTAGAGGTCATTGAGGTCCGAGGTGGCGAAACGGCCTCCGTCGAGCGGGACCAGCGGACGTAGATCTGGCGGGATGACCGGGATGACCTCCAGCATCATCCACTCGGGCTTGTTGTCCGACTCTCGGAAGGAGTCGACGACCTTGAGGCGCTTGGCGATCTTCTTCCGCTTGGCCTCGGAGGTCGTCGCCTTCATCTCGTTTCTCAGCTCGTCAGCGAGGACGTGGATGTCCAGGAAGCCGCCCCGCTCGGGGCTTTTGAGCAGCTCGCGAATGGCTTCCGCGCCCATGCCCGCCTGGAGGTAGTCCTCACCGTGCTCGTCGAGGATCTGCTCGTACCGCTCCTCCGAGATGATTTCGCAGCGCTGGTACTCCTTTTGGTCCTTCGGATCGATGACGATGTAGGCCTCGCAGTAGAGGACCTTCTCCAGGTCCTTCAGCGTTACGTCGAGCAAGTTTCCGATTCGGGACGGGAGCGACTTGAGGAACCAGATGTGCGCGACCGGCGTCGCGAGGTTGATGTGGCCGAGCCGCTCGCGTCGTACCTTGGACTGAATCACCTCGACGCCGCACTTCTCGCAGACGACGCCCCGGTGCTTCATGCGCTTGTACTTGCCGCACAAGCACTCGTAGTCCTTGATCGGTCCGAAGATCTTCGCGCAGAACAAGCCGTCGCGTTCCGGCTTGAAGGTCCGGTAGTTGATCGTCTCCGGCTTTTTGACCTCTCCGTGCGACCACTCCCGGATCTTTTCCGGCGAGGCGATCGAGATGCGAATGGAAGAGAAGGACGTCGGGTCCTTCGGCTTCTCGAAGAAATTGAAGATATCCTTCACGTGCGTTCCTCGTTGGACCTCACTCGCCGCTGACGTCGGCGGACGCCTCGGGGGCGTCCCCCGCGTCGCTGGCGGGCGGCTGTATGGCGCGATAACGGGCGGCGTCCCGGCGCGCGATCGTCTCTCGTACCGTGTCTTCGTCGAGCAGCTCGACGTCGAGGCCGAGCGACTGCAGTTCCTTCATCAGGACGTTGAACGACTCCGGCAGGCCTGCCTCGAGAACGTTCTCGCCCTTCACGATCGCCTCGTACATCCGTGTCCGGCCCAGGACGTCGTCCGACTTGACGGTCAGGAACTCCTGGAGCGAGTAGGCGGCGCCGTAGGCCTGCATGGCCCAGCACTCCATCTCGCCCAGACGCTGACCACCGAACTGCGCCTTGCCGCCCAGCGGCTGCTGGGTGACCAGAGAGTACGGTCCGATCGACCGGGCGTGGATCTTGTCGTCGACCAGGTGGTGCAGCTTGAGCATGTACATCACACCCACCGTCACATTCTGATCGAACGCCTCGCCGGTGCGTCCGTCGAACAAGATCGACTGGACGGCTCGACCCGAAGTCCCGAGCAGATTGCGGATGTCCTCCTCCGCCGCACCGTCGAAGACGGGCGTCGAAGTGTGGATGCCGCCTCGCAGCTTCTTCGCCAGGCGATAGAGCTCCGGCGCCTCCAGCTCCTTCAGCATCTTCTGATGCTTCTCGGAGCTGAAGCTCTTCATCAGGATCTTCCGGATGTCCTCCGCTTGCTCCCGCTGGCGCTCCGCCCATGCGTCGTAGTACTCACCCAGCCGGTAGCCGATTCCCTTCGCGGCCCACCCGAGGTGAGTCTCCAGGATCTGACCGACGTTCATCCGAGAAGGAACGCCGAGGGGGTTGAGGACAACGTCGACCGGATTGCCGTTGACGTCGTACGGCATGTCTTCCTCGGGCAGCACCCGGGAGATGACGCCCTTGTTGCCGTGACGACCGGCCATTTTATCGCCGACCTGAAGCTTGCGCTTGATGGCGACGTAGACCTTCACCATCTTGATGACGCCCGGAGGCAGCTCGTCGCCTTTCTTGAGGCGAGCGATCTTCTCCTGGAACACCATCGTCACCAGCTCGCTTTGATCTCGAACCGACTCCGCCACCTTCTTGACCCGAGACTCGCTCGTCTCGTCGCCGACCTTGACCTCGGGCCAGTACTTCTCGGGCACCTCGGACAGAAGCGCCTCCGAGAGCTCGGTGTTCTTCGCGATCAGCTCCTTGCCCTTGTCGTCGACCAGGCGAGCGCTGGTGTTCTTACCATTGAGCAGCCGAAGCATCTTTCGGCGGCCTGAATCACGGATGATTCGGATCTCGTCGTTCTGATCCTTGAGGAGTCGGGCCTCCTCTTCGTCCTCGATTTGCTGAGCGCGCTCGTCCTTGTCCACGCCCTTGCGGCTGAAGACCTTGGCGTTGATGACGGTGCCGACCACGCCGGTCGGGACCCGCAGCGAGGTATCGCGGACGTCGCCCGCCTTCTCGCCGAAGATGGCTCGCAGGAGCTTCTCTTCGGGCGAGAGCTGGGTCTCGCCCTTGGGCGTAATCTTGCCGACCAGCACGTCGCCAGCCCGAACCTCGGCGCCGATACGCACGATGCCCGACTCGTCGAGATCGGCCAGCGCTTCCTCACCCACGTTTGGGATGTCGCGGGTGATCTCTTCGCGCCCCAGCTTGGTATCGCGAGCGATGCACTCGAATTCCTCGATATGGACGGAGGTGAAGACGTCCTCCTTCACCACCCGCTCCGAGATCAGGATCGAGTCCTCGAAGTTGTAGCCGTTCCAGGGCATGAAGGCGACGACGCAGTTTCGACCGAGGGCGAGCTCGCCCATCTCGGTCGAGGGGCCGTCGGCGATCACGTCGCCTTTCTCCACTCGATCTCCGACCCGCACGATCGGCTTCTGGTTGATGCAGGTCGATTGGTTCGACCGCATGTATTTGTGGAGGTTGTAGATGTCGACTTCCGCCGCGACGTCAGTCGACTCCTCCGAGGTGTCGACGCGGACCACCACCCGGGTCGCGTCCACCTGCTCCACGTGGCCG
>CAYZFR010000122.1:0-11948 GCA_964477875.1 uncultured Myxococcales bacterium
TGCGGATGCCGGCGTAAGGGTGGATCTGGACCCAGTCGACGCCGAGCTCTTTCATTTCCCGCACGGTCCGTCGCATGCTGTCCGAGCCCCAGATCTCGCCGTTTCGCGGGCAGGAGACGATCATTCCCTCCATGAAGGCGCCCGCCTCGGGGCCGGGGAGGGCGGCCCAGAGCAGAAATACGAGGGACCCACGCATCGTGCCATTGTCCACGCCAGGAACTCCGACGTCGAATCAACTTCGGCGTTGCGCCCCTGGGCTCGCCCCTCCATGGTCCGTTCATGCGTAATCTTCTGTGGGCCATCGGCTTCAGTACCCTCGCCTCCTGCACGGTGGTCGAGGACGGCGAGGTCGGCGTGACCAAGAGCTTCGGCTCCATCAGCGACGACCCGGTGGACCAGGGCGTCGCCTTGGTCTTTCCAGTCGTTCGTGAGGTCGAGATCTGGAACGTGAAGCTGCAAGAGATCAAGGAGCAGGCCCAGGTCCCCTCCTCGGAGGGTCTGATCGTCGGCCTCGACACCTCGATGCTGTTCAAGGTGAAGCCAGAGGCCGCCCCCACGATTCGAAAAACCATCGGCAACAACTACGACGACGTGCTCTTGATTCCATACTTCAGGAACGCGGTTCGGGACGTGGTCTCGGGTTACCAGGTGAAGAACATCTACAGCGAGGAGGGGCGACAGCAGATCGCTTCCAAGGTGAAGGCCACCATGGCCAAGAGTCTGGGGCCCAACGGCATCGAGGTGGTCGATATCCTTCTGAGGGACGTCCAGCTTCCGAACAAGTTCAAGCAGAGCATTGAGGCGAAGCTGACCGCGGAGCAGAAAGCTGAACAAAAACGCTTCGAGCTCCAGCAGGCCGAGCGCGACGCCGAGATCGAGATCGCCCGCGCCGAGGGTGCGGCCAAGGCGCAGGAGATCGTCCGCCGTACGCTGAGCGATAGCTACCTGCAGTACCTCTGGATCAAGACGCTCAACGACAACCCCAACGTCATCTACGTGGCGACGGAGGCGAACTTGCCCCTCTTCAAGGGGCTGCCGGGCGCGCGGTGAGGTAGACCGCGCCTCAGGCGACCGGGACCAGGCCCTGGGCGGTGGCGCTGATGGCCTCGGTGACCGCTTGCAGCATCTGGTCGAAGCGCACGTAGCAGTGCTTGCCCAGGACGGCGCTCAGCTCCTCGTCAGCGGGGACGTGGATGAAGCCGCTCGGGACCGCCAGCGGCAGCCTCTGAAGGCTGTCGAACATCACGAAGTTGCAGATGAATCGACCCGCGCTTCGCGACACGTTGACCGGGATGCCGCGACGGGTGAGCCGCGACTCGATGTAATCGATGGGAAGACGCGTGTTCAGCTGCTCGGGGGCATCCTCGCAGATCGGACGCCCAGGCTCCAGGTGGCCCGCGTTGTCCGGGGTGCTGAAGGCGACCCAGTTGGCGGCCCGCGTTTCCAATGAGACCTGCTTGCGCCGGGCCGCGACGCCCAAATGAAGGGCGATGGAAGGGCCTTCGGCGAGCAGCGGCTCCAGCTCCGACTGGACGGTCTCTACGTCGACGGACAAGACGGCGGTCCGGACCTCGACGCCGGCCAAGCGGGGCGGCAGGGCCGCCACCAACCGCTCCGACGGATTGATCGGGACACCGTCGAAGGACTCGAATCCCGTCACTAGGACGTGCACCAGCTCAGTGGTGCTCGCTTCGTCGGGCGGACGCAAACGCAATTCTAGTGCGGTGCTGAAAAACGGCTTCGCCGGGTGTCGCAGTCAGGACGGGCTCGTTCGAGCGGAAGAGGACGGAACGAACGGACGCGATGGGTTCAATTCGTCCGGCTCGGACCGACCCCTCAGGCGGGTCATCAAGGCTGGAAAGACGACCAAGTCGCCAAGGGTGGCCCAGAGCATCGCCAGGCTCGTGAGCATCCCGAATCTGATGGTGGGGGCGAATCCGCTCCATATGAGCGTGGAAAAGCCGGCGGCGATGGTGATGGAGGACAAGATGATGCCGCGGCCGGTGGCGCAGGCCGCGTCAGCGATGCTCTGGCGCCGGCAGGCGAAGCCGAAGTGCAAGGTGTCGTCGACGGCGATGCCAAGGGCGAGAGCCGCCACCATGCTGGTCCCGAGGTCGAGGGGGATGTCGAAGGCTCTCATCGTTCCGAAGGTGAGGGCCACCGGCAGGGCGTTCGGAAGGACGGCCATCCACCCGATGCCGGTCGGGCCGAGGACGAGGAGGACCACCAGCTGCATCACGAGAGCGGTCACGACCAGACTGTCGCGCATGGTGCGCAACAGTCTGGCCTGCGACTCCAGGATGAGGCGGTGGCTGCCGCTCACCTCCACGCGCTCGGGCCCGAATCGCTCACCCGCCTCCCGCCGGACCTCGTCGACGAAGGCCCGGAGCGAGTCCGAAGATCTCGTTTCGAGGAGCAGGGTCGTGCGGGCGCCTCGTTCATCCAGAAAGGCCTTCATGAAGGGAGGCGGATCAGAGCGGAGCTCTTCCATCAGCAGCGGGTTGGGAAGACGGTCCGAGCCGCTCACCCGATGGTTGGCCTCGCGAAACAGGGTCGGGAGATCGATTCGGTTGAGGACCTGGGGATCCTGCTCGAGGCTTCGACCCATGGCCTCCAAGCGCTCCAGGTCTTCCCGGTTCGCTCCGACCCCGTCCACCAGAATCTCCAAGCTCTGAAGGCCGAGACCGTGGCTTTCGATGGCGCGGTGATCCCGGGCAAGCTCGGTGTCGGGGCCGAAGAATTCGATGGCGTGGGTTTGGGTCGAGAGCCCGGGCACGCCGGCGAAGCCCGCCGCGGTGAGCAGACCGGCGACCCCGATCACGATCCAGGGCCGACGGCCCCCCACCCGCACCAGAGCCAGCCCGAGACAGGCGAGCCGGGACCGGCGGCGGTCGCCGGGCACGACCCGTTCGCCGAAGTGGTCCAGGAGCGTGGGCACCACCACGAGCACCACCGGGAGGCCCAGGCCGAGGCCAGAAGCGGTCAGGACGCCGAACTCGCGTATCGGGCCGACGTCGCTCAGCGTGAGGCTCCCAAATCCGACCGCTGTCGTCATGAGGGCCAAAGTGATGGCCGGCCACTTTTCGCGGAGGGCCTCCCAGGCCGCGTCGCTGGACGGCCGGCCGGTGAAGCGCAGGTCGATCCAGGCCAAGATCAGGTGGATCGTGCTGGCGAGGAGCAGGGCCAGGCTCACCGGGCGGGACGCCACCGACAGCAGGTTGGTGGTTCCGCCCAGGCCGCCATGGACCCGATCGACCGCCAGCACGACCAGGCCCACCGGCATCAAGATCAGGAGAACGAGCCCGAGGCGGCGCAGCGCGACCCAAAGGACGATGACGCAGGTCAGGGCAACGAGGGGCAGCCCGGTGCGGGCGATACGCTCACTCCGGGCCTCCAGCGCGTCATTCAGGACCGCGCTCCCCGCGAGCCGTACACTCACGCCCCGAGAGCGCCACCTTCCCTCCAGCGACCGAAGCGCGCTGGCGAAGCCGGTCGGGGGAGCTTCAGCCGAGGACAGCGCGAAGGCCCGGGCTTGATGGCCGTCGGGGTCCAGAAGGCCCAGAGCTTGATTGAGGGGACTGTTGGCCAGGCGGGGTCGGATCTCGGACCAGGCTTGGGGGCCGCCGAGATCATCGTCGGTCAGCAGCGTGAGCTCGGCCGAGTAGGCGGTGGAGGCGGTCAGGACCAGGCCCGGATCGACCGCGCGCAGGGTCTCGTGGACCTCCAGCAACGCGGCGAGCAGGGTATCGGGGTCTTGGGCCTCGAGCTCGACGACGGTCAGGTCGTCGGCCTCGAAGCGCTGGGCGAAGGCCCGGTAGGCCCGGGCCGCGTCGCCCCCGCCGCCGGCCAGGGTTTGGACGGAGTTGTCCGAGGGGGGCGTCCGCCCGAAGCCGATCGCGGCTGCGAGGAGCAGGACGACTACCGCCGCGAGCATGTGCGACGGTCGTCGCATCGTTCACCGGACCAAAGGGTAGGGGCTCTGGACTCATCCAGCTGGTGCGTCGAAGCTCAAGAGCTCGACGTCGAACACCAGCATGCCGTTGGGCCGCCCCGGCTGGTCGCCATAGGCGAGGGCTCCGGGGATCCAGAAGCGGTACTTGGCCCCCTTCTTCATGAGCTGGAGGCCCTCGGTCCAGCCCTTGATCACGCGGTTGAGCGGAAAAGTGGCCGGTCGGCCGCGGGCGACCGAGCTGTCGAACATCTCTCCGTCGGTGGTCCATCCGGAGTAGTGGACCGTGACCTTCGTCTCGGGGCCGGGGGTGGCCTCGCCTTCGCCCTCTTCGAGGACCACGTAGGCCAGGCCCGACTCGGTCTTGGTGGCCGTCTCGGGCGGCGCGTCCACGTCTTCGGGCACCGCTGGGGCCCGATTGAGGCTCAGCAGCTCGACGTCGAACACCAGGGTCCCAGCGGGCTTGCCCGGGGCTCCGTCGTAGGCCAGCTCCTTCGGGATCCAGAAGCGGTAGGTGTCGCCCAACGCCATCAGCTGGAGGCCCTCGGTCCAGCCCTTGATCACCTGCTTCAAGGAGAAGGTGGCGGGACGGCCCCGCTTGCGGCTGCTGTCGAACATTTTTCCGTCGGTGGTCCAGCCCGTGTAGTGGACCTTCACCGAGTCGTTCTCGGTCGGCTGCTCGTTGGAGCCGGAGGACTTCAGGACCTTGTACGCCAATCCGCTCTCGGTCTTCTCAGCGTCTTCGGGGGGCGCGGCGACGTCGCTGGGGGCCTCGAAGGCGTCGCCCGAGGCCGCCGAGTCGGCCGGCTGTTCGCCGCCGGCGGAGGTCTCGGTGGTCTCCTTCTCGGTCTTGTTAGGGGCTTCCTCGGCCTCCTCGGTCGCGGGGCTGGTACAGGCCGCCAGCCCGAAGACGAGGGCCCAGGCCGCTTTGGGACAAGTCATGGCGTCGGGACCCTAGCCTACCGGTCGCAAGTAGGGAACTGCAGTGGCCGAGCCCGTTTTCTCGTCGTAGTAGGGAGCGTCCATGGAGCTCCCGAGCCACAGCCTGGCCTTCGTCGAAGAGCTTTACGCCCAATATCTGGAGGATCCCAGCTCCGTCGGCGAAGACTGGCGGAAGTACTTCGAGAAGTGGGCCCACGAGCAACACGAGATGACGAACGGCGACCCGATTCAGATCGGGCCTTCGTTCCCTCAGCGGAGCATCTTCAACCCGCGGACCGACGGTGCGGCGCTGGTCCCGCCCGACCGCGAGACTCCGATCCTCGGCGACTTCATCCGGGGCGAGCCTTCGGGACCGTCGGCCGGCATTGGCCTGCCGGACTACGACTCACAAGATTCTGCGGCCCGGCGACGTTTCCTGCGGGCGCTCGCGCTCTTCAGCACCGTCGACGACGCCGACATCGAGGCCCTCGATGGGCTCGCCAAGCCGCTCGAGGTCGACGATGGCCACACGATCATTCGTGAGGGTGAGCGCAGCAACGATCTTTACATCGTCGCCTCGGGCGAGATCGAAGTCCGGCGCGGAGGTCAAGGCCCCTCGGTCCGGCTCGGTCGCGGCGAGGTCATCGGCGAGATGGCACTGTTCGATGCTCAGCCTCGTGCCGCCGACGTGGTGGCGTCGGGTCCGGTCGAGCTGTTGGAGCTCGAAGGAAACCGGGTCATGGAGCTGGTTCGCAAGCGCCCCTCCTTGGCGCAGTCGCTCCTGGAGACCATGGCCCGCCGGCTCCGGGAGACGAGCAGCCGGCAGGACCGGGTCGACCAGCTGATCCGGGCCTACCGCGTGCGCGGCCACCTGCAGGCGAATCTGGACCCGCTCGGTCTGGCCGACAAGAAGGCCTATACCGAGCTCGATCCCTCCTTCTATGGCTTCGACGAGAAGGACCTCGACCTGGTCTTCTCGTCCTCCACCATTCCGGGCCCCACCGCCCGGACTCTGCGCGAGATCATCGACCACCTGCGCAAGACCTACTGCGGTGAGATCGGCGTGCAGTTCATGCACATCGACGATCTGCCGATGAAGAGCTGGCTTCAGGAGCGAATGGAGGCGACCCAGAACGTTCGCAAGCTCTCCAACGACGAGCAGCTTCGGATTTTGACCAAGCTGACCGACGCCGAGATCTTCGAGCAGTTCATCCACAAGAAGTTCATCGGCTCGAAGCGCTTCTCCTTGGAGGGCGCCGAGTCCTTGATCCCTCTCCTCGACCTGGCCGTCGAGAAGGCAGGCGAGCGCGGCGTCCGCGAGATCGTGATCGGCATGGCACACCGAGGTCGGCTGAACGTTCTCGCGAACATCCTCGAGAAGAGCCCCCGCAGCATCTTCCGGGAGTTCGACGACGCCAACCACGACGAGCTTCTCGGGCGTGGTGACGTGAAGTATCACCTAGGTTATTCCCACGACCGCACCACCGGCTCGGGCAAGCCGGTTCACCTGTCGCTCAGCTTCAACCCGAGCCACCTGGAGTTCGTGAATCCGGTAGTCCTTGGACGAATCCGGGCCAAGCAGGATCGCTACGGCGACGTCCGCCGGCAGGCGGGGCTCAGCATCTTGATCCACGGCGATGCGAGCTTTGCCGGGCAAGGGATTGTTCAGGAGACGCTGAACATGAGCAATCTCCGAGGCTATGAGACCGGCGGCACGCTGCACGTCATCGTCAACAACCAGATCGGCTTCACCACCGACCCGGACGAATCGCGCTCCACTCAGTATGCGACCGACGTCGCCAAGATGCTGCAGATCCCGATCTTCCACGTGAATGGGGAGCACCCAGAGGCGGTGGCCCAGGCCATTCACCTCGCCCTCGAGTTCCGAGAGGTCTTCAGTCAGGACGTCGTGATCGACATGTACTGCTACCGGCTCCACGGCCACAACGAAGGCGACGAACCGGCCTTCACCCAGCCTGCCCTCTACAAGAAGATCCGGGCTCGCAAGACGGTGCGACAAAGCTACGTCGCCAACCTATGCGCGCTCGGCAGCATCACCGAAGAACGAGCCGAACAGATCGGCGTCGAGCGCCGTAGTCGACTGGAGGACGAACTCGGCGCGGCCCGTGAGCAGCCCTGGAGGGGGGAGCCCGTTCTCTCCTCGGGCCAAGGGGTGTGGAAGCAGTACCGGGGGGGCCCGGACTGCGAGGTTCCCGAGGTGCACACGGCGGTGGACGTCGCTACCCTGAAGAGCACCTTGCAGGATCTGACCGCCTTCCCGGCCGGCTTCAAGCCTCATCCGAAGTTCGGCCGGCTCGTCACCCAGCGCGAAGAGATGGTGGCGGGAGAACGGCCCTTGGACTGGGCCGCCGGTGAGGCGCTCGCCTACGCGACCTTGCTGTCCGAGGGCGTGCGGGTGCGGCTGACGGGCCAGGATTCCGAGCGCGGCACCTTCTCCCACCGCCACGCCGTATTGCACGACAGCGAGACGGGCGATGAGCTGAACCTCTACGCTCAGTCGTCGGGGACCTTCGAGGTCTACAATTCGCCTCTTTCCGAGGCGGGTGTGCTGGGCTTCGAGTACGGCTACAGCCTCGACTATCCGGAGGGCCTGATCATCTGGGAGGCCCAGTTCGGCGACTTCATGAATGGGGCCCAGGTCATCATCGACCAATTCATCACCAGCGGTGAAGACAAGTGGAACCGCTTGTCCGGTCTCGTCATGCTGCTCCCTCACGGGTTCGAAGGGCAGGGGCCCGAGCACTCCAGCGCCCGGCTGGAGCGCTTCTTGGTCGCGGCGGCCGACGACAACATCCAGGTCTGCAACCTCACGACCCCGGCTCAGTTCTTCCACGCGATGCGTCGCCAGGTGCGGCGGCCGATTCGCAAGCCGCTCGTCATCATGTCCCCCAAGAGCCTCCTCCGATATCCGCGAGCGGTGAGCAGCCTGGACGAGCTGGGTTCCGGAGGCTTTCAGCGACTGATCGGCGACGCGCGCTCCAGCGTCCAGCCGGACCAGGTTCGGCGCGTCCTTCTTTGCTCGGGTAAGATCTATTACGATCTCGAGGAGCGCCGGGAGAGAGACGGCATCGACGACGTGGCGCTGCTCCGGATGGAGCAGCTCTACCCCCTGTCCGCCGAGCAAGTGGAGGCTTGGCTCTCTCCCTATCCGGAGAAGGCCGAATACGTTTGGGTGCAGGAAGAGCCGAAGAACATGGGCGCGTGGGGCTTTCTGACCACCGCCCAGGGCGGTGAGCTGGCGGGTCGGTCTCTGGGGCTGGTCGCTCGCCCGCCCTCGGCCAGTCCGGCCACGGGCTCGAACAAGGCCCACCGAATCGAACAGGAGCGACTCTTGGAGGAGGCGTTCAGCTAGCTCGCCCGGCGGGCGGGCCAGGACCGAAGAAAAATGGCAGTCGAGTTGAAAGTGCCCTCAGCGGGCGAATCCATCACCGAAGTCACTATCGTCGAATGGCTCAAGGACGAGGGCGCCTACGCCGACCTCGACGAGACCATCGCCGTCATCGAGACCGACAAAGCCAACGTCGACGTCAATGCGCCGGTGGCGGGGACGATCCAGAAGATCATGAAGAGCCCTGGCGACTCGGCCGAGGTCGGCGAAGTGATAGGAATGATGGAGCAGGGCGAACGTCCGGCCGATGAGCCAGCGAAGAGCGAGCCCAAGGCCGAGGCGCCCAGTCCGGCGCCGGCGGCCGCCGCTTCCAGCGCTGCGGCCACGACGGCGCCGGGCGGAGGTGGCGGGGCCCCCGCCGCCGCGCCGAGCCCCACCCATCAAACCGACCCGAGCCGGGCGGCCACCAACGGGCCGGTTCCTCGAGCCTCGCCGTCGCTGCGGCGGCTCATTCGTGAGAATCATATCGACGTTTCGAACCTGAGCGGAAGCGGCCCGGGCGGGCGGGTCGTCCTCGCCGACCTTCGCAAGGGGCAAGCCGAGCCTTCGGGCGGCTCTCGGGCCCAGGAGCGGGTTGCGATGACCTCGCTCCGAAAGCGCATCGCCGAGCGTCTCGTCCAGAGCCAGAACGAAGGGGCGTTGCTGACGACCTTCAACGAGGTCGACATGGGAGCGATCATGTCGCTTCGAAAGGCCTACCAGGACCAGTTCGTCGAAAAGCACGGCATCAAGCTCGGCTTCATGTCCTTCTTCGTGAAAGCGGCGGTGGAGGGGCTCAAGGAGTTCCCTCAGATCAACGCCTTCATCGACGGCGACGCCATCGTCTACAACGACTACTACGACGTGGGCGTGGCCGTAGGCGGCGGCAAGGGCCTGGTGGTGCCGGTGATCCGCAACGCCGAGCGCCTGAGCTTTGCTCAAGTCGAAAAGACGATCGCCGACTTTGGGACGCGGGCGAAGGCCAACAAGCTCCGGGTCGAAGAGCTCCAGGGCGGGACCTTCACGATCAGCAACGGCGGGATCTACGGCTCCATGATGTCGACGCCGATCATTAATCCGCCCCAGAGCGGCATTCTCGGCATGCACGCCATCCAGGATCGCCCGGTGGTCAAGGATGGCCAGGTCGTGGTGGCCAAGATGATGTACCTGGCCCTGACCTACGACCACCGACTGGTCGACGGGCGGGAGGCCGTGACCTTCCTCGTTCGCATCAAGAACATGATCGAGAATCCGAGCCGCATGCTGCTCGAGGTCTGAGCGGCTCGCTGCGCCTCAGGTGAGGCGGGGGGGCCGCGGTCGCCCGCCCATCTGGGCCAGCTTGTGGGGGTCCAGGTTGATGCGTCCCTCGGCGTAGGCGCGGGCGAGCTCGAGCCGGTCGTGGCCGTAGAAGAGCAGCTCGTCTACCGCTACCGTGGGAACGCCGAATCCACCGCGCTCGATGAAGGCTCGGGTGTCGGCTTTGAGCTGGGCTCGGATCGACCGGTCAAAGGTCGCGGCCTCGGCGTCGGCCTCGACGCCGAGCTCGTCGAGCAGCTTTTGAAGCGT
Organism: uncultured Myxococcales bacterium; assembly: GCA_964477875.1. Taxonomy (GTDB): domain Bacteria; phylum Myxococcota; class Kuafuiibacteriia; order Kuafuiibacteriales; family Kuafuiibacteriaceae; genus Kuafuiihalomonas. Next base: position 9,825 of record CAYZFR010000122.1, read on the forward strand.
GGCGATGGATTCGAGGTCCTGGCCTTCGGACCAGCTGGCGGTGAAGAAGCGGCTCACGACCCGCGGCCGGTCGGGGGCCGGGGCGGCGAGGGTGGTTCGCAGGGCGGGGATGGAGTTGAAAGGGTGTTTGGCTGGCCCTTCGACTGGGATCCCGTAGTGAGCGGCCAAAAGCAGGAGGTCGACGAGGCCGGCATGGCGGCGCGCGTCCTCTTCGCCCGGGCCCTGCACGCCGCGGTGGGCGAGGATCGAGCCCAGCACCACGGGGGCCGGGGTCCAGGCCTGATCGCCCCGCTCGAGGAGCCGACAGGCGAGGAAGGAGTAGGGCGAGATGTAGTCGAAGAAGAAGGTCGCCACGTCGTCAGACCGCGGCGACGGCGTTCACGATGGCGGGCAGGAGCATGCGGAGGCACAGGATGACGGCCATCGGCGAGAGGTCCAGGCCGCCCATCTTGTCCGGCGGGAGGATCATCCGGAAGGGGCGATAGAGGGGCTCGGTCAGCGTCCTGGTCAGGCTGCGAGGTAGCTGGTCGGGTCCGACGATCCAGCTCGCGATGACGTCGATCAGGACCAGGAGCGAGACGGCGTTGACGAGGTAGACCGCAAATTCCACGCGGCCAGGACACGCCTTTTCGCAGCTGGATTCCAGCGAAAAACACGCGTTTTGCCCTCTGGGGAGCCTGTTTCGCCGCGAGTCACCGCCGAGTGTTGCGAGAAGTTCGCTCAGGGTTCCCGTTTGGGCGCCGACATAGCTCCTGGCCACCCCTATGTCTCGACCCACGTCCAAGGCGCTTCAACTCGTCCAGGAATTCTCGCTCCCCCTGATCGCAGGAGTGGTGGCCGCAGTGATGTGGTCCAACTTGGATAACCGCTCGTACCACGCGTTCATTCACTACAGCCCCCTCGGTCATCACAGCCACTTCAACTTCCACTTTCTGATGAACGACATCTTCATGGCCTTCTTTTTCGGACTGGCGGCCAAGGAGATCACCGAGGCAGTGCTTCCGGGCGGGGCGCTGAATCCCCCGCGTAAAGCGGTGAACCCGCTCCTCGGGACCCTCGGGGGGGTGTTCGGTCCCATCGGGGTCTACTTCGGCTACGTTGCCTTCACCGGGCACTGGGAGATCACGAACGGCTGGGGCATTCCGACCGCCACCGACATCGCGCTCGCTTGGCTGGTGGCCCGCATCGTGTTCGGAGCCGCACACCCAGCGGTCAGCTTCCTCCTCCTGCTCGCGGTGGCCGACGACGGTATCGGCCTCGGGATCATCGCGATCTTCTACCCCGACCCCGAGAATCCGGTGCAGCCGATCTTCTTGCTCCTGGTGCTGGCCGCGATGGGGGTCGCCTACGGGCTCCAGCGGCTGAAGGTGACGTCCTGGCAGCCCTACGTCCTGGTCCCCGGGGTGATGAGCTTCTTTGGCCTCTTTTGGTCCCACCTGCACCCGGCTTTGGCCCTCGTGCCGGTCGTACCCTTCATGCCGAGCGCGGCCGCCGACGAAGGTCTGTTCGTAGCCGCCGGTCCCGGCCAAACCGACACCCTCAACCGATTCGAGCATACCCTCAAGCTACCGGTGGACGTCGGCCTGTTCGGCTTCGGTCTCGCCAACGCCGGGGTCGAGTTCAGCAGCATGGGCCCTGCCACCTGGGCCGTCCTGATAGGGCTGATGGCCGGCAAGACTTTGGGCATCTTCGGGCTGTCGGCTCTCGGCCACTTCTTGGGCTTCAGGCTCCCGGAAGGCATGAGCTTTGCAGCCCTCTTCGTCGCGGGCATGGTGGCGGCCCTCGGCCTGACGGTCGCCCTCTTCGTGGCCGGCGTCGCGTTCACCGACCCCAGCCTCCAGGGGGCGGCCAAGATGGGCGCTCTCTTCTCCGCCGGCGTCGCCCCGGTCGCCATCCTCGCCGGCAAGCTCCTCGGCGTAGGCCAAAACGCCCAGGCGAAGAGCATCGCCCCCCCACCCCTCCCCGCCCGCGCCGAAGGCTGACCCCTCGGAGAGTGCTACCCGTTTTCGCAACTCGACTTGCGAATCTCGTTTCGCTCCACAGACGCTTCGAAATCGACGATTGCGTGGGCTAGGGGGGTGCTGAAAAACGGCTTCACCCGTCTGGCTGGCGGTCTTTCCGTGG
>CAYZFR010000123.1:0-11825 GCA_964477875.1 uncultured Myxococcales bacterium
GCCGCCCTCGCGCGGCTGCTCGCCCGCCGCGCCGGTCCGGGCTGAACCGGACGCCCCGGCGACTTTGCTTGGCGCGTCGCGGCGCGGAGGGCATGTTGGTGAAGTGTACCGGATCCACCGCAGCGTGGACGTGAGCTTCTCGCACCACGTCCGAGGCCACTCCGGGCCCTGCGTCAACGTCCACGGCCACACCTGGAAGTTCGAGGTCGGTCTGGGGGCGGCGGAGCTCGACGCCGAGGGATTCGTGGTGGACTTCGGTCGCCTCAAGTCCGAGGTCCTTCAGCCGGTTCACGCCTTGCTCGACCACGGACTCGCGGTGGGCGAGACCACCTTCGCCGAGATCGAGTCCAGCCTCGCGCCCCTCGGGGAGCGCCTGATCGGCAGCCGACAGGCCGTGCACGGCCCCGAGCACCAAAGCCCCGAACCGATCGAGATGCAGCTACGAGGCGCCCAGCTCAGATACCCCGGCGGCCTGAAGGTCTGCGTCTTCCCCTTCGACCCCACGAGCGAGCGCCTCGCCCGCTGGCTGTGGGACCTGGCCGACGGAACCCTCGGCGACGACCGGGTTCACGTCGCCTACGCCCGGGTGTACGAGACGCTTCACCCCGTGGAGTCGGTGGCCGAGTGGCGCCCCGACTGAACGGAACGACCGAGAGATCGATGGAGCTGTACAACACCCTCAGCCGCAAGAAGGAGGCCTTCGAGCCCACCGAGCCAGGTCGCGTGCGCATGTACGTCTGCGGGCCGACGGTCTACGGCTACGCCCACATCGGCAACTTTCGGCCGGCGGTGGTCTTCGACACCCTCTATCGACTGCTGCTCCACGAGTTCGACGAGGTCGTCTACGCCCGCAACATCACCGACGTCGACGACAAGATCATGAAGAAGGCCAAGGAGGAGGGGGTCGCCATCGATGAGATCACGACCCGGTTCACGAAGGCCTACCTCGAGGACTCGGCCGCCCTGAACATCCTGGAGCCGACGCTTCAACCCAAGGCGACCGAGCACATCGGCGACATGATCTCGCTCATCGAGCGCTTGGTCGAAAACGGACACGCCTACGCCGCCGACGGCCACGTCATGTTCTCGGTCGAAAGCTGCGGCAAGTACGGTCAGCTCTCCCGCCGCAGCCAGGAAGAGATGTTGGCCGGGGCCCGGGTCGAGGTCGCGAGCTACAAGCGCAACGCCGGCGACTTCGTGCTCTGGAAGCCATCCACTGAAGACCAGCCGGGCTGGCAGAGCCCCTGGGGCTTTGGGCGCCCGGGTTGGCATACCGAGTGCGCGGCCATGATCGAAGCCCACATGGGCGACACCATCGACATCCACGGCGGCGGCATCGACCTGTGCTTTCCCCACCACGAGAACGAGCTCGCCCAGGCCGAGTGCGTCCACGGCGGCCAGACCTTTGCCCGCTTCTGGATGCACAACGGCTTCCTCAGCATCGAACAGGAGAAGATGTCGAAGTCCCTCGGCAACGTGATGCTCGTGCACGAGCTTCGTAAGTCGGTGCCCGGCGAGGCGATCCGATTCGCGCTTCTCAAGGCGCACTATCGCCAGCCCCTGGACTGGAACGCCGACACGCCCAGCGAGGCCGTGGCAGCGCTGGATCGGCTCTACACCGCGCTGCGCGGACTCGGAGACGTGGAGGCGGTCGAAGCCGAGCCAGCCCCGAAAGTCCTCGCCGCGCTTCGGGACGATCTCAACACGCCCCAGGCCATCTCGGAGCTGTTCCAGGTGGCCAAGGAGGCCAACACCGCCACCGATCGGTCGGAGCGAGCCCGACTGAAAGGCGTCCTGCAGGCATCGGCGGGTCTGATGGGCTTTTTGGAGAGCGAAGACTGGTTCACCGGCGGCGCCGGGGACGGTCCGAGCGCGGAACAAATCGAGGCTCTGATCCTAGCCCGAAAAGACGCCCGCAAGAACAAGGACTTCGCGGAGGCAGACCGCATCCGCGACGAGCTCACCGCCCTCGGCGTCGTCCTCGAGGACGCCCCCGACGGTGGGACCCGCTGGCGCATCCAGCATTGAGGAAAGAACCATGAAGGAAGAGACGACACCAATGGAAGTTCGACTCGACCGTGACAACGGCCGGGTCTTGATCAGCTGGGAGGACGGCGCGCGGCTGCAGTATCCCCTCGACGACCTGCACAACGCCTGTCCCTCCGCCACTTGCCGCGGCCACTCGGCCGGTGAGGTCGAGCCCCCCAACCTGAAGGGCGCAAACCTCCTTCAGATCGAAGAGGTCGGCAACTACGCCCTCCGCTTCATTTGGGCTCCGCCGGGCTGCAACCACGGCATCTACACCTGGCCATACCTCCGCGAGATCGGGCAGACCTGCCCATCCTGATCGTCTCTGCCGCGGCGGGCGTTCGAAGAAGAGTTAAGCGTGTCGAGCCCCGCCCCCCACTTGGTCCACGTCCTGGGCATGCACCGGAGCGGGACATCGGCCGTGACTCGGGCGGTGAACCTGCTCGGAGCATCGCTGGGCGAGGACCTGATGGCCCCCCGAGCGGAGGACAATCCGCGGGGCTACTGGGAGCACCGTGAGGTCGAGCGTCTGCAGCAGATCTTCTTGGAGCAGCTGGGGCGCAACTGGGACGACGTTCGTCGCATCCCCGACGAGACCTGGGAAACGGCGGCGGCGCAGGATTTGACGCGCGCGCTCGCCGGCCAGATGACGGCTGAGCTGTCGAACCAGCCCTTCTTCGCCCTGAAAGACCCCCGGACCTGCCTGTTCGGCCGGGTGTGGCAGCGCGTTCAAAGCCGGGTCGGTTTTCGGTCTTCGGCCGTCGCCGTGATTCGGCACCCGCGCGGCGTGATCGACTCGCTGGGGCGACGCTCGGACATACCGAACATGCTCTCGCTGTGGCTGTGGTGGCGCCACAACTTGGGCTGGCTGGAGCTGAGCCAGGCCATGCCCCGAGTGATCTTGGTGTTCGAGGAGCTCATCGAGGATCCGAGGGCCGCGCTCGGAGACGTTCTGAAGCTGGAGGCGCCCTGGCGCCCCGAAGGCATGAACGACGCCGAGGCCTCCATCGAAGCCAGCGCACCCCGATCGACGAGCTTCGAATCCCCCCCTGACGTCGAAGAAGACTGGTGGTCGGCCAGCCTGGACTTCTACCGGGCCTTGGTCGCCGGGCCGCGCATCGGACGCGACGTCCTCCCCGCTGGATTCGAGGGCGAGCTTCGGGCTCGACTGGAGCGCCTCGATCCCGTCCTGGACCGGCTCGGCTTCTTGATCCGGGCCGAGTGCCGACACCGCTGGGCGCTCGTTCGGTGCACGGAGAAGAACGAGAAGCTTCGGGAGCAGCATCGAAGCTCGGAGCGAGCCGAGCGACAGCTCCGGGAGAAGCTCCAGTCCATCGAAGGCTCGCGGGGCTACAAGGCCCTGCGCCGCCTCCAGCTCCTCAGGCGCCGGCTTCGAGGGACCTGAACCCGAGCCTCAGGCTCTTCGGGCCGTCAGCCCATCGATCGTCTGGATGACCTCCAACATCGAAGAGGGGCGCTCCTCGGGTTGGATCGCGAGACAGCGGCGGAGGAAAGTCCGAAGCTCGTGGCCAAAGTGCGGGTCGGCCGGGAGCTCCGGAGGCGGGCGCTTCACGCGCTCGATGAGGGCGTCGAGTGTGCTTCCGAAAGGTGCTTTGCCGTTCAGCATTTCGAAGATCACGACGCCGAGCGAAAACACGTCGGCCCGGGCGTCGGTCTCCTTGCCTCGGGCCTGTTCGGGCGCCATGTAGCGCATGGTCCCGACCATCATCCCCTGTCCGCTGTCGTCGCTGACGAAGCGTGCCACGCCGAAGTCGGTCAGCCGGACGGCGGCCGCGGCGTCGATGAGCACGTTGGTCGGCTTGACGTCCCGGTGCAGGATGCCGGCTTCATGGACGGCGCTCAGGGCCGCCGCGACGTCACGGCCGATGCGAAGCGCCAGCGCCAGGTCGAGCGGCCCCTTCTCCAACCACTTCCGCAAGGTGCGCCCCTCGAAGAACTCCATGGCAATGAAGGTGAGCCCGGCCTCCTGGCCGAAGTCGTAGATTGAGATGCAGTTGGGGTGCCGCACCCTGGCCGCCAGCCGGGCCTCCCGTAGGAAGCGACGAAGGGCAGCGTCGTCGGGCTGAATGCCTTCATCCAACACCTTGATCGCCACCGGGCGATCTAGAACTTGGTCTCGAGCGAGGTAGACCCGAGCCTGGGCGCCGCGACCGACCCGACGCTCGAGAAGGAAGCGGTCGCGGAGGATGGTCCCGACCAGCTCGTCCCGCCGCGGCGTCGACGGCCGACGGGGCGGCGGGGCCACCGGCTGGGTGGGGTCTCGCTTCACCTGGGCCTGCGGTCCCGACGCGCTCTCGGGCGCCAGAAACAAGTCTGCGGTCAGAGATTCGGGGATGAAATCACCGGTCGAAGCGGGCATTTCGACCGAGCCCAAAGACGAGGAGCGCCCCGGGTCGGGCCCTGTGAACACCATGGGCCGGCCGACGACGCTGGAGCCTCGGCCGGGAGGGGCGCTGCTGATGGTGGAGCGGTCTGTCTCGCGGAGTCGGGCCAGGCGCTGGGCGACGTCGCGATAGCCGGGCTCGAAGGCGGCGACGGTCCGAAAGGCGTTGCGGGCCCCGGCCAAGTACCCCTCGCGCTCCAGCAAGATCCCGTACTGGTACCCGGCAGGCACGTGGGCCGGGGTCGGTGCGATCCCCAAGAACAGCTCTTGGAGGACGGTCAGCGCCTCCTGGGTCTCGCCGCGCTCGGCCAGGACCTCGCCGAGCATGGTGCGGGCCGCCAAGAACTCCGGCGAGCTCGAAGGCAAGGCGCGCAGGCGCGCGATGGCGGGGGAGTAGAGGTCATCTCGTCCCGCACGGGCCTGGGCCAGCAGCGCCACCACCTCGGTCAAGGCTCCCTCGCCAGCAGCCGGTCGGCGCCGGCGAAGCAAGCGCTCCGCGTCCTCGGCCCGGCCGGCCGAGCGCAGGCAGTTGGCGGCCCGCTCCAGGTCGCCCATCCGCTCGTACAGTCTCGAGGCGGCGTCCCAAAGTTGCCCCCGGGCGGCGGCCTCGGCCGCCTTCGCGCCGTCGCCGGCCAACTCGAACAGACGCACCGCCTCGTAGGGCTCGCCAGCCTCTTCAAAGTGAACCGCGGCCTCGGCGAGGCGACCAGATTGCTCGGCCCGGCGAGCGAGGAGCCGATGATGGGTGGCCAGGTCGCCGGCCTCTCGGGCCATGTCGGCGGCGGCGAGGAGGTCTCCGACCTCGACGAAGAGGCGCTGAGCCTCGGCCGGGCGGCCGGTGTCGGCGAGGAGCTTCGCGGCAAACTCGAGCTCGCCCCCCCAACGGAGGACTTGGACCGCGCGCTCCACCTGGCCCGCGTGGGCGTACAGCTCCCCGGCCTTGCGACAGGTGCGGGTGGTCGCGCTGGCCGAGAGACGGCGACCGGAGCTGCCGACGAGGGCATTGACCAGCAGGTCGGCCGCTCGCGCGGGGTGCCCGAGCTCGGCGTGCAGCTGCGCAGCGCGGATCGGATCGCCGTGGCTTTCGAACAGCGACGCCGCCGCCTCCCGATCTCCGGCTCGTTCGAAGAGCTCGGCCGCGAGCAAGGGCGCACCTTCTTGCAGGCGAGCCTCGGCCTCGGCGCGGAGCGCGTCGATCCGCTCGCTGTCGGGCTCCGCCTGATTCACGGCGGCGAATTAGACCACCGCCGAGGGAGAAACGAAATCCAATGATGGGTCGCACCTGGGGGTTCCGTCGGATAGGCTCCTGTCCCCGTGGCCAAGGTGCACTTGATCGGGGTCTGCGGCACCGGGATGGGTTCATTTGCCGGCTTGCTCAAGGACGCGGGCCACGAGGTTCGCGGCAGCGACCAGGCCACCTTCCCCCCCATGTCGGACAAGCTACGAGAGTGGGGCATTGAAATGCGCACGCCTTACGCGCCGTCGAACTTGGAGCCCGCTCCCGACTTGGTGATCGTGGGGAACGCGATTCGACGCGAAAATCCGGAGGCCACGGCGGCCCGGGTGGCTGAGCTTCCTCAGACTTCTTTTCCCGAGGCGCTCGCTCGCTTCTTCCTGAAGGACCGCACTTCGATCGTCGTCGCCGGCACGCATGGCAAGACCACGACGACGTCGATGATCGCCCACCTGCTCCACGCCACCGGCCGCGACCCCAGCTTCTTGATCGGCGGCGTCCCCGAAAACTTTGGCGTCGGCTTTCGCCACGGCGAGGGCCCCCACTTCGTAGTCGAGGGCGACGAGTACGACACCGCCTACTTCGACAAACGCCCCAAGTTTCTTCACTACCAGCCCGAGCTCCTGGTCCTCACCTCGCTCGAGTTCGACCACGCCGACATCTATCCGGACCTGGCCGCCATCGAAGGCCGATTCGCGGAGCTGGTTGCGCTGGTGCCCGAGAATGGCCTGATCTTGGCCGCCGCCGACGCTCGGCTACCGCTCGAGAACGCCCGGGCGCCGGTGCTGCGCTACGGCGCTGGGGGCGACGTCGCCCCCGAAGCGGTGGCGCTCGACGAAGACGGCGCGCGCTTTCGGTTCCGGGGGCTCGAGCATCGCCTGAGCCTCGGGGGCGCCTTCAACGTCGACAACGCGACCGCGGCCCTGGAAATCGCTGCCCGGGTGGGCGTCCCCGCCGGCGAGGCCGCGGCCGCCCTCGCCGAGTTTCGGGGCGTGGCCAGGCGCCAGACCGTCCGGGCCCTGGTCGACGGGGTGCGGATCGTCGACGACTTCGCCCATCACCCGACGGCGGTGCGGCTCACCCTGGAAGGCCTGCGCTCTCGCTTTCCCGGTCGCTTGGTCGCGGTCTTCGAGCCCCGTACCGCCACCAGCGCCCGGCGAATCTTTCAAGACGAGTACGCGCGCGCCTTCGACGCCGCGGACGAGGTCGTCATCGCCGGCGTCGGCCGCCCCGAACTGCCCGAAGCGGAACGGCTCGACGTCGTCCGCCTGGCCGCCGAGATCGACGGCCGCGGGACGCCGGCTCGCTCGGTGGCCGCCGTCGAGCTGATCGTCGCCCAGCTCGCGGAGTCGGCCCGGCCGGGGACGACGATCGCCTTCATGAGCAACGGCGGCTTCGGCGGGATCCACGAACGAATGGAGGCGGCGCTCCGCGCTCGAAGCACATGACGAAGCTGGTGGAAGGCTCGGTGAGACGCCATCTGCTGGAGCTGACCCTTCCCATGACGGTGGGTCTGCTCGCGATGATGAGCAAAAACCTGGTCGACACCTACTTCGTCGCGCAGCTCGGCACCGAAGAGCTGTCCGGAATCAGCTTCGCCTTTCCCATCATCCTGCTCTTGATGAGCGTGGCCATCGGTCTCGCCAGCGGCTCCACGAGCGTCGTCTCTCGAGCCGCCGGTGAGGGCGACACGAGCCAGGTGCGCCGCCGCTGCACCGACGCCCTCACCCTGTCCTTTCTGATGGTCGGCGTGGCCGGGGCGCTGGGCCTCGCGACCTGCCGGCCGTTGTTCTTCGCCTTGGGCGCCCGAGGGCCCGTGCTAGAGCACGTGGTCGCCTACATGCAGCCCTGGTACCTCGGTCTGGTGGCCCTCGTGTGCCCGGTCGTGGGCAACGGCCTGTTGCGGGCCAACGGCGAAGCGCGCTTGCCAGGCGTGATCATGGTGCTGAGCGCCCTGCTCAACGTCGTCCTCGATCCGCTGCTGATCTTTGGTCTGCTCGGCTTTCCTCGGCTGGGCATCGCCGGCGCCTCGGTCTCGACGGTGGTCAGCAACCTGGCGATGAGCGTGGTCGTCCTATGGCTTTTGGGTCGCAAGGGACTGCTCACCCTCCGCGCGTCCCCCTGGGCCGAGGTCGCCGACTCGTGGCGTCGGATCACCGTCATCGCCGTCCCGGCGGCGGGCGCCAACACCGTCAACCCTCTGGGCCTGGCGCTGGTCACGGGCTTGCTGGCGCGAATCGGACCCGAGAGCGTCGCGGGGTTTGGGGTCGCGACGAAGATCGAGAGCCTGTGCGCGATCATGTTGTTCGCGCTGTCGGCGGCCATCGGCCCCCTGGTGGGCCAAAACTATGGAGCCGGGCGGCCTGACCGAGTCGACCGGAGCGTGAAAGTCGGCTTTCAGATGTGCCTGGTGTGGGGCGTTGGCACCGCGCTGCTGGTGGCGGTGGCAGCACCGGTGGTCGTGCCGCTGTTCGACGCTTCGAACACGGTGCAGGAGGTGGCGATCCGTTATCTGTGGATGGTCCCCATCACCTTCGGCGGCTACGGGATGAATATCGTGCAGTGCGCCGTCTTCAACAGCCTGGGCCGCCCCCTCTTGGGCACCCTCACCACCCTGCTCCGGATGCTGATCTACGTTCCGGCCGCGGCCGCTTTGATGACGGTGTTCGGGTCGACGGGCGTGTTCGTTGGGGCCGCGGTCGGCAACCTGGCCGGCGGCCTGTTCGCGTGGATGGGTTCGCGGTGGCTGGCGGCTCGGATCGGCGCCCGCCCGAGCTCGCGACCTGACGAGCATCCGACGACAGCGGCCGCCGCCTGAGGCTCAGACCGGGGGCGCCGAGATCTGGGGGAGGAGATCTTCTCCGTACCGGGGCAGCGCATGCTCGCCGCTGGCGGCGAGGTCGTCGTCGCCGGGGCCTTCGTGGCCGAAGGCCTCGTGAGCATACTTCTCCTTCACGAAGTCGGGGAACATCTTGGTCGGGTCGAGAAAGCTCTCGTCCTGCTCGTACCGTGAGGTGAAGGAGACGTGGAGGTCGGCTCGGGTGCCGACGAGCAAGAAGTAGTAGGGCAGCGTCAGCTCCCAGGGGTGGCAGGAGATGACGGCCGGAATGCCGTTCATGGAGATCTTCTCTCTGCCCACGGGGAGGCTGCTCACGAGGACGTCGACCTGCTTGCGATAGTGGCTGACCAGGCGCGCGAAGGCCCGATCGGGCATTCGGCCCAGAGCCCAGGACTGGGCGGCCGAGGTCCCCCAGTTGAGCATCGGGTTCTTGGTCTGTTTGGTGAGCTGCTGAAGGAGGGAGCCGACGTCTCCCCGGACCACCTTGCAAAGGAAGACGCCGTATTTGTTGCGGCCCTGCAAGAACGGGAAGTAGGCGGTCATCCCAATGTTCAGACGCTCGCGGTCGGGGTGACGACGAAAGACCTCGCTGATGACCATGGCGCTGGTCATCAGGTTGAAGGAGCCGCGCAGCTTGCTCTTCATGCCCCGGAGCGGCTTGGCGTCCCAAAGGGCGAGGCCTCGGGTGAGGGGCCCGCTGGGAAGGTTCTTTCGCAAGCGCCCGCGCCAGACGAGCCGCCGGGCGGTCCGAGGCAGGGCCATGATCTCGGGAAGAAGGGGCGGCGGCGCGGGCACGTTGCGGTAGGGCACGAGCGGCGGGTTGGGATCGAACAGGCCCCGGAGCGCGCCCCACATGCCCACGCCGTCGGTCTGCATGTGGTTCCAGACGACGCGGATCTTCCCCTTTTGCTCGGCGTCCAAGTAGACGCCGGGGCGGGGCTTCAGGAGGTCGTCGACGGTGACCTGCGGAGCCTCTCGAAAGTGAACCTGCTTGCCGCTGAAGTCCGCCACCTCCCGAAAAACCTGGGTGACCTCGGGGTCCTCGTTGAGCTGGCGATCCATCCGCTCGTAGAAGGTCTGCTTGAAGGCCTCGTCGGCGGCGGGCGAAACGTGAATGGTGAGGTCCATGTTGGAAGCCTCCCACTCCGACTTGCCGTAGAGCGCCATGTAGCGGTCTTCGGAGCCGGTCAGACGACGTTTGAGGTAGTCCCGGGCGGCGAGCAGGCCGCCCCCGGACAGCATGGCGATGGAGGGCAACAGCAATGGGTCCGGCATCGCTGTCTCAGGGTAACATGCGGGCCTCGCACCCGTAGATAACGGGAAAGACCTGACGACGTGGGAAGGAGCTCATTCGCCAGCTCAAATTTCTGAGGGAACGACATGAGAGAGGGAAGACCCCAGGCCCTCCTTGGGTTGACTCTCATGCCCGAAGCGATTGGTTACCCCCAAATCCGAACCGGACGACGTAAAATGCAGCGACTCCTCATTCTGGCCGCCCTGGCCTTCAGCCTCCCCGCTTTCGCGAAGCCAGCGGATCTTCACACGCCGGTTCCCATGGATCCGGAGCTGTTCGGTCTGTGGCTTTGGGATGGGACGCCGGCCGCCCCGACCCCGACGCCGGTCGAGGCGGTGCCGGAGCGGATGAACCGAGCCTGGGAGCGCTTCCAGTCGGCCACCCCGGGTCAATGGCACACGACCTGGGTCCGGCAGAGCCCCAGCTTCGTCTTGGGCGGCTCGATCCCGGCGCCGGGTGCGGTGGCCAACGCCGAGCGCGCCGCGGAGGCGGCCCGAGAGATCCTGACTCGTCACGTGGACCTGTTGGCCCCCGGCGCGGCGGCGAGCGACTTCGTCTTGGTCGCCAACCACCTCAACGAAGCGGGGGACTACCGCACCGTCGGCTTCGAGCAGACGTACCGTGGCCTGCCGGTGGTCGGCGGCCACCTGAGTGTCCGGATCAAGAACGACCGGATCTTCGCGCTGTCGTCTCAGGCCGTGCCTTTCGTCGATCTGCAGATCGACAACAGGACCCTGGCGCCCGCCAAGGCCAAGGCGGCGGCCAAGAGCTGGATCGCGTCGCTGCGCGGCGGCGAGCCCCGCGCCGAGGACGTCGATGGGCCCATGATTCTACCCTTCGCGAAGGAGGACGGGCGGCTCCAGTTCGAGCGCGTCCTGAAGGTCCGGCTGGAGAGCTTCGAGCCCCTGGAGTTCTGGGACGTCTTCATCCGAGCCAGCAACGGCGCCCCGGTGGCTCGGCGGCAGACCCTGAAGTTCATCGACGGAGAGGTTCGGTTTCGGACCCCCGACGGCAACCCCCAAGCCGGACGCGTCACCGAGGCCGCCCGCGAAGTGACCCTGACCGGCCAGATCGCAAGCGACGCCCCCTTCACCGTTCAGCTCGACGGCCAGGGCCAGTTCTCGACCATCGGCAGCGAGCCGGTCGTTCTGAGCAACCCAACCCAGACCGCCATCGACCTCGGCGGCGGTCCGATCACCAGCGGCCTGTCCAGCCCAACGGTCCGGGTAGCGGACATCGGCAACGGCAGCCCAACGCCGATCGAAGGTGAGATCGCGGACGGTGGCGTGCTGGAGGTCGACTTCCAGAGCGACCAGTTCAATGACGCCGTCCTGAACACTTATCTCTCCACCTTGGACGTCCGCGCCCGAATCCTCGATCTGATCCCAAACCTCGGTTGGTTGGTGAACAATCAACAGCTGGCGCTCAGCAACTTCACCAATTCCTGCAACGCGGTCTCGACCGGCCAGTTCATCATCATGTTCCGCGCCGGTAACGGCTGCGAGAACACCGGTCTCCTCGACGACGTGGTCTTTCACGAGTTCGGCCACACCGTGCACGCGCAGTCCTTGATCCGCAGCGTGGGCAGCTTCGACAGCGCTCACAGCGAAGGTCTCAGCGACTACATCGCGGCTACCCTGACCGATGACTCGTCGATCGGCGAGGGCATCCGTTTCACCACCCAGCCCATACGCGAGACCGACCCGGCAAACTCGGTGCTTTGGTCTCAGGTTCAGAACTCCCAGGTGCCCCACACCCGCGGCCTGACCTACGCCGGCGCCATGTGGGACCTGCGAGCCGCCCTGCAGGCGAAGCTGGGGGAAGAAGCAGGTACCCGGGCCGTGGACCTGCTGTGGTTCGAGACGCTGCGCCGCGCGAACGGCATTCCAACCACCTTCGAGGAGACGATCGCGGCCGACGACGATGACGGAGACCTCTCCAACGGGACGCCGAACTTCTGCGAGATCTTCGAGGCCTTCGACGAGCACGAGCTGGTGTTCACGAGCGCCTTCGAGAGCGGCACCGG
>CAYZFR010000124.1:0-11638 GCA_964477875.1 uncultured Myxococcales bacterium
GGGTAGCTAAGTGCGGAAAGGATAACCGCTGAAAGCATCTAAGCGGGAAGCCCCCTCTGAGATAAGGTGTCCCGGGTTCGCCCCTAAAGGGCCGTCGGAGACTACGACGTTGATAGGCCAGGTGTGTAAGTGCCGTAAGGTATTGAGCTAACTGGTACTAATCGCCCGTGAGGCTTGACCATACTCAATTCGTCGGGGTCAGGGCTGATTGCCCGTACCTCGAGGCATCCTTGATTTCGTCTTTCTGTTCACCGGTTTCCGGTGGCTATTGCGTGGGGGTCACACCCGATCCCATCCCGAACTCGGAAGTTAAGCCCCACTGCGCCGATGGTACTGCAGGAGTAGTCTTGTGGGAGAGTAGGTCGCTGCCGGATTTTTTTTGACCCCAGCCTGGTTCAGGCTGGGGTTTTTTTTCGACTCCGACCTATGCGTCATGAGCCACGACGATGAGCGTGCCGGTTTGGTTGTGGGGGCTGTTCGGAGGCGCTCTCGTCGTCATCCTCAGCGTCGATCTGCTGAGCCACCGGGACGGTCACGCAGATTCCAGGCGGGCCGCGGTCGCGTGGAGCGCGGCTTGGATCGGCGTGGGCCTTGCCTTCACAGCGGCGGTTTGGGCCAGCTTGGGTGCTCGGCCGGCTCAGGACTACCTGGCGGCCTATCTCATCGAGAAGAGCCTGAGCGTCGACAACCTCTTCGTTTTTCTCCTCATCTTTCGAAGTCTGAAGATTCCGCCTGCCGGGCAAAGAGCGGTCCTGACCTGGGGCATCCTGGGAGCCTTGGTGTTCCGACTCCTGTTTGTGGTGCTGGGGTTGGCCGCCCTCCAGCGCTTCGACTGGGTCGTCTACATGTTCGGCGGCCTCTTGCTCTTTGGGGCCTTTCGCGTGCTTTCTGAGCAGGCCGGCGAGAAGGACGACGCCCCCATCCTACGTTGGCTCGAGGGCCGACTGCGGGTGTCCAAAAAGCTGGATGGTACTCGTTTCTTCGTGCGGGAAGACGGGGTGCTCCGGCCGACTCGCCTCGTCTTGGCCGTGGTGGCTCTGGAGCTCACCGACGTCGTTTTTGCCGTTGATTCCGTGCCCGCCGCCTTCTCCGTCGCTCGAAATCCGTTCATCGTGTACACCTCGAACGCGTTCGCCATCTTGGGTCTTCGCTCCCTCTACGTCGTGCTCGCCGACGTCCTTGGATCGCTCCGCTACCTGCACTACGGCCTAGCGGGGGTGCTAACCTTTGCAGGACTCAAAATGCTCCTGCTCGACGTGGTTCACGTGCCGCCGCTGCTCAGCGTGCTGATCATCATCATCATCATCACGGGCTCAGTCCTCCCGAGCCTCCGGCACCGGACAGGGTGAGCCCGGCCACCGCGGAGGCGCTGGGTCCGGGCCCGCTTCCGCCGTATCGCCCCGTGTCCTTTTCGTCTCTTTCGACTCTCCGGCTGGGCTTGGGTGCGCTCAGTGCGCCGGCGCCGGAGCTCGGATCGATCAAGGACACCCGCCCGCCTTCGGCGTGAACCCGGGTCGCCAGGAGCTCGAGGGCGGCTCGGACGGACAGGGCTGCCTTGCGAGATGTGCCGCGCCGCAGAAGCTGGTGCAGTTGGCGCCGGGCCTCCAGGCCGCCGACCCGTCCGAGGACGTCGGCCGCCGTCGCGACCAATTCCGGCGGGGCCCCGTCGCCGAGGCAGTCGAGGAACAGGGCCTCCCGGTCTGGACTCTCGAGAGCGAGAAGGGCCCGCACTCGCGGGCCAATGGGGCTGGCAGGGTCACGCACCAGCGAGTCGAGCTGGGCCCACAGCCCTTCTTGTCCCGCCCACTCGACGACGGCCAGGCTCACCCGCTCACTGGGATCTCGAAGCATCCTTGGTGTCCATGCTCGACCGGTCTCTAGGTCCTGCCTGCCGAGCCCCAAGAAGGCGCGGATTCGGAGCTCGGGGTCGAGCTGCTCCCGAAGCAAGGTCTCCAGGACCTCACGCCCATCTGGTCCCAGGCGAAGAGCGGCCTCCAGTCGCACTTCTGGGGCCGGGTCGGTCAGCGCTCGCAGCAGAAGGGGCCGGTGCGCGTCGGCCTCCTCGCTCGGGCGCGGTCGAGGAATGAGGCAGCGGAGCGCGCCGACCCGGATGTCGAGCCCGGCTCCGTGGAGCACCTGCTGGGACAGCACCGTCCGAGGCTCGCTGCGGGTCAAGCTGGTCCAGGTGTGCACGACCCGGCTGAGCAGCATGGCGAGATCCTCGTGGGTGCAGGAGCGGCTGAACCGGTCGAAACGGATCTCGTTGGGAAGCACTTCGAATAGGTCCTCCGACTTGGCGAAGCGCCCCAATTCGGACCCGAGGATCGCCTGACCTGCTTCTGCGTCGCCGCGGAGGACGAGGCCCCGGGAGAGGTCGACGAGGAGAGGATGGTTGGGCCACGGGTCCGCGCCTCGGGGGATTCGAAGGCGCACCCACACCGAGTGGGCACCCTCGTCCGCCCCCGGGTCCGGCCCGATGTGGAGGTGGACGGGGGTCTTTCCCAGCAGGCCCCGAGCGTGCGTCGCGGCTTGATCTTGTTCGGGGCGACTCCAGCCCTGAAGGCGACAGAGGTCGTGGACGGCGTGCCGAGCGCGGCTGAGGGGGAGGCGAGCCGTCCAGCGCCGGAGCTGGAGCGAGAGCATGCCCATCCCAAGGGGCGCCACCGCCATGCCATACACCAACATGTAGACCGTGGACTCGCTCATGGAGTCATCATAACCCCGACCGGGCCTGGATGCTTTTCGGGATCGCGCTGATCTTGCCTCCTCGTTTCGACCCGTGATCACTGCAGGAGGTGAAGGTCCTTATCGAGGCGAGTGCCATCCGCGATAGGGTAAGCGAGTTGGGGCGACAAATCTCTGGAGTCCATGCGGGCGAAGAGTTGGTGGTGGTCGGGGTTCTGACGGGCTGCTTCGTCTTCATGGCGGATTTGCTCCGCAGCCTCGACGTGCCCGCGCAGTGCGCTTTCTTCGGGATTTCGAGCTACGGCGCCGAGACCGAGTCTTCAGGCGTCGTCGAGATCACTAAAGATCTCACGTTGCCGATCTCGGGGCGGCGGGTCCTGGTGGTGGAGGACATCGTGGATACCGGACTGACGATGGCCTACCTTTTGGACAATTTGCGAACCCGGCGGCCAGCGAGCCTGGAGGTCGCCACGCTGCTTTCCAAACCGGCCCGCCGGCGGGTGGAGGTTCCCGTCGACTATGTCGGCTTCACGATAGAGGATCGCTTCGTGGTTGGATACGGGATGGATCACGGCGGCCGGTATCGCGAGCTGCCCTACATCGCAGCGCTGGATGGTGAGGCATGAAGCGGCGCCTCAAGCGTTTGTTCGTGGCGCTCATCGTGCTCGGAGCCGTGGGAGCAGGCCTCTACGGCGCCTCCTGGCTCAACTCGCGCCGCCTCTTCCTGGAGGTCGGTCCGGCGGAAGTCTCGGTGGCAAAGGGGCGCATGCTCCCCGTGGGCCGTGAGCCCTTCATCCCCCTCGATCCCACCATCCGGAAAGCCTACCGCTCCTTCCCGCTCCCAGGCGGCATGAAGGTAGGCCGAGGCGTCACCGTCTTCGACGACCGGGTCGAGCTCGACCAGGCCCTGTTCCGGCTCCTCGTCGACGCCGCCCAATTCAGCCTCGAGATGGACAACGCACGGACGGTGGAGCTGCTGCCGCGCTACATCGAGCAGATGAAGGCGATCCCGGGCGTGTCTTCCGATCAGCAACTCGCCTTGCAAGCCATCCAGCGCGAAGCTGCCTACGTGGGAGGCCGGCAGCAGGTCGACGCAGCCGAAGAGGCCCTCGAGAACGCGATCCAGCTCTTCTCGAAGGCGGCTTCGGGACGGGGGTCCCGCCGGAACGATGCCGAGGTCCGGGCACGACGCCTTCGCGGCGTCCTCGAGACCCTCCGCAAAGGGGTTCCCGGCGAGGTCGCCGAGGGGGCCTCGGCCACCTCGACCACGGCGACCAGCAGCGCCACAATGCAGTGAGTCATGGCCAGGAAACAGCCGCTTTCCTGGTTGATTCCTGGAAATGATCCGAGTTACCACCCGCCCGCCGTGAGGGTAGCCCGGGACAGGGCGCCTCTAGGCAGAGGCAACAGAGAAATGGCGTCCATCGAAGACAAAGTGAAGGCGATCATCGTCGAACAACTGGGCATCTCTGAGGATGAGGTGAAGCCCGAGGCGTCGTTCATCGACGATCTGGGCGCCGACTCCCTCGACATCGTCGAGCTGGTGATGGCGATGGAGGAAGAGTTCGAGATCGAGATCCCCGACGAAGAGGCCGAAAACATCAAGACGGTCGGGGACGCGACCAAGTACATCAACCAGCACAAACCGGCTTGACCCTCCCGGGGAGCAGCGGACCAACTCGTTCTCGAAAGTCCGACCATGACGCGCTTGACTGACGAAAAGGGGCGGCCGCGCATCGTCGTCACCGGCTACGGGATGGTGACACCCTGCGGGCGCGATGCCGACTCGACCTGGGATTCCATCCTGGCTGGCCGCAGTGGAATCGGGCCGATCACACAGTTCGACTGCAGCGCCTTCGACACGCGAGTGGCGGGCGAAGCCTCCGACTTCGACCCGAAAGGCTTCATGGATCCCAAGGAGGTCCGGCGCAACGACCGCTTCATCCAGTTCGCCATCGCGGCCGCCGACATGGCGATGAAGCACGCCGACTACACCGTGGCCACCTCCGAGGCGGAGCGGGTCGGTGTGATCATCGGGGCCGGGCTGGGCGGACTCGCCACCATCGAGGCCAACGCCAAGGTCGTGAACGAGCGCGGGCCCCGGAAGATCACGCCCTTTTTTATTCCGGGTCTCATCGTGAACCTCGCGCCGGGCCAGGTGTCGATCCGCATCGGAGCCAAGGGGCCCAACTGGTCACCGGTCAGCGCCTGCTCCACCAGCGCTCACGCCCTCGGTGAGGCTGCGGAGACCATTCGGCGAGGCGTCTGCGACGTCGTGGTCACGGGGGGCGCAGAGGCCACCATCACCCCCCTCGGCATCGGCGGCTTCAACGCCATGAAGGCCCTTTCGACCCGAAACGACGAGCCTCATCGGGCCAGTCGTCCCTGGGACAAGGATAGGGACGGCTTCGTGATGGGTGAGGGGGCGGGCGTCCTGCTGCTGGAGACTCTCGAGCACGCCCTCGACAGAGGCGCCCAGATCAGAGCCGAAGTCTTGGGCTACGGCGCTTCGGCCGACGCTGCCCACATCACCCAAGTGGGCGAAGGGCCGATTCGCAGCATGAACATGGCGCTGCGCGATGGAGGCGTCGACCCGTCCGAAGTCACCTACGTGAACGCCCACGCCACCTCGACCCCCGTCGGCGACCCCAAGGAAATCCAGTCGATCAAGGCGGTGCTCGGGGCTCAGGCGGCCAAAATCCCGGTCTCCTCCACCAAGTCCGCCCACGGGCACATGCTGGGCGCCGCGGGAGCGGTCGAGACCATCCTGACCATCCGGGCGATGGAGACGGGAATCGCGCCGCCGACCTTGAACCTGGACCACCCGGACGAGGGTTGTGATCTGAATCTCGTTCCCAAGGAGCCGCAGAAGCACGCCATCGACGTGACCATCAGCAACTCCTTTGGCTTTGGCGGCACCAACGCGACCATCGTCCTGAGCAAGCTCCGATCGTGAAGTTCGCCATCGCCTCCGACCACGCGGGCTTTCGATTGAAAGGCCGGATCCGGGAGCACCTGAGCGCCCTCGGCCACGACGTACGAGACGTCGGGCCGGACGACGAGACTCGGGTCGACTACCCGGATTTCGCCGCTCGCGGTGCGCTCCTGGTGGCCACGGGCCAGGTCGAGCGCGCGGTCCTCGTGTGCGGATCGGGGGTCGGCATGAGCATGGTCGCCAATCGCTTTACAGGCGTGCGGGCGGTCGTGGCTGGGTTCGAGCTCCAGGCTCGACTCGCCCGCGCCCACAACGACGCCAACGTGCTCTGTCTCGGGGAGCGCGTCACCGGCGAAACGCTCGCCCTGGCCATCGTGGATGCCTTCACCGAGAGCGATTTCGAAGGGGGCCGCCACGCGGCCCGGGTGGCAAAGATCGACGCCGTCGACTCTTCCTCGACCTGATTTCCACCCCCGCTCTTTCCAGCCGCTCCGGCTGGGTTTAACCTCCCTGCCGGCCCCGTGCGAACCGTATCCGCCGCCATGTCTCACGTCGGAATGAAGCGGGAGCACAACGAAGACGCCTATTTTCGAACCGATGAACTCCAGCTCTACGTCGTGGCCGACGGCATGGGGGGCCATGCAGCGGGAGAAGTCGCCTCCTGGGAAGCGGTCGAGGCCGTGCACGCCATGGTCCGCAGCGGCGAAGAGTTGATTCGAGACTACCGGCAGCGTCCGACGGAAGAGGGCTTGCGTCGCCTCCGGCGGCAGGTCGAGTCCGCCATTCAAGCCGCGACATACATGGTCTTCGCCATCGCCGAGCAGGACCCTGACCGGAAGGGGATGGGGACGACGATCACCGTCATGGTGGTGGTCCACAACGTGGCCGTGATCGGCTCCGTCGGGGACAGCCGGGCCTACCTCGTCCGCGGCGGACGATCGTGGCAGGTGACGGAAGACCACACCCTGGTCCAACTGCAGCTGAAGGCAGGCCTCATCACACCCGAGCAGGCGCGGATCTCGCCTCGAGGCAACGTGATCACCCGGGCCGTCGGACCGCGGGACTACGTCCAGGTCGACACCTACATCGTCCCCGTCCAGGCCCGAGACCGCTACCTGCTCTGCTCCGACGGTCTTCACGGCTACCTGGATGCAGCCGAGATCGGACCCCTGCTCGCTTCCGGAGACCTGCAGGCTGGCTGTCAGAGGCTGACCGATCTCGCGAACGACCGGGGCGGCAAGGACAACATCACCAGCGTCCTCATCGAGGTCACACCCAGCGACTGAGCGCTCAGCCGCGGGGCGTGGGGCCGTAGTGAATCCGAGTCAGCCACAGTCGACCCGGCGGCGCCGGGGGGGCCGTCTTTGCCCGAGCTCCCGCATCGGCGAGCCGCAGGAGAGCGTCGGTCGAGGACCCGGCCCGTGCCTCGCGGAGGGCGGTCGCCACCATGACGCGGACCTGCCTGCGCAGAAAGGCCGTCGCCTCGAGGTCGAAGCGGATGGCACGTCCCTCCATCCGAGCGCTCGCCCGCCGAAGGTGGCGGACGGTGGACTTGTTCTTGGGAGTGTCGCGGGCGAAGGCGTGGAAGTCGCGACGCCCGACCAGCTCCTGGAGCATCCGGTCGATCCGCGCGGCGAGTCGGGCGGCGCCAGGGGTAGCGAGGACCGGGTGCAGATAGACGTAGCGCCGCGCCACCGCAGAGTACTGGGCGTGGAACCATCGAGGCGCCAGCCCCGCGCGGAGGACGAGCAGCTCCTCCGGGGCCGCTTCGTCGACGAGCGCGGCGAGATGTTCGGGCGAGGCGTGCGTCCGCGCGGTGAAGGAAAAGACCTGTCCCGTGGCGTGGACGCCGCGGTCCGTCCGTCCCCCCACGGCGATGCGACGCATTTCGGGGAGCTCGGTCCTCAGCGTGGCCTCCAGGAGGCCCTGGACGGTGCGCCTGTCCGGCTGCCGCGCCCATCCGTGAAACTCGGTGCCGTCGTAGGCGATCTCGAAGCGAAAGGTCCGGAGGGGGAGTTTGGGGCACATCTCGACCTGGTCTCCGAGTCATAGCATGGTGCACTCGGTGAACGGACGCGGCAGAGGGTCGAGCCTGGAGGCCCCCTGGCTGTATCAGCGCGACGAGCAGGTCTTCGGCCCCGTTCCGGCGAAGGAGCTGCTTCGGATGCTGTACGCTGGCGAGCTGGGCTTCGAGTCGATGGTGGCGCCGGACGGAAAGGACTTTCGACCGGTCGAGCGCTACCAGATGTTCCTCGCCCACAAGGCCAAGGTGGAGACGGCCCAGCGCGAAGCGGCGGAGCGGGAGCGGCGGTGCCAGGCCGAAGCGAGTCTGCGGCTCCGTCGCCGGCTGGGATGGGTCGGCGCCGCCCTCGTCGTTTCGGTCCTCGGGGTGTGGGGGGTGCAGCAGGGTCGACGTGCATGGGAGCGCAGCCGGGCCGAGCGGCTCCGCCAGGACGCCGAGCGAGAACTTCAGCGAGAGCTGCAGGCCCTCATGGCCTCCGTCACCATCGAGCCGGCGCTGCAAGGGCTGCCCATGCCCGAGCCCAAACCGAGGGTCCGGAAGCGCTCCACCCGGCGCGAACGTCGACGCCGATCCCCCATCGCTGCGTCGAGCGCCGCCGGGGCGCCGAGCGAGAGCGCGGTTCGGGCTCGGATGGCCCAGCTGTTTCCCCAGTTCAAGCGCTGCATCGCCCGCCAGATCCAGCGCTCGTCCGACACGATCGGCGAAGAGATCCGGCTCCGCTTCGCGATCGGGAACGACGGCCGAGCCCGGGACTTCACTTTGGGCGATCGTTTTTTGAGACGCTCGCCGCTTCAGACCTGCCTGGGCTCCGTCATGAGCTCCGTGCGCTGGCCGGCCTTCGAAGGCGAGATTCGCAACGTCGAGTATCCGATCCGGATCGGCCGCTCCTGAGTCTGGTGTGCGGCGGCCCACGGGCCTCGAATTTAGGCTGCGCCGGCCGAATTCAACTGTGAATCCCCCGGTCTTTCGAGCAACCCCGAGCCGGGGTAGGCTCGGCCGGGCATTGGGAGACCGCTGGTGAGCCCCTCCGACCAAACCCGCATCGGCGAGATCTTGATCCGCAAGCACGGGCTGTCCCAGGCCCAGATCGAACGGGCGGTCGCCGCTCAGGGGCGGACGCTCCAGCCCCTGGTATCCACCTGCATCGACGTTCTGGACCTCGACCCCGACGTCGGGTCTCGAGCGCTGGGCGAGCAGTTCGGGGTGCCAGCCGTCGCCCTCGATCGGTGCGTCCTCGACGTGGAGCCACTCGGTCTCGTGCCTGCCGAAATCGCCCGGTCCCATCGGGTCCTGCCTCTCGGCCTGTTCGGCGGGCGGCTGCGTCTTGCGATGGCGCGGCCGGACGACAGAGCCCTCCTCGACGAAGTCTCCTTCGCGAGCGGCTACGGCGCGTTGCCCTTCGTCGTGCCCCGCGCGGTCCTGGATCGCGTCATCGCCGAGGCCTACGAGGCCCGGACGTCCGGGGCCAGGGTGTGGCGGGGCGAGCGGTCGACCTCCGATGAGCCCCACCTGGAAGTCTTGACGCCGATCCGGGAGCCCGCCATCGCGGCCCAGCTCCCGCAGGACGGCCTGGAGACCTTCCCCGAGGCGCCAGCCCCGAAGGTCCGACCCACGAGCGACAAGCCCCAGGTCCTGGCCGTCGACGACGAGCCCGAGATCCTCGACATCATCGAGAAGGCTCTGAGCCACAAGGGCATGGAGGTCCTCCGGGCCACCCGCGGGCGAGAGGCTCTGGAGGTTCTGCGGGGCGCCCGACCCGACGTCATCCTCCTCGACGCCATGCTTCCCGAGATCCACGGATTCGAGCTCTGCCAGCAGATCAAGCAGTCGGATCGCTACAAGAGCACCCCCGTGATGATGATCTCGGCCATCTACACCGGCTGGAACTTCATCCAGGACGTCAAGCGCATCTACGGCGCCGACGAATACATGACGAAGCCCTTCCGCATCGGGGAGCTGGTGAAGAAGGTGCAGGAGCTGCTCGGCCAGTCGGCGAGCAAGGAGAGCAGCCCCGCCGACGTCGAGGTTCGCCGCAAAGTGCAGGTCGCGGTGCGGGCGTGCATGGAGCGCCTGACCGCCGGTCAGCCCAAAGAAGCACTGGAGTACGGCGCGAGCGCGGTTCGCGAGGACCCCTTCGACGCTCGGGCCCACTTCGCCTACGGCACCACCCTTCACCGGATTGGACGGGTGTACGAGGCGATCAGCGAGTTCGAGCGGGTAGTCGAGCTCGCACCCCAACAGTTCAACGCCCTCAAGAACCTCGCGGTCCTCTACGAACGGCAGGGCTTCAAGGCGAAGGCGGTCGAGATGTGGACCCGGGCTCTGGAGAAGAGCCCGAGCGAGCCGGTTCGGAAGACGATCAAGGCCCACTTGATCGACCTTTTGTGAGGCCCGGATGAAGTTCCTCTGCGGAAGCTGCCGCACCAAGTATCAGATCTCGGACGAGAAGGTTCGGGGGAAGATCCTGACCATTCGCTGCAAGAAGTGTGGCGCGAAGATCATCGTGCGGGAGTCCTTGGTCCGCGACGGCGGCGAAGGGACGGTGGTGGCGCCGGTGGCAGAAGAGCCGCGGTCGACGCCGTTCAACCCCCGCATCGCCAGCGGCGGCTCGGGCGCACTTTCCCAGGCCTTCAGCCAGGCTCTGGAGTCTGGCACCCAGGACGTCCCGATCGAAAGCGAGCGTCCCCCCACCGCCTTCGAGTGGTTCACCGCCGTCGACGGCCAGCAGCAAGGCCCCTTCGACTTCGAGCACGTCGCCAATTCGGTGCGGAGCGGGGCTCTGCAGGGCCGGCACTACGTATGGCACGAAGGGATGGAGCACTGGCGGCGCATTCGCGACGTGGAGCAGCTCCGGCGTCTGGCTGAGAGCAACACCTCCCCGCCGCCGCCGCCGCCCGCCGACCGAGGGCTCGAGCTCGACAAGACCACCGCCGAACCGGAGGTGGCGCCGATGGCGGGGATCGCGTCTTCGGAGCTACCGACCACCGCCACCTCCTCCACGCTTTTCGGTGACGGGACCGCGGCCTCCTCTGGCAAGGACCCGCTGGCCGCTGGTCAAGCGCCGTTTGCCTCCGGACAGGAGATCGAAGATCTCACCGACGGCGAAGATCTGTTCGCCAACGTGCCTCGGGCTAGCGCCGCCGAGCTGGTGCAGAAGGAGTCGACCCGCTTCTTCGTGAATGCAGCCGGGGTCCGCGGTATCAAGAACCTGAATCGGCTCGGCCTCGTCCTCGGGGGGGCTCTGATCCTTCTGCTCGGCGGTCTCGTCGCCGGGGCGGCGACCGGCGTCGTAAAGATCAACATTCCCGGCTTCGGCAACCCCTTCGCCGACGACGGCGAGGGCATCGCGATGATGAGCGGCGAGAGCGACGACCCGAATTCGCTCAGGTTTCTCGGCGAGGAGCGAAAGCCCCCCAAGCCCGTCCAGCCTGCCCGCGCGGGTGGGCGCGCGGCCCGAAACCCCCCGCCCTCGAGCTCGGACGATGGCTTCGAATTCGGCGGCGACTACATCCGAGACGAGGCGACGACGGGAGGCCCCCGGGGAAGCCGGGGGCCCAGCGGGGCCAGCTTCGAGATCGGGGACGTACGCACCGGTGGCGGGGTCGAGGCGAGCTCGGTCGGCGACTCGGAGCTTCCAAGCTCGGGCGGACCCGAGGTACCGCTCGTGGCCACCCGGACGCTGAGTGACGAGGCGATCCGGCGAACGGTCGATGCCCGCAAGCAGTCGGTGAAGATCTGCTACGAGCAGAGTCTGAGGGGGCAGCAGAGCCTGAGCGGCAAGCTCGAGATCCGGGTCCGGGTCGAGCCCTCGGGCCAGGTCAGCAAGACCTCCATCGACACCGCCCAGTTCCGGAGCAGTCGGATCGGCAAGTGCATCGCCGACAAGATCCGGGATTGGCGCTTCCCGCCTTTCGAAGGGGAGGCGGAAGAGGTCGTCGTTCCCTTCCTCCTCGCCCGCGGCTCTTACTGAACGCCTCGCCATGCACGCTTCCCTC
>CAYZFR010000125.1:0-11521 GCA_964477875.1 uncultured Myxococcales bacterium
ACTCGGCCTTCGTTTTTCAAGTTTCTACTGACTCAGGACACTAGGGGGGTGCTGACCGTCAGCGCTCCGCGCTGGCGAGCAGCTTCACCGCGACCGTGTAGGCAGCGACTCGGTAACTGACCTCGTACTCCTCCTTGGCCTCGGCGACCCGATCGAAGGCCGCGCCGAGCTGCGCTTCCAGTCGCGGTCGGGACTCGCCCTCTTCGATCTGACGGCCCTCCAGGTTGGCCGCCCACTCGTACATCGAGCAGCAGACCCCGCCCCCGTTGGCGAGGACCCCGGGCAGCACCGGAATGCCGCGATTTTCGAGCGCTTCGTCGGCGGCCTCGGTGACCGGTCCATTGGCGCCTTCGACGATCACCCGAGCCTGAATCGACGCGACGTTCCCCTCGTGAATGGCGTCTCCGATGGCGCAGGGAGCCAAGACGTCGCAGTCCTCGGCCAGGACTGCTTCCGCCTCGCCAACCTCTCCGAAGCGCTCCGCGTCCTCTTTTTTGCGCGGCATCGACGCCGCGAGCTCGCGGAGCGCGTCGGACGAAAAGCCGTCCTCGGCCCGGATGCTGAGACGGGAGTTCGACAGCGCCACGATCCGAGCGCCCCACTCGTGAAGGGTTCGGGCGCACCAGCTGCCGACGTTGCCGAGACCTTGGATGGCGACCCGCTGTCCCTCGAGGCTCCGACCGAGGCGCTCCTCGTGGCGGCGAACGCAGAGCGCGGTGCCAAAGCCGGTGGACTCGTCGCGAAAGGGATCACCGCCATCTTCGACCGGCTTCGAGGTGATCGATGCCGCCGGCAGATCTCCGCCCTCCAGCAACCAGCGCATGACCTTGGGCGAGGTGCCGACGTCGCCGGCCGGCACGTCTCGCTCGGGTCCGATGTGCCGGGCCAAGCGCGCGCCGAACGCCTTTGACAGCCGCTCCAGCTCGGCCTCGCTGAGCTTCTTCGGATCCACAACCAGCCCGCCCTTGGCGCCGCCGGCCGGTGCGTCACAGACCGCAGTCTTGAGGGCCATCAGAACGGCGAGCCCGCGAACCTCCTCTTCATTCACGCCGGGATGGAAGCGAAGCCCGCCCTTATAGACGCCGCGGGCGCAGGAGTGCTGCACCCGAAAGCCTTCCACCCACTCGGTCCGGCCGTCATCCCGTTCAAAGGGCACCTCGTAGCGAATGACGGAGTCGGGACGAAGGACCCGCTCCAGCATCGCGCTCGGCAACCGGGCGAGGTCGAGGGCCTGTCGAAGGGCGCGCTTGTCGGTAGAGGCACGGCTCATGGGAGCAGATGATGCCACGCTTCCCCGTTTTGGGCATCAGCAAGCGATGAGAGGCGGCCGCTTCAGGCGGGTTCGTGTCGAAAGCCGGGGAGTCGGTCTGGCGAGCGGGACGGTTCGGCGGCCTCGTCGTCGCGCTCCCATGGCTCGCGAACGGCGGCCGCTTCTTTGAGCGGACCGGCGTCTTCGATCCGCATCGGGCGGGAAAGCTTGTGGACGAGCCGATTGCGAAGCTCCTTGTTTCCTCCCCGAGACCCGTGGTCGAGCAAGAGGTTGAACAGGAAGTCGTGCTCGTCCGGAGACAGGAGAAGCATCTTGTCGTTCACGTCGGACATCATTCGGTCTCCCGTCGTAGAAGCTAAGGATCTTCTCGACGCTATGCGAGTGAACGAGCGCACAACGCCGTTGATTCCCGTAAAAAAGTCGAAATCGGGAGGCTACTGCACAGATTTTTCGAGCGAGCGCGCCATTTCACCCGTCAATTGATTGCGAACACATCGCTCTGCCACGCGTATGGCGTTTCGGATCGCGCGAGGACTGGAGCGACCGTGGGCCTTGATGCAGAGCCGGTCGAAGCCGAGCACCGGCGCCCCGCCGTACTGCTGCCAGTCCGTGACCTCCTTGAGTCGCTCCAAGCCGTTCTTCAGGAGCCACATGCCCATTCGCCAGGTCATCCGACTGCGATGGGCGTAACGGGCCAGCTCGAGCACCGTCTCCGAGACGCCTTCCAACATCTTGAGCGTGATGTTGCCGACGAAGCCGTCGGTGACGATGACGTCGGCCCGCCCATGAGTGATGTCTACCCCCTCGATGTTGCCGAGGAAGTCCATGTCCTCGGCCAGCTCCATCAGGCGATGGGCCTCGACGACCTCGGGCGTCCCTTTGTTGGGCTCGGTCCCGTTGCTGAGCAAGGCCACCCGCGGCGACTCGTTGGCGCTGATCAGCCGTGCGTAGGCCGCGCCCATCAGACCGAAGGCCAACAGATCCCGCCCCTCGACCCGGACCGTCGCGCCGGCGTCGAGCAAGAGGGCGAAAGGGTCGCCCTTTTTGCCGTGGGGCAGCTCGGTGGGGATGACGGCAGCGAGGGCGCTGCGTCGAATGCGAGGCAGGAGCTGAAAGGCCTCAGCGCAAGCGAGGACGACGGCGCCGGTGTTGCCCGCGCTGACCAGGGCGTCGGGCCCGCCATCGGCCGCGACCAGACGGGCCGCCATGGGCAGAGACGCATCCGGGAGCGCCTCGAGCGCCTTGCGGGGCGAGGCATCCATGGAGATCGCGTCGGGGGCGTGCCGGATCTCGATGCGGCCTGGATCGTGCTCCACCTGATCCAGCGCCCGGACGATTCGCTCTTCGTCGCCGACGACCAGAATGTGGGCCCCCGTCGACAGCGAGGCTTCGGCCACGCCCGGGACCACGGCCTCGACCCCTCGGTCGCCTCCCATGGCGTCGACGGCGACGAGGGGCGTCATCGCGGTATCCATCGCTTCCACGCCGGTTCATCGTCGAGGGAGAGCACGGGCCAGCGCATCTCTGCGGCGACCCGAGCCAGCCGACGGTCGGGATGGACGGCGGCCGGCCGCCCCACCACCGAGAGCATGGGGAGGTCGGAGTGGCTGTCGGAGTAGGCGAAGGAGCGCGACAGGTCGATGCCGCCCGCCTGGGCGTACGTCCGGACCAGCTGGGCCTTGGCCGCCGAAGCGACCACGGGTCGAAGGGCGCGACCGGTGCAGATCCCGTCCACCACCTCGAGGCGGTTCGTGATCTGCGCGTCGAGCCCCAGGTGACGCACGAGGGGAGCGACGAGGAAGTCCAGATTGCCGCTGATGATGACTTGGTGGAGGCCGGTCTTGCGGCCCCGAGCGACCAGATCCGAGGCGCCGGGGAAGAGATTGGGCTTCAGCACCCTCTCGAAGTGAAGCTCCGCGACCTCGAGCAGATCGTCGAAGAAACAGCCCTTCAGACCGGCGAAAAGCAGCTCGTTGAAGGCGGTCCGGCTGCGCCGATCCACCGCCGCGAACATCGGGATCTTGGCGACGCCGAGGGCGGTCTTGACGATCGAGTCGGGCAGGGAGGGCTCGTGTCGGGTGAGGAAGAGGAAGGACTGGACGAGGTTGCTCCGTACGAGGGTCCCGTCCATGTCGAAGAAGGCGGCCGCCCTGGGGCGTGCGGCGCCGTCCCCGAGGGCCCCGGTGCCAGGCTCGAAGCCCTTTTCTTCCGGCCGGTAGGCGCTCACGGCGCTACATCACACATCAGAATCGACGGAATGTGGACCATCGAAACGTCGGGGTTGGGCTTCGTCAGGTCCTTCGCCCGGTCGAGGGCGTCCTGCAGGGTGGGCGCCGTCTCCCAGCCCAGGATTTCGGCCACGTGGGGCTCTTCGGCCCCCACGCAAATCACCGCCCCTACCCGGCTCCGACCCGCGTCGCCCCAGTACCACATGTAGAAGGGGTGGGCGCCGTGGAAGGCGTTCCCCCGCCGGTACATCTCCACGTAGGTGGGGTTTTGGGCGAACTCCCGCTCCCACCGCTTGTGGAGCTGGAAGCTGTCGCGGGTCTCGGGGAGACAGCGGTGGAAGAACTCGATGTAGCTGGGGTGGATCTTGGGGTCGAACTCGTCCGACAGCGGATGGGTAATGATCAGGACTCCGCCGTCCTTCAGGAGCGGGGCGTTCCGGTAGAGATTGTAGAGGTAGCCGAGGGCCATCACCTGGACCAGGAGCGGATTGAGGTTGGTGTTGACGTTGTAGGGGCTGATGAAGGGAATGCCGCTCACCACCACGTCGGCCTGTCCCTTCACCGGCACGCAGTACTGCTCGAAGTTCTTGGCCAGGATCTTTGCGTGGGTCGGCTCCACCGCGCCCGCGTGGACGGCGATGATCTCATAGGGCGCCGGCACCCGCTGAAAGACCTCTCGCTTGGCGCCTCGGGGCAGCCGGTCGAGCGTCCACTTGAGCGAACGGAAGGCCAGCCGGTCCAGCTCGGTGAAGTCGTCCTCGTTCTTTGCGAGGAAGTTCATCGTGCGGTCGTACATCTGGTTGTTGAGGGCGGTCTCGATGTGGAAGACTTTCACGTGCTTCTCGAGCACGCGGCCGATCCGGTTGCCGCTGTGGGCGAGCTCCGACTTGTCGGGGTCCATGTAGGAGTCGACCTCGAGCATGGTCTTGGGGTTGTGATGGGCCTTCAGCCCCTCATAGTCGGTGGTTCCGATGCCCATCGACTTGTGACCGCCGTCCATCGGGACGAGGTTGATGTTGACGTAGATGACGAGGTCGGCCTCGGCGCACAGGCGGTGGGTCTTTACCACCTCGCCCAGCTCCGTGCGGCCGAGCTCCACCATGGCTTCGGGGTCTTCGGCGTCGTGGTTGATGAAGCGCTTCGGGTGAAAACGGTCGAAGATCTCGGCCCCCACCATCCGCTTCATCTCGGCCGGGGTCATGCGCCGGTGGAGCGCGTTCGCGATCAGCAGATCGATGTCGTCGACGCCGTGGTCGCCGAGGATCTGCAGCACGATCCGCAGCACCCGCTCCCGGACGTCGGGCTTCTGCATCGGCGGCAGGGGCAGCGAGATGTCGTCCATGACGATGGTGACCTTCATGGAGGGCCGCAGGAGGGCGTAGAGCGGCTCCATGTCCTCGGGGTGGTTGAGTGCGTAGCGGATGGCGGCGTCGGGCTGGGGGAGCCCGCGCATCGGCGGATTCGGATAGATGACCCGGGTGCCGACCGGGAGGTGCTCGTACAGGAAGTCTTCGCCGCTGTGGATGATCCGAGGCGCGCTGTCCGTGTCGATGTAAACGATGTTGTCTTTTTCCCGCGGGATCATCACCGGCGGTCCTGCGCTCCTCGTGGGATCCCAGTCAACGCCGACCTTGACGCCACCGGCGACCCGGCCAAGCCTGGTCGAAGTGTCCGACCCCCGTCTGCCCGAGGCCGCGGTGCTCGTCGTCGACGACGAGCCCTCCCACGTCACCTCGCTTCAACGCCTCTTCGAACGGGAGGGAGCTCGGGTGTGGACGGCCACCTCCGGGAGCAGCGGGCTGGAGCAGCTCCGTGAGGCCCCCATCCAAGTAGCCCTCGTCGACCTCATGATGCCAGGCCTCGACGGGCGAGGTTTTCTCCGAGCAGCCCGACTCGCTCGGCCCGACGTCGACGTCGTGCTGATGACCGCCTACGGGACGGTGGAAAATGCGGTCGAGTCCATGCGGGACGGGGCCTACGACTTCGTCCAAAAGCCGATCAAGTCGGCCGTCATTCTCCGCGTGGTCGAGCGGGCGCTGGAACATCAACGCCTCCGGGCCGAGAATACCTTCCTGCGGCAAGAGCTGTCGCGGGCAGCGCCCGATGCGGTCCGAGGGCGAGCTATCGTCGGGCGCTCCCCGGCCATGACCGAGACCATGGAGACGGTTCAGCAGGCGGCGCCCTCCTCGGCCACCGTGCTCCTGCACGGCGAGTCGGGGACGGGAAAGGAGCTCCTTGCGCGAGCGCTGCACGAGCAGTCCCAGCGGGTGGGCGGCCCCTTCGTGGTGGTGAACTGCGCCGCGCTCCCGGAGACGATCCTGGAGTCGGAGCTCTTCGGCTACGAGAAGGGCGCCTTCACCGGAGCCAGCCAGCGAAAAGAGGGGCGCATCGAGCGAGCCCACGGAGGCACCCTGTTCCTGGACGAGGTGGGCGAGCTCTCCCCCGCCGTGCAGGCCAAATTGCTCCGGGTGCTCCAGGAGGGGGAGTTCGAGCGGCTGGGGGGCCACGACTCTCTGCAAGTTGACTTTCGCCTGGTGGCGGCCACCAATCGCGACCTGGAGGCCCAGATCAGGAAAGGCGCCTTCCGAGAGGATCTCTTCTACCGGCTCAACGTCATCGGGATCCGACTTCCCGCCCTGCGGGAGCGACCCGAAGACATCCCGCTATTGGCCGAGCATTTCTTGGACCGGTACGCGGCCAAGAACGACCGGCCCGTACCCCACATGACCCCAGAGGTCCGGACCGCTTTGCTTCACTACGGCTGGCCGGGCAACGTGCGGGAGCTCGAGAACGTCATCGAGCGGGCGGTGGTCCTGGACCGCAAAGGGGTCATCGAGCTGGAAGATCTGCCTGCCCCTCTCCGCAGCCCCAGCAGCGCAGGCCCGGGGATCCGACGGGAGGGCTCGCAGCTCATCATTCCCGTCGGTACCCGGCTGGACGAAGTCGAGAGGGTTCTGATCCGCGCCACCTTGGAGGAGACGAAAGGGGACAAGAGCCTCGCCGCCCAGCTCCTCGGCATCGCGGCCCGCACGATCTATCGGAAGCTGGAGGCGGAACGGGCGGAACAGAAGGCTTGGGCGGAGACGTCTCGAAACGACGACGATGGTTGATCAGGTGGCGGGGCGAGGCTAGGTCCCAGCTATGACCTTTGTCGTCGCAGAGCCCTGCATCAAGTGCAAGTACACCGACTGCGTGGACGTGTGCCCAGTCGACTGCTTTCACGAGGGCGAAAACATGCTCGTCATCGATCCCGACGAGTGCATCGATTGTGGGGCCTGTGAACCCGAGTGTCCGACCACCGCGATCTTCAGCGAGGATGACCTCCCCGAAAAGTGGTCCGAGTACAAGGAGCTCAACGAGCGCTTGGCCGCCGACTGGCCGGTGCTGAGCGCCAAGAAGGACCCGCTTCCTGAAGCCGACACGTACAAGGACGTCGAGAACAAGCGGGCCGAACTCAGCGAAAAGCCCGGCGGTTGAGCGAAGGCGCCCGCCTCAACCGCCTCGTCGCGGCCGGAAGCCAGGACGCCGCCCGGGCGATGCGGGTCGAGATGGCGCGCCTCGCCTCGGCCCTCGAACTCCCCAAGGACGGCTGGCACAGCCACGCCCGCCACGCCCTCGTTAGAGACTGGCACGAAGGCTGGGCTCAGGCCTTGGCCGACTACGCCCGGACGCCGAGTCGGCTCTACTGGGACTGGGCTCGCGTGGACGAGAGGCGGCTGGAGCCCCTCGCCGCCGCCCTCGCCGAGGCGCTGCAGGGCCGCCCCGAGCTGCCCCGGGGCCTCCCGAGCAGCGTCCGGGTGATGGGAGCGGGCCCCGTCGAGGCCAGCCCTCTGCAGGTTCGTGGGGCGGTGATGAGCGTCCTGCGGGAGGTGCTCGGCGCCCGCCTCGACGCCGACGATCCGGAGCTGCGGGTCGCGGTCCGGGTCGAGGCCGAGGCCCTCGTCGTGGGCGAGGACCTCGCCGGCTCCCTGAGCCACCACGGACAGCGCCCCAAGCGGCAGCAGGCCCCCTTGCGAGAGCACCTGGCCGCCCAGATGGTCGCGCTGTCAGGGTGGCGCCCGGCCACAGAGGCCTTCGTGGATCCCATGTGCGGCTCTGGAACGCTGCTCGCGGAGGCCATCGGCTGGGCCAAAGGGCTGCCCATACGCCGGACTCATCGCTTCGGACTTCCGGTCCAGCGGGCGCTTCGACCCGAGCTGGAGCCCCGGGTCATCGGCAGCGAGCCCGACCGCCCTCGCCGGCGGGCGGCCGAGGAGACCCTGTCCAGGCTCGGGGGCAAAGCGAGGCTCCTCGGCCATCGCCTCGAAGACCTGGACATCGAGCTCCCGGAAGCGGGCATCGTCCTCACAAACCCCCCCTACGGCGAACGTCTGGAGGACGGGGAGGAGGCCCGCCGAACCCTGGAGGATCTTCGAACCTGGTTCATGACCCTGGGCCGGGGCTGGCGCCTCGGCCTCATCGCACCCCGGGAGCTGGTTCACCCGATCTTTGGCCGCCAGCCCAAAATGCAGAAGGTCATGCCCAACGGGCCGCTGATGACCAGCTTCCTCCTGTACGAGAGCCTGCTCGACTGATCGTCGGTCGAGCCTATCTATCGGTCGATGGCTTCGGCTCACCTCGGATCAGCCGTGGCGGGCGATGCGACGGCGAGCGCGGAAGGCGCAGCTGGCGCGGCCGAGGGTAAGGAAGGTCTCTTCGAGGGCGCGGCCGAGACGGTTCCAGGTCGATGGCTGGCGGCGACCGGCCCACAGCGCGTCGCGCAGGACGAGCAGCGCCGACCCAGGGCTTCCTTCATGGAGCAGATGGGTCACCCACTGGTCGAGCTCGTCCAGGGAGAGGTTGGGGTCGCCTCGCAGCACCCGGGGATCGAAGGCCCGATGAGGCGCCAGGACCCCGAGGCCGTCGAGGGTTGGCGCGTGGCGGTGGCCCGGGGGCAGGGGCGGTGGCCAGCGGAAGATGGTCTCGTCGGGCGCGGGGAGCACGGTCTGCACCCAACGCAGTCCCTCGAGATCGAGGTCCTCTCCGTCCTCCCGCTCCAGGCGATTGCGCACCAGCCTCGCCAGCCCCTGGGCCATCGAGGGGGCGAAGGGCCGAAGCTTGCCGCTCACGAGGGCGAAGCAGGGTCGCGCAAGGCCCGGCAGCTCCGGCGCCGGATCCGAGAAGCCGAGGAGGAAGTCGGGTCCCTCGAACACCGGAACCACATCCAAGGGCAGGTCGACGTCCACATC
Source organism: uncultured Myxococcales bacterium (assembly GCA_964477875.1). GTDB lineage: Bacteria > Myxococcota > Kuafuiibacteriia > Kuafuiibacteriales > Kuafuiibacteriaceae > Kuafuiihalomonas. The sequence goes on from CAYZFR010000125.1 coordinate 8,727, forward strand.
GTCCTGGTCGGCGAGGCGCGCGTGGGTGAGCTCGTCGAGCGCGTCTTCGAAGGGCACCGGCCGGTCCCCGACCCGGGCCTGCAGGCCCAGCAAGAAATCTTGCAGCACCCGGGGCGGCTCCGACCCCAGCCATGTGCGCAGCGCGCCGGCGTCGAAGGGCGGCGGGAGCACTTCAGCCGTGAGATGCGCCCGTCTCGAGCGCGCTCTTCAAGTTGTGAAGCTGCCGTTCCAAGATCGACCCCACCATGAAGTCTCCCATCATGTGGACGATCCAGCGCCCCAAGGTCCCGCCGATGTGGGCCTCTTCGCTGATGGTGACCTGAGAGCCCCCCTCCGACGCTTCGATCGCGATCCGGCCCTGGGTGCGCTGATCCGGGTCCACCTCGGCCTCGGGCCCGCCCTCCCAGAAGTGGTAGTGCACCGCGCTCGGGGTCGAGGTCGCTGTGAGCTCCAAGGTGACCTCTTGCTCTTCGATGGTCATCACCAGCCGCCCGCCGGGTCCACTGGCCGGCCCTTCGAAGCGGAGGTCCTGCTCTTCGCCCGCGAACCAGCCCTCCCAGCGACGGATGTGGGCCACCCGTTCGAACACGGCGCTGGGGTCGGCCGCGATCTCGAGGCTGCGCTCTACCTTCATGTCCGGCGGGAGCGTGGAGATGTACCAGGCCAGAGCCCCGAGGCTGATGAAGACCAGCGGAGGGAGGGCGCGGAGGACGTTCTTCATGAGCGATGGCGTCGTCGAAAGGCCTCCATGACCTCGAGCAGCCGATGGACCCCTTCGATCGGCACCGCGTTGTACAGACTGACGCGGAGCCCGCCAACGGAACGGTGGCCTTTCAACCCCAGCAGCCCGGCCTGCTCTGCTTCCGCGAGCAGCTCGGCTTCCAGCTCCGTGCTCGGGAGCCGAAAGGTCACGTTCATCCAGGACCGGTCCCGAGGCCACACCACCGTGCGGTAGAAGTCGGGATGGGCGTCGAGGGCCGCATAGACCGCCTTCTGCTTGGCCTCGTTGCGACGAGCCATCTCGGGCACGCCGCCCTGGGCTTCGAGCCACTCCAAGACGAAGTCTGCCATCTGCACGGCGAGGCTGGGCGGGGTGTTCATCATCGGGCTTTGGGCCCACTGGGCGAAGGAGAAGATCTTGGGGCTGTTCGAGGGGCGCTGCAGCATGTCCCGCCGCACGCAGACGAGGGTGAGGCCGGCAGGTCCGATGTTCTTTTGGGCGCCGGCGTAGATGACGCCGTAGCGGTCGGGGTCCGGCAGCGGACGAGATAGGATGTCGGAGCTCATGTCGGCTACCAGCGGGGCCTCGGTTTTCGGGGTACGGTGGAACTGGCTGCCAACGATGGTGTTGTTGGTCGTGATGTGGACGTAGCTGGCGTCGGAGTCGTCGCCGAGCTCCTCATCGGTGGGCACGAAGGCGTAGGCGCCGTCGACCTTGCCACTGGCGATGGCCCGAGCCTCGCCTCCCGAGGCGGCGCCGATGATTCGCCCCTCGGCCAGGGCCTTGTCCGACCAGGCGCCGGTCATCACGTAGTCGGCCCGCTGCCCTCGTTGGAGGAAGTTGATGGGGACGGTGGCGAAGATCTGGCTCGCTCCCCCCTGGAGCAGGAAGACTTCGAAGCCGTCTCCCAAGCCGAGCAGCGCCCGCACGCGACTTCGCACGCGCTCGAAGAGCTCCTGGAAGGCCGGGCTCCGGTGAGAGAGCGTGCACAGAGGCGCCGGCTCGCTCAGCGCCTCCCGGGTGCGGGCCAGAGCCTCGGCCGGCATGGCGGCGGGGCCCGCGCTAAAGTTCACGACGTCCACGATAGGCCTGTACCCCTGCCGCGCCCTCAACGCAGCCTTCGCAAGGTAAAGCTCCCGGGTAATCCTGGTCGTTCCGCCGCGATCATGTCGCGCCATCCCAGCAGAATCAGACCGGGGTTTCGAGGAGCTTGCGCGCGGTGTCGACCGAGGACTGGACGAGTCGAGCGCCGAGCTCGAGCTGCTGGGTGGCCCGAAAGACCTCGACCTGCAGGCCGAGTAAGCCGTCCCTGGCTTCGATCCGCTCAGCGATCCGGGCGAGGTCGGCCTGGCTCTCGAGGGCGGCGGTGAACATGCGTCCGAAGGCCTGGCTGGGCTCGGCGCTGGGGTCGGGTCGGGGCACGACCGGGGGAATGGCGCGAACGGCGTGGATCATGCGACCGCCCCGCAGGCTTGGCGAAGGCGGGAACGGATCCGGCGGTCTCGTTTCCGTCGGCCGGAGGCGGTCCTCGGACCGGTCTTGGTCTCGCCGCCGATAGCCTCCGACAGCCAGGCCTGAGCTTCCGGATCCAGGCCTGCCCAGCCCGACGCCAGGCGCCAGAGCACCCGTCGGGCCTCCCAGCGGCCCTCGTCCCAAGGCGGCGCCTCCAGGGCCTCGACTTCAGCGACCGAGGCCCGAGGCCCGCGCTCTCGCCTCAGCGCGTCGAGCATCGCGCCCCGGGCCCGAGGGCCGAAGCGCCGATCGTGCTCGACGCCTGCTTCGAGGACGCCGAGGGCGGCCCAGGCCACCAGATCGTCGGGGCTCGTTCCCGCCGTCGCATACCGCCGGGCCCACCGCCGAAGCTGGGGCAGGCGGGCTTCCAAGGGCCTCATCGCAGGTTGCCCAGGGCGTTCTTGGCCGCGTCGTGCCGGGCCTTGAGCACATTGGAGGCGAGGGTGAAGGAGCGGGTCTCCTCCTGGATCTGCTGCTGAAGCCCGATCAACTGCAGGGAGGAGTCGGTCTGAAACTGGATCAGGTCTCGCTGGGCCAGCAGCTCCGAGCTTGGCGCGACGGC
>CAYZFR010000126.1:0-11517 GCA_964477875.1 uncultured Myxococcales bacterium
GGCGCCGGGACGATCGCGGGGGCCGCCGGGACGATCGCGGGGGCCGCCGGGACGATCGCGGGGGCCGCCGGGACGACCGCGGAGGCCGTCGCGAGGGTCCTCGCAACGGCCCTCGACGGGGTTCGGGTCGACCCCGCGGGGGTGGGCGGCGCGGCGGGCGTGGCTCGCGTTGACCCCCTAGGGAGCGCGGGCTACCCGCGGCGTCATGTCCGAACTCCTGGAGCGTCGAGCCCGCACCCACATGTGCGGGGCGCTCAGAGCCGAACACATCGGCGAGACGGTCGTCCTCAAAGGCTGGGTGAAGAGCCACCGCGACAAGGGCGGGGTGGTCTTCATGGACCTTCGCGACCGAGAGGGCCACGCACAGGTCGTCGTCGAAGTCTCGGACGACGCCGCCCTCCTGGAGCAGGCCTCGGAGCTGAGGCCGGAGTGGGTGGTCGGCGTGGTGGGGCGGGTCCGCTCCCGGGGCGACCAAAAGAATCCGGACCTCGCCACCGGTGAGGTGGAGGTGGTGGCCGAGCGGATCGAGGTCTTCAACAGGTCGAAGACGCCCCCCTTCGAGGTGAAGGACGACGTCGACACCTTCGAGGACAAGCGGCTCGCCCATCGCTACCTGGATCTCCGGCGGCCGGTGCTGCAGCGAAACCTCATGCTCCGCTCTCGGCTCACCCAGCTGGCTCGGCAGAGCCTCGACCAGCAGGGCTTCCTGGAGCTGGAGACGCCCTTCATGGTGAAGTACACGCCGGGCGGGGCCCGGAACTTCCTGGTCCCTTCCCGTCTCAACCCGGGCGCTTTCTACGCCCTCGCCGAGAGCCCCCAGCTCTTCAAGCAGCTCTTCATGATCGCGGGCTACGATCGCTACTTCCAGATCACGCGCTGCTTCCGAGACGAGGACTTTCGCCTCGATCGGCAGCCCGAATTCACGCAGATCGACATCGAGCTCTCGTTCGGGCGGGAGCGCGAAGTGAAGGCGGTGATGGAGAAGGTCATCCGGCACATGTTCGCCGGCGCACTCGGCGTAGAGCTGCCGGATCCCTTCCCCGAGATGGGCTACGACGAGGCGATGGCGCGCTACGGCAGCGACAAGCCCGACGTGCGATTCGGGCTCGAGCACGTCGACGTGACGGAGACGGTCCGGTCCCACGAGGGCGGGGGCCACCCCCTCTTTCAGTCCACGCTGAGCGAGGACGGCATGATCAAGCTCCTCGTCGTGCCTGCAGTCCACAAGCTCTCGCGCAAGGACGTGGATGGGCTCGAGATCGAGGCCAAGAGCATGGGGGCCAGCGGTCTCGGCCGGGCGAAGGTCGGCGCGGACGGCACCTGGTCCCAGTCTCCCTTCGCCAAGGGGCTGGAGAAGTCCTGCCAGCAGGCCCTCTCCGCCGCCGCCGGCGCAGGGGAAGGGGACCTGTTGTTGATGCAGTTCGGACCGGCTCGAAAGGTTCACAATGTCCTCCACCAGCTCCGGATGCATCTGGCTCGGAAGCTGGACCTCATCCCGGAGGGCAGCTTCGCTCCGCTGTGGGTGACGGAGTTTCCGCTGTTCGATCAGGACGGAGAGACGGGGCGCTTCGTCGCCGCCCACCATCCTTTTACGAGCCCCCGGGACGAAGACGTCGACCGGCTGAGCAGCGACCCCGGCGCCTGCCGGGCCCGGGCCTACGACTTCGTGCTCAACGGCTACGAAGTCGCCGGCGGCTCGGTCCGAATTCACGACCCCGAGGTGCAGAGCAAGGTCTTTGACGCCTTGTCCATCGGACCCGAACAGCAGCGTGAGAAGTTCGGCTTCCTGCTCGACGCGCTCTCCTACGGCGCGCCGCCCCACGCCGGGATCGCGGCGGGCATGGATCGCTTGGCGATGGTGGCGACCGGCGCCTCCTCCCTCCGCGACGTGATTCCCTTCCCGAAGACCAGTCGCGGGCTGGACCTGATGTCCGGGGCGCCAACCCCGGTCAGCGAGCAGCAGCTGAACGACTTGTCCTTGAAGTTCCGCTGAGGCCTTCAGGCGCTCAGCTTCTTCTTGGCCGCCATCACCAGCCGCTTGTGCATGTTGGTGCGGCGGGACAGGGCCATCAGGTCACTCCGAGGGAGGCGGTCCAGCAGGCGAATGGCGATCGACAGCGGCGTCTTGGGGTTCAGGACGAGGCCTTTCACCACCTGTTGGTTCTGGGTGTACTGGCTGTTCTCGGCGATCTTCAGGAGCACGTCCGGGTTCAGGGTGGGCTGCCGGGCCATGAAGGCGACCTCGTCCGCGGTGATGCGCTGGTTCTTCAGCAAGTAGTGGTGGATGGCGCGGTTGGTGTCCGAGGCCAGGGTCATCCGGGCCTCTCGGTCCCCGGATAGGGCGAGGTTGATCTTCTCCTCGACGCCCATCTGCCGGATCCGACGTCGCAGCGGGATCTGGGGTTTGGGCTCCGGCACCTCCTCGCTCAACCGCAGGATCTCGGGCGCCTCTTCAGCGTCCTCCTCTCGCTCCTTTCGGGTGCGGCCCATGGCCGAGTCGGGGTGCAGGATCGCCTTTCGGAACTCGGCGTGGTCGACCGGCAGACGGAGGCAGAGGGTGGGGCGCGCTGTGTCCACCCAGGCCGGGAGTTCGAAGACGTTGTGACCTGGGAGGACGAGCCGCAGCCGGGCGGGGGCCCCGGTCTCGGCTTCGCGCTCGTCGAAGGGAAGCTCGGCTCGCCCTTCGGCCTTCCAGCGGGCGCCGTGGCGCTCGAAGCTCCGGATGGTGGCGAACTTCACCACGTAGATCGGGATGACGGTGCCCGGCGCCGCCACCCACCCCGATCCGTCCAGCGCCAGCGAGGCCACGTCCTCTGGTTCATCAGAGGTCCGGTCCCCGGGCTCGAGCTCGGGCGCCGAGACCGGACCCTCGTCATCGGGCAGACCGTCGATCCAGGCGCCCAGCCCTGCCACCGCTTCCTCCGATTCGAACACGAGCATGCGGCCCGCCCCCGGAACGGACTGCCCGCTGCGGGCGTTGATGGCGTGCCGCTCCTGGTCCAGCACCAGGACCAGCCGAACCGAGGCGTTTGCCTCCAGGCCTTCGACGGCCCCCGGCAGGACGCAGCCCCCATGCTGGAGACCGTTCTGCCAGGCGGCGCGAAGGCTGCTCGCGTTGGGGTATCGGAGCCGCAGTTCCAAAGCGTCCTTCCGGCGCATCGTTTCATTCGATGCGCGCCTCGACTATGCACGCCCCCATGGTCCTATTGCCACGTCCCCCTGCGGCGCCGGGTCTGGTGGTGGATCTCGCCCGGATCGTCGGCTCGGGGGCGGTGTCGAGCATGGACGCCGACCGTTTGGCCTACGCCCGCGACGCTTGGGTCCATGACCAGATGGCGGCCGCCGAAGGCCGACTCGAGGTGGCCCCGGACGTGGTCGTGTGGCCTGAATCGGCCGAGGACGTAAGCCGGGTGCTCCGCTTTGCGGAGGGGCGGGGGCTCTCGGTGATCCCGGTCGGTGGCCTGTCGGGGCAAAGCGGGGCCAGCCGGCACGAGGGCGGGATCGCCCTCGATCTCAAGCGCCTGGACGCCATTCGCCGGCTGGAGCGGGAGAATCTCCGGGTCGAGGTCGAGGCCGGTTGCCTCGGGGCTCGCCTCGAATCCGAGCTGGGCCGCCACGGGCTGACCCTGGGACATCGGCCGGCCTCGAATGCCTTCTCGACCGTTGGGGGCTGGGTCGCGACCCGATGCCTCGGGGCGGCGAGCTCCGGCTACGGCACCATGGAGGCCTTGGTTCAAGGCCTGGAGAGCGTCACGCCGGGACGGATCCGGCGGCAGCGCCGCGGGGCCCGGCCTCTGGACGGCCCCGACTGCACGAGCCTGCTCCTCGGCTCGGAGGGCGGTCTGGCGGTGGTCACGGCGGCGGAGCTTCGGCTTCGTCCCCGTCCCGAAGCCCGGCGGGGGCGGGCCTTTCGCTTCGAGTCCTTGGCGCCCGCCCTCGACGCCGCGCGGCGGCTGTTCCGCGAAAAGCTTCGGCCCACCGCCTGCGACCTCTTCGACGGTCTGCACACCTGGCTGCTCCGGGCCTATTTGGAGCGAGGGCATCAGGGCTTGGAGGCGGTGGTGGCGCCGCTGATGCGGCGCCTGGAAGGAGACGGCTCCCTCGGTCGGGGTATTCTTCGAAGGGTTCTGCGCCAAGCCCTCTCGGCCCCCCGGGTGGGCCGGCTCGAGGTCGTGCCCGACGACTGCCTGCTCATCCTCGGCTTCGAAGGGGCCACGGCCGACGTCGAGGCCCGGGTTCGGGCGGCCGAGGCGCTGTGCCGGCGGGAAGGGGGCCTGGAGGAGCCCCGCTACCTGGCGGAGCGCTGGGAGCGGAGCGGGCCCTTGTTCAGCCACACCCGAGGTCGCTGGCAGCGGAGCGGGCTGTTCATCGACGACTTCGACACCTGGGCACCCTGGGATCGCGTGCTGCCTCTCTACCGGCGACTGCGCCGCGAGCTGGCCCGGGATACTTGGGTGATGGGGCGATTCTCCCACGGTAGCCCCGACGGCTGCGGGCTCGACTTCAGCTTCGGCGCCCTGGCGCCAGACCCCGACCACCCGTCGGCGGCCCGGGCCCGGCATGCCCGGGCGGTCCGGGCCGCGACCACCAGCTGCCTCGATGGGGGCGGGAGCTCGACCCACTTTCGGGGCGCCGGCGCCGCTCGGGTCGACGGATTTCGGCGCGAGCTGGGGGAGGGCGGCCGGCGATTGCTGGGGGCGGCGAAGCAGGCCTTCGACCCCCGAGGGATCCTGAATCCCGACCGGCTGGTTCCCGGGGCCCGGGGCATCGGCTCTCTTCAGCCGATGGCGCCCCGGCGCTCGCTGCCGCCGACCTTGTCGCCTGTCCTCGGGCCCCAGAATCTCCAGCGAGATGACGAGAGCCCGGCCCGTGCTCAGCCTCCCGACGAAAACGCCCTCGCCGCGCTGCTTCGGGTGGCGGGACCCCGAGGGACGCCGGTGGCCTCGGACCAGACCGGCTTTCGGCCTCCGGTGGGGGCGGTGCAGCTCGAGCTGGGGCGGCTCGATGGGGTGCGGCGGATCTCGGACTTGGACCTGACGGTGGAGGTCGAGGCCGGGGTCGTGGTCAAGCGCCTGGAGCGGGTGCTGTGGGGCCACGGCATGACCCTGGGGGCCGTGCACCCTCGAGCCGAGGCCCGCTCGGTGGGGGCCGGCGTGTCCCGCAACCTCTTGATTCGGCGGGGGACGGCCTTCGGCGAGCTTTCGGATCTCTGCGTGGGCTTTCGGGCCTTGCTCCCCGACGGCACGGCGCTGGAGTGGAAGCCTCGGCAGGGCGGGCCTCGTTGGGACCGACTGTTCGTGGGAGGGCACGGCCGGCTCGGGATCTTGACCAAGCTCAGCCTTCGGGTCGCGGTGCGCTCCGAACACCACGTCGACGTCGGCTTCGCTTTCGAGGACCGGAGCTCGGCGATCGCCAGCGCGCAACGAATGTTGCAGCGGGGCGTCCGGCCGGCCGCGGGCCGCATCGTCAGCGACGCCGATGGACATCGCTTGGTGCTCACGCTCAGCACATCCTCCGCCGAGCTGCTCAAGGCCGCCGAGGCGGTGTGCTCGAGCGCGGTGTCGGGAGTCGGAGCTCCGATCGAAGATCCCCCCTCGCCGACCGGCGGTCGCTTCGACGCCGTGGTCGAGGTCGCCCAGAAGTGGTCGGAGGCCGAGCCCACCTGGGCGGATCTGGAGGAGGCAGGGGCGCGGGAGGTGTGGGGCGACTTCTTGACCGCCGACGGCCTGACCCTCGTGGCGCGGCTTCAGGCGCCCGAGAGCCGCGCCGCCCTGGTGCGGGCGGGCATGGCCCGGGGAGGCCGGATCGTGGCCGGCCTGCGCAGTCGCTCGCCCTTGGACGAGGAGAGCTTTTCGACCCTGGAGCAGGGCGAGGAGCGCACCGACGGGCCCTTCGACGACGTCCTCGATCGCATCAGCGCCAGCCTCGATCCGACCGCCATCCTGCGGGACCGGGCCGACGGATGAGCGGACCGTTTTTCAGCAGCCCCGAAGCTTCCATGCTAACGGCGAGGAAGTGGCCCCGACGAGGGACGAAGAGAGCGGACACGACACCTGCTTCGCCTGCCCCGGCTTCTGCAGGGCCAGCTGTCCCGTCGCCGAGACCGAGCGGCGGGAGTCGGTGGCCCCCCGGAGCCTCATCGTTCTGAGCCGCTCCGTCCGCCGCGGGGAGCTGGCCGCGGAGAGCGCCCGAGATCTCCCCTGGCACTGCACCGACTGCGGCGCGTGCACCCAGGCCTGCCCGAGCGCCATCGACGTGCCCGGCTTACTGATGCGAAGCCGGTCCCGGGTTCGCCAGCGCGCCGTCCCCCCCGAAGTCAGTCGCGAGGTGGCGGAGCGCTTCGCGGTGTCCGGCAATCCACAGGGCGTGTCTTTGCAGCCGGCGCTGGAATCGGCGGTCCAGTCGGCCCGCCGCACCACGGATCGGGTGGGAGAGGTCGTCTACGTCCCTGGTTGCTTCGTGCTTCATCACGAGCCGGAGCTGGCGGCGGATTTCCTTCGCTGCGTGTCCCTGTTTGGCCGAGAGGTGGCGGTGACGCCGGCGTCGGGCGCCTGCTGCGGCCAGCCGCTCTGGTGGGCGGGGGAGCTCGACGCGGCGCGCGCCCACGCAGAAGCCTTCAGGCAGCAGGCCCGGGGGGCCCGGCAGCTCGTCTTCCACGATCCCCACTGCGCCGCCCACGTTCGCGAACGCTACCCCGAGCTGGGGGTGGTGTGGGACGTCGAGGTCTACTCGGGGCTGGAGCTCGCGGCCGGCATGCTTTCGCCGGAACCCGAGGGCGTACCTCGGGCCTCCAGGGAGGGCGGCGTGGTGGCGGCGGAAGTGTGCCGGCAGCGAGGGGCGGTGGGCCCCCGGTGGGTCGCCCGCCTCGCCGGTCCCAACCAGCGCGTGGCGACGGCGGACTGCTGCGGCGCAGCCGGCCTGATGCCCGACGTCGCGCCGGAGGTCGCCCGCCAGATGGGGGAGCGCTGGCTGGCCGCCGTGGGCCCTCGGCCCCGAGAGACAGTGATGGTCTCCAGCCCTCGCTGCCGGTTCCATCTGGCTCGGCTTCGTCCCGAGCTGAGCTTCGAGGATCCGCTGCGGGCCTGGGTGCGGGCGTGAGGACCTTCGTACTCGTCAATCCGAGCTCGGGGGGCGGCCGGACGGGGCGCCGGTGGCCGGAGCTGCGGCGGGCCCTGGACGAGCGCCTGGGCGACTGGCAGCACGACTTCACCCTCGGTCCCGGGGACGCGACCCGCATGGCGGCGGAGGCGGTCGAGGCCGGCTACGAGGAACTGGTCGTGGTAGGTGGGGACGGGACGCTCAACGAAGCGCTCAATGGGCTGCAGGGCGGCGGCGGCCTGGCGCCGATCGTCTTCACCCCGGTTCGCTTCGGGACCGGCGGGGATTTCGCCCGCCACCTCGGTCTTTCGGGGCGGCTCCCAGCCGCCGTGGCCCACCTCGGCCGCGGAACCTGCCGCCGCATCGACGTGGGCCGGGTCCGATTCACGGGCGACGGCGGGGAGCCGCGGACCCGGCTGTTTCTCAACATCGCGAGCTTCGGCCTGTCGGCCGAGGTCGTCCGCCGGGTCGATGCCGGGAGCAAGCGCCTCGGCGCGGCGTCCTTCGGCGCGGCGCTCGGGCGCGCGCTCCTCGCCTACAGGCCGAAGGCGCTCCGGATTCGGGTGGACGGCGAGCTCTTCCACGAGGGCCAGGTGGTGACGGGAGCGGTGGCCAATGGAACCCACTTCGGCGGAGGCATGCAGTTCGCTCGAGGGGCTCGCTTGGACGACGGACTGTTCAAGATCGTGATCCAGACCAAGGTCGGACCGCGGGAGCTGCTCCGCGTCGACCAGCTCTACTCCGGTGCGCTTCATGCCTGGCCGAGCGTGAAGTCCATCGAAGGGCGCCGCGTACAGGTCGAGGCGATGGAGGGCGCCCAGACCGAGGTCCGGCTGGAGGTCGACGGTGAGCTTCCCGGACGCCTGGATGCCGACTTCGAGCTGTTGCCGGCTGCCTTGCAGCTGCGTTCCTGAATCACGTCGCCATTCGTACGACACCGGGACGCCATGTTCATCGGGCAAGATTCGACTCGGTGAACATCGACTTTCATCACGCCGTCACCTACGTGGTCGCGCGATACGCGGGCTTCGACGATCCCCGGGCTCGAACGGTGGCCCACGCCGCCCAGTACGTCGACGACGCGACCGACGAGGGCTTGGTCCTTTTCGACAATGGGGCCATGTATCGCCGTCTTGCCACCGCCCACCGCGCCCTGGACTACAAGAACTTCGCCGCCCTCGCGAATCGTCTGGTGTGGATCCCGTTCCACTTTCTTCCTGGGAACGCCGGTCTAGGCGAGAACCAGGATCCCGAAGGCAAGTTCATCCACAAGCTCATCACCCGGCCCAACAGCCTCGTCGCCCAAGCCCTGGTGCAGGAGACGATCGAGGAGCGCCATCGCCCCTATGGCCTGCACCGGCTGGGCATCCTCGCCCACGTCTTCGTCGACACCTGGGCCCACCAGGGCTTCGCGGGCGTGAACCATCGGGTGAACCAAGTGCGGGACGTGCGTCAAAAAGGTGTACCGGACGAAGGCTTCAATCGGCGGATTTCGCGCTTCTTCCACGGCGTGGTCCATCAGTCCATGCCGCCCATCGGTCACGGAGCCGCCCTCTCGTATCCAGATCGGCCCTATCTGCAGTGGTCCTACGTCAACGGCCTGGAGCACGAGGTCGTCCGCTCGAACCCCGACGAATTCGTGGAGGCCGCCGACGAGCTGTGTCGGGTGTTTCGTCGCTTCCTGAGCGGGCGCCCGGACGCAGACGTGGGAGGTCTTCCACCCGAAGGGCGCGAGAAGATCGAGCTTCGCTTCCGGAGCTACGACGACGCTGACGAGCGGATCCGCCACAAGCGCTGGCTGCACGACGTGGCCGAAGGCGCCTTCGACTTCGAGCCGGTCCGACTCGACTACATCGCCAAGGGGCCCGGCTCCTGGCGGGCGGCGGCGCTTCGCTACCCGGCCGCCAGCACCAAAGACCGCCGTTTCCCCTACGACGACGCGTTCCTGCAGAGCGACTGGAAGCTCTTCCACGACGCGGCGAAGGCCCATCGCCGCGCGGTGGTCGACGACGTGCTGCCGTCCTTCGGGATCTGCGTGGCCTGAGCTCAATGCCAGGTGGCAAAGAGCGCCTCGCTGCCGCACATGGGGCAGGGGGCCGGCACCTTCGCCTTGTCTCGAGCCACGCGAAGACGGATCGCCGCCGCTTCGATGGCGGGGCCGAGGTCGACGCCGCGGGGGCGCTCTTTCGGCGCATCGAGCCAATGCCGCGCCATCTCCACCAGGCGGATGGCGGGCACCTTCTTTTCGCCCATCAAGACCTCGGCCGCCTCCAACTCACCGTCGGGTCGGGGCTCCACGACGGAGCTGAAGCTGCCGCCGAAGCGGTCGAAGGTCGTCTTGCGGACGAGGACTTGCCGAAGTTCTTCCGGAAGTGGCCTGACCGGCACTGGCCCCAGGAACGCGCCGCAGGAGGTGCAGCGCACGACCAGGGTGTTGGGATCAGGCGGGGTGTCGGGGGGCGGCGGCAGACCGGCGAAGCCTTCGATGTCCAGCAGCGACTCTTCCTCGACCTCGATGTCCAAGGACAGATCGCCGGTCTGGTCGTCGACCTCGAAGCCCATCGGGACGTCTTGGGTAGCGCCATCGGTCTCTGCTTCGCCGGCGGGCTCGGCTGACCCGGCAGGGGGACCGGGCGGAGGTGAATCGGTCTGCGGAGGGGGTGCCGCCCTGGAGACGCCGCGCCCCTTTTCGGGATGGACGACCAGATCCATGGTCTCGCTCGGCTGGCCGGTCTGGACGAACTCGTAGAAGCGCTGCTCCAGCTTCGGCGTGAGCGGCGAGATCTCGATGTTCATCCCTCGCTGTTCGGCGTCGACCTTCGTCACCTTGCCGCGCACGAGAAACTCTCGCTCGGACTCGGGATGGATGAGGATCAGCGAGACGTTCGAGCCGGCGGGTCGGGTGAGCGGCGTGGTCATGAAGACCTGTCCCGTTCGTAGTCGCCGCTCGAAGAATTCGGTGAGCTGCTTGGTGCCCTTCAGCTTGATGAGGAAGGTGGCACCGTCGTCATCCGATGGAGCAGCGCCCTGGGTCCGAGGCCGAGTGCCGGTGGCGACGGCGGACAGGTACGCGTCCCAGCGGGCTTTGGCCGTCGAGGCGAGGGCGAAGAACTGGACGCCGGCGCCGACGACACCGGTTTCGTCCACCTGCCGGGTGACGAAACCGGTCGCCTCGAGGGGTCCGTCGGGCATGTCGAGGGTGAAGCGTAGGAGCAGTCGCTCGGGTGGGGGCGGGTCCAAGAGGATGAACAGTCCGTGGCGAGACACGTCTTTGGTGCGGCCCCGCGTCCGCTGCCCGCCCCGGAAAACCTCTAGCGCAAGCTCAGCGGGGTAGCGTTTGCTTCGGCGTTGCTCGCCACCTCCGGCAGGCATGCGCAAAGTTTGGACGATCCCCGACCATTCGCAAGTTCCTGCCGCACCCATCGGCGTGGCCTATCTACCCCGATCTCTGTGACGGCCAGATGACAAGGGGTTCTTTCTGGTCCAGGACGCCAAGGAGCTGGTTCGAAGGTTCGGATGCGGTCGTTTCGGGGCTGGAAGAACGCCCCCTAGCCCCGTTATCGCCCCAGACGATGGAACCGAAACCGAAGATTCGACGCCGAAAGAACTGCGAGCCGGGCACCGCCCGGACGTGCTCCCAGCAGGTCAAGGTCTCGATCCAGGACCGAGAAGCGATCGCCGCGCTGGCTCGGCTGGACGGCCTGACCCCGTCCACCTGGTGCTACGAAGCGGTCATGCGAGCGGTGGAGGCCAACCGACACCGCATCTATGAGCCCGATCTGCGGCTCGTGTCGGAGGGCTGAGGAACGCTAGGGGGGGGGGGCGTCGCGCTGCCCGCCGCTTTGTCTTGGAGAAGATGGGACTTGAACCCACGACCTCCGCATTGCGAACGCGGCGCTCTCCCAACTGAGCTACTCCCCCGTGAGGCCGTCGGGCGTATATGGATGATGCTCGTAGTGCAACGAGATTCCTCCACAAATTTGCTCCTTCGCTCCGGACGATGGTAGGTCCCGTCCATGGAGACCGACGGCCGGCCGATCGCCGAGCTGGAGCTTCAGTTCGCCGAACGACCGGACTCCGACGCCTTCATTCCCCTCGCGAAAGCCTACCTTCGAGACCAGCGCCTCATGGAGGCGACGGTGGTCTGCAAAAAGGGCCTCAAGGCCCATCCCAACCGCCTGGAAGCCCGCCTGCTCATGGCGCGGATCCTGCGGGCGCAGCGCAAGATCCCACGGGCCATGGAGCAGGTCGAGCAAGCCTTGCGGGCCCATCCGGACGCGCCCGAGGCGCTCACCCTGCGGGGGAGGCTGCGGCTCGACGGGGAAGATCCGACCGGCGTGGACGACCTCCGGGCCGCCTGGGAACGGAGCCAGGGGGACGAGCTCGATTCCCAGGTCCACCGGATGCTTGGGGTCCGGA
>CAYZFR010000127.1:0-11502 GCA_964477875.1 uncultured Myxococcales bacterium
CTCGCCGACCCCGGCGTGACCGTGGCGCGGCTTCACGTGGCCGAGGACGCGCAGCAGGGGCGGATTGGGTCGAGCTGGATGTGGGCTGGGACGTCGACGAGCCGGCAGATCTGGAGCGCCTCAGCACCAGCCCGGAGCTGGACCGAGCGCCTTGCACCGCTGCCCTGCTTCGGGCGTGGAGCCGAAGCCGGTGAGCCGGGTTCGCCTGCCCCTGGAGGCCCAGTGGCGAAGCGCGCCGCCCAAGTTCGGGCCGCCCCGGGCGGTCCCTCGAGGCTGCGAGGCCACGCCGCTGTTGATCCGGCTGCCGCCGATCGTCGAGCAGGTGGATACCTGGGGTCGGCTTTCGGTGGTGCGGGCGCTGGAGGCGGCGCGAGCCGAGCAGCGAAGGCCCTCGGGCCTTCACGTCCGCCTCGACTGTCCCGAGACCGGTCGGCGGGCCTGGATCAATGCCTTTCGTCGGGGCGTCGAGGACCTCCTCGAGCGGGTGAAGCTTCCCTACGAGTTCGAGCTCGGCCAGGCAGGGGCCTTGTTGGCGACCCTGGCCGTCCAGGCCCAGCCCCGGCCCAAGCCGAGCAAGCTCCCTCGGCCCGGCCACAGGCTTTGGCTGACCCGGCCCCTGGGCTCCGATGTCCTGGTGGAGGCCTATCAACGCCAGGTCCGCACCGCGGCCCAGACCCGGCAGTGGTTGGAGCGAAGCGACCATCCTGGTCCACCCGGGCCTGTGGGCGAGCGAACGCTGGGCGTTCAGGTCGGGCTCGAGGGACTGGCAGGGGCGGCGGCCCGACTCGCCCTGAGCAGCGAGCTCGACGCCATCCTCGACGCCAGCGCCCTCCCGGCCTGGCCCGGTGCCCTCGAGCATCTCTTCGCTGGGGTTCAACCCGACTCCTGTCGGGCCAACGCCCAGCTCCTCGGCAAGCGCTTCGTCGCCATGCGAGGGGCGAGCGAGCGTGCCGCCGACCTGGCCCTCGGGGCCGAGTGGACCGGTGGGATCCTGTGGGCCTCGGAACGCGCCGAGAAGGGGACCTGTGTCGGGGAGCTCCGGAAGCCTCGCCAAAGGCCCATTGTGCGGCTGGCCCGCTCACTGTGAGGGATCGGGAAGTGCGACGGGGCTTGATTTCCGGGGGGTCTGGTCGTACGGCCAGCCGACCATGGCGAAGACCGGCCGAGAGCTGATCAAGCTGGAGTCCACGGCGGGTACGGGGACCTTCTACGTCACCGACAAGAACCGCCGGACGATGACCCAAAAGCTCGAGCTCATGAAGTACGACCCCAAAGTCCGCAAGCACGTGAAGTTCGTCGAAAAGAAGATCAAGTAGTCGGCCGGGTCGCATAGGCTGAAGCGGTGCTGGCGCGCCTCCGAGCCCTCACGTTCGGCATCTTGGCCCGGACGCCTCTCAGCCTTCTAGGGTTGGGGGCTTTGCTCGGCAGCCTCCTCGTTTTTCGCCTCTACGCCTGGCCTCGCGAGGATTACGTGGTTCGGGTCGCCATGGCCGCGGTGGCGTTGGCCGTCGTCCAGAGCAGCTTGGCCGTCTCGTGGGCCGCATGGCGGGCTCGGCGCTGGCTCCAGGGACGCACGCCTCCCACCGAAGCGCTTCGCATGCAGGCGGAGCGTGGCCGCAGCACGGGACTTCGGATGCCGCGTTTCGGCTACTGGCTAGGCGTCCGCATCGACGCAGAGTGGTCCGACGACCGCGTGCGGGCCGAGTGGCAAGATCAGGACGGTTGGCGAACCGAAATGCTGCGGGCCCGGCGCCGGGGCCGGTGGTCGGAGGTCGACCGCGACTTCTCCGTCGAATCCGTCTTTGGTCTGGCCCGAGTGACCTTCCGTCATCGGGAGTCCCGAGCCGTCGAAGTCGCGCCATGGTCGGGGCCCGCGTTCGAGCTGCCCGACCTGCAGGCGGTGACCACGGGGGAAGCGGTCTCTCACCCGCGAGGGATGCGGAGCGGGGACCGGGTGGACATGCGCCCCTACGCCGCCGGCGACCCTCCGCGATGGCTGCTGTGGAAGGTCTACGCTCGGACCGGCGAGCTGATGGTTCGAACGCCGGAGGCCGCGGGTGACCCCCGGGTCCGCTGGGCCTTGTACCTGATCAATGCGGGAGAAGACGAGGCGGCGGCCGGCGTGGCGGCCGAGCTGATCCATCGGCGCCGCTTGGGGGCGGAATGGGCCTTCGGCTGTGACGCCGCTCCCGGCCCCATCGAGTCCCGTGACGAGGCTCTGCGGGCCATCGAAGCCTCGGCGAGGTCGGACGAGGCGCCCGGGAGCGGTCTCCCGCGCTTCGTCTCCTGCGCCGGTGATGCGCGCCTGATCGTGCTCGCCCCGCCGGCCCCGGGACCCTGGTTGGCCCCCGCGCGCGGCGCTCTGCGAAACCGAAACGCGGTGATCTGGGTAGTGAGCGATGGGGCCGCGGGGCCTCGATCTCGCTGGTTGTATGAACCGACCGACTCCCCGCTCGTCCTCGGCCAAGCCGACGATCAGCGACAGCTCCAGCGCGCCCTGACCGGTCGCCCGATGGCCTTCTTGGATCGACGCACCGGACGGAGGGCGGCATGAGGCGAGGGTCGGCCCTTCGGGGGGGCTTGCTCGCCGTCAGCTGGGCCCTGTTCGCGGCCACCTGGGTCCCGTTCCACGGCGTCTTGGCGGCCGGCTTGGGGGGCCTCCTCGCGATACCGCTGAGCCGCGCTACCCGGCCCATCCGCAGCCACTGGGTGGCTTTGCTGGGCGTGGCGGCCATGGGGCTAGGCGGGCTTTTGGGCCACTTGCTCGGGCGTTGGACGTGGACCTCGACCTTGTTCGGACCGCCGGCGGTGATGCTGGCGGCCGACGTGCTCGTCCTGTTCGCCCTCGGGCTCGGCGCGAGCACCGTCCTGGAGGCCTGGGTGGGCGCGTCGAAGCGCTGGGTCTCGGGTCTCGGCGCCCTGGCCCAGGCGGCGACCATCATCGCGGCGGTCACCTCGACCCTCTTGTCCCACCGAGACGGGATGATCGCCCGACCTCTGGAGCTCTCGGACTGGTTCTATAGCCGCGGCGTCGATCCCATCTTCGCCTTCGCCGGAGCCGGCGCCCTGGCTGGCCTCCTGGTGCTCGGGGCCTGGCTTCGCACCGGCTCCCGAGCTCAGGGCGCGGCAGCCCTCGCCCTGGCGCTTCTGTTCGTCGCCGTCGCCTTCGGTTTGTCCAGCCATCCTACGGTGGGCGAGCTCCTGGAGCCTGCGGGTCCAGGGGCCGAGGCCGAAGCCGAGAAGGGCGGTGAAGGCGGCGGCGGGGGCCGAGAGCCTCAGCCCGAGGACTACACGTCGCCGCGCAATCAGCGCTCGGTGGCGGTGGTGGTCTTTCACCGAGACGTCCAGCCCCTCGAGGGCTACTACTATTTTCGGTCCGGCGTGTTCTCGCTCTTCAATGGGGTCCGGCTGGTGGAGGGCCCTCCGGGCATGGATGAAGGGGTATCGACCCGCTTTCCGACCGAGGGCGCCGTCAGCTTGGAGCGACCGGAGGGCGGCGAGTCGAGGACCTCGGTGGCGACCGACGTAGCCTATCTCGCCGACCTGGCCCGGCCGCTCGGTCTCACCGATCCGGTCTCCTTCAGCAGTCGCCCGAATCCGGCCCCGGTGCGTTTCTCGAGGATGGTGCACGTCCTGTCCGAGCATCTGACCGGACCCGCCGAGGACCTGTTCGACCGCCAGGCGGGACGAGACGACTGGGACGCCGACACCTGGCAGCGCTATACCGAGGCGCCCGACGACCCGCGCTATCTGGAGCTCGCGACCGAGATCGCCTCCGAGCTCCGTCCCGAGTTCGGAGACGACCCCTATGCCAAGGCCTTGATGCTCCGGGCCCACCTCGAAGACACCACGACCTACTCCTTTCGCTTCCGCTACGAGGATGAAGACGATCCGACCGCTGCCTTTCTGTTCCCGGAAGACGGGGAGCGACGCTTCGGGTACTGCGTTCACAACGCTCACGCCCTGGCCCTCCTGGCGCGGTCCCTCGGGATCCCAGCCCGGGTGAGCACGGGCTACGCCGTCCCTGCGCGGCGTCGAGGCCAAGGCTCGGCCCTGCTCATCGCCGGGACCGACGCCCACGCCTGGGCCGAGATCAGGCTGGAGGGAGTCGGCTGGGTCCCGATCGAAGTGGTGCCCGAAGAGTCGGAAGTCGAAGAGAGCGAACCTCCGCCCGTCGACCTGCAGCAGCTCCTGGGCGAGATGGCCCGAGACGAAGGGCGCTTCGAGCCGGCGCGGCCGCCCCCTTCCTTGGGCTGGCTTCGAAATGTGCCCATCGCTTTGGGCGCGGCGCTGTCGGGCATGCTGCTGTATCTCCTGCTCGTTCGCGTGACCCGACAGCTGGCGCCTTACTGGGCGGCGGAGGAGCGGCGTCTGGGCCTGACCTACCGCGCCGTCCTCGACAATCTGGCTTGCCTCGGTCACCGGCGGCGGGCCGGTGAGTCCTGGGAGAGCTTCGCGGAGCGCTTGGCGCCGGCGGTTCCGTCCTTGCGCCCGCTCACCCATCGTTTCCTGGCGGTGGCGCTCTCCGACGCCGGGGCGCCCCGGAGCGCGGGGCCGCGGCTTCGGCAGGCGGCCCGGGACGTGTGGGTGGAGGCGAGGAGCGCGGCGCCCCGCTGGCGCCGATGGCTGGGCCCGCTCGAGATTTGGTGTTGGATGAGGGTGCGATGAGTTTGACCGATGGGGAGCTCGGCGAGGCCGAGCAGACGTTCGAGCGCCTCCGGGCGCGCTTGAAGAGCGCGGTGATCGGGCGGGACCCCGTGATCGACTTGGTGCTCATCGCGCTGGTGGCGGATGGACACGTGCTCCTGGAGGACTTCCCTGGTTCGGGCAAGACGACCCTGGCCAAGGCGCTGGGCGAGGCCATCCGCGACGATCGGTCCGACGGAGGCGAGATCCGGAGCTTTCGCCGGATCCAGTTCACGCCCGATCTCCTTCCCTCGGACGTGACCGGAACCAGCGTCTTCTCCCGGGAGGACGGGCGATTTCACTTTCGTCCCGGTCCGATCTTCGCCCACGTGGTGCTGGCCGACGAGATCAACCGGACCTCGCCCAAGGTGCAGGCTGCCTTGCTAGAGGCGATGGCCGAAAAGCAGGTCACGGTCGACGACGCCACCCGGCCCCTGGACGAGATCTTCTTCGTCGTCGCCACCCAAAACCCCCTCGACCTGGCTGGGACCTATCCCCTTCCGGTCGCCCAGCTCGACCGCTTCCTGTTCAAGATTCGGATGACCCACCTCGACCCGGCTTCGGAAATGGAGGTCCTTCGAAGCATCGCGGCCCGGCGCGCAGGCCCCGAGGTCGAGCCGGTGCCACGAAGCAGCGTCCTCGCCCTTCGGCGGCAGGCCGACGCCGTCTTCGTCCACGAAGCGGTTCACGAGACCCTGGTTGACTGCGCCCAGCGACTGCGTGCGGACGAGAGAACCCTCCAGGGCGTCTCGACCCGCAGCCTCGTCCTGGCGGTGCCGGCCCTGAAGGCCAGGGCCTTGATGCACGGTCGAACCCACATACGGAGCGAAGACCTGGAGTCGCTCCTGCCCTTCATCTTCGCTCACCGGATGGAGACCGCCGGAGGCGTAGAGCTGGACGAGGTCTTGCGGCAAGCCATGGAACCGGCCTTGGAGCGGCTCGCGCGGAGGGCCTTGATGGAGGCGTCTTGAGCCTGCTGCTCGGCCTGCTGCTGGCCCAACCCCTCGATCTCGAGAATCGAGACCAGCCTCTGGCGCCCGCGATGGCGGACGGAGAGCCGTCCTTGGCCGCCGACTGCGCGGGGGCCGAGTTCTTCGGCGGGACGCGCCTGGAGCAGGCGGGCTTTTGCCGGCTCGACGAGGGCAGCTTTGCCTCTCTTCGACGTCTGGCCGATCGCGCCCTGGCTCGGGACCCTGATTCGATCCGGGCCCACTACCTGATGGGCATGTCCTTGCACATGGGAGAGGGCAACCTGCCGAAGGCGCGCTTTCAGCTAGAGACTGCGAACCGCCTCTTCACGGACCGCCACGGCGGCACGCCGGGGCCAAAGATGCAGCCCCTCCTGCGCCTCATTCTCTTGGAGCTCATCCACGTCCAGGGCGAGATGGACGCGCACGAGGGCAAGATCGCGACGGTCGACGAGCTTCGAGAGCGGACCGGAGTCGACTACGGGCCGCTCAAGGCGTGGCCGCTCATGAAGCTGGAGCGATTCGACGAGGCCCGGGCGGTGGCGCAGAGGGGCATCGAGAGCGAGCGCGCTTTTCTTCGTTCGGTGGGTCGTACCGCCATGTGCGCCATCGAGAGCGAGCAGCGCCACCGCAAGGCAGCTTACAAGGCTTGCATCGCCTCGGCCCTCCCATGGGAGGACGACGACAGCGACGGCGCGGTCGAGATGACGAACGCGGGGGCGGCGGCGGAGGAGCTCATGCGCTTTCGAGAAGCCGAGCGTCTCTACCTGGAAGCGGCCCGGCGTCCGCCTGAGGGCTCGGTCAGCCCCTACGGTCGCCTGACCAGCTTGTACCTGCGGCAGGGTCGAATCGTGGAGTCCATTGCGGCGCTGTCCGAGGTGGGCCCCTATCGGCGTCGCCGCCCCGGAGCCCAGTATGCGCAGCAGGACGACGCGGAGACCGAGATGATCCTCGCCACCGTCTTGCTGGTGGCGGGACGGCTCGAAGAAGCCGAGCGGCGCACCGACCGAGCCCTGCGGCGGCCGGATCGCAAAGGTACCTCCTCCGCTGCTTCCGACCAGTCGCTGGGCGGGGCAGCCTTGGTAGACCGGGCTGCCAAGCTCGCGCTGGCGGCGGCCAAAGAGGAGGAGGCGGCGCTGCAGGGCTGGACGGGCGCCGGCTTGAGGGCGTGGGCGAAGGCGGTCGCGCTGCGCTGGAGCGCGTGGCGAGCGGGGCGGGTGGCGAGGGACGTCTTGAGTCGGCGGGAGCGGCTCTATTCGACCTTTCGGCCCGAAGTGCCGGGCTCGCTGGAGGGGCCGGAGTGGCTGGACTTCGACGCGGTGGAGGTCGTCGGTCCTGGCGTCGCCCTGCGGACGGTCGCGGAGGCCGAAGCCGACGAGACCCTCGACCCTGAGCTCGCCCGCCCGATCTTCGCCCTGTTTCGGGCCGAAGCCCACGCTGTTCGCGGGGACTGGGCAGCAGCCGGGCGAGAGGCGGCGGCAGCCGAGGAGGGTCTCCCTGTGGAGCTGGCGCTGATGCGGGCGCGCGCCGCGCTGCGCAGCGCCCAGGCGGACGAAGCCCAGGGCCGGTGGTCCGAGGCGCGGTCGGGCCACGTCCGGGCGCTCGGCGTCGATCCCTGCCTGTACCGGCGGCTCGACGTGGCCCTGCCGGTCCGAATCCGGGCGACCAGCGCGCTGGCCGAGGTCGCGGACCGTCTCCGAGAGTCGCCCCGCTTTCGAATGGTGGACTGGGGCTTCGAGCTCAGCCTGTCGAAGGAGGGCTGGACGCTCGAGTCTCCGGACGGCGGGCTCGTCCGCCGGGGAAGCTGGGCGGAGGCCGAGACGGTGAGCGCCATGGGCCTTCACCTCCACGAGCGGCTGCTTGCGGCCCAGCTGCGGCTGAATCAGACCGGGATCCGGAGCCTGGACGGCATGGTGGGGCCGAGCTTCGACGCCGGCCGCGCCCTCGAGCGCCTGCTGCGACCCGAGCCTTGAGCCAGCGCTTGTCAGGGGGCTCGGTGTCGGCCACACAGGCGGGATGAAAAGGCTCCTGACTGTCTTGCTCCTCACGGCGGGTTGCGGCGCGTCGTCCCAGGAGGTTCAGCAAAAACTCGACGCCCAGCTCGTCGGTTGGAACCGAGAGCTCGAGCGGGCCCAGACCGAGATCGCCCGGCAGAACCAGGTGATCGCGGGGCTGGAGGGAAAAGTCGAAGAGATGGGCGGCGACCTGGCGCAGGTCCGACAGGAGCTTGGGCAGCGAGCCACCCAGCTGGCGACGACCAAGACCAAGCTGGCGGCCACGACGGCCGAGGTCGAGCAGCTCAGAAGGCTCCGGGCCCGCGCCGAGGCCGAGAAGGCTCAGTTCAAGGCTCTCACCGAGAAGCTTCAGTCGATGATCGACGCCGGCCAGCTCGCGGTGGTCCGGCGGGACGGGCGCATGATGCTGAAGCTGCCCGACGAGATCCTCTTCCCCTCGGGCTCCCCGAACTTGAAAAAAGGAGGCGTCGAAGCGCTGAAGGAGGTGGCGCGGGTGCTGCTCGAAGTGGGCGGCGACCGCGAGTATCTGGTCGCCGGCCACACCGACGACGTTCCCCTCCGGCGCGGGGCGCGGTTCCGGAACAACTGGTACTTGTCGACCGCCCGGGCCAACGCGGTCGTGCAGCTGATGATCGACGAGGGCGTGCCGCCAGAGCAGCTGGCGGCGGCGGGCTACGGAGAGTACGATCCGATCGCCTCCAACGAGACGCCTGAGGGCCGGCAGCAGAATCGCCGCTTGGAGATCATCTTGATGCCGGACTTGGCGGCGTTGCAGCTGTGAGGAGCGGGCGCCTGTTGGGCGCGGTCCTCCTCGCCGCCTGCCTTCCGAACCCGAAGTCCGTCAAGGAGCGCCGAGAGAGCTTCGATCGCAGCGGGCTCGCCGGCGAAGTCATCCTGGAGGCCGTGCCCGAAGACGCCGAGCCCGTCGGGACCGTCTTCGAGGGCGCCATCGAACTGGCGGCGACCCGAACGACCCCACCCGAGCCCAAGCCTGGCGACGAGGTCCAGCTCGAGTACTTCTGGCGGGTCGCCCGTCCATTCGCCCGAGACGTCAAGGTCTTCATCCACGGGGACGCGCTCGGCGGGGCCGAGGCCCGCCGCATTCATGGCGACCACTGGCCGGCCCGGGGCCGATACCCGACCGGGGTGTGGCAGGAGGGCGAGATCATTCGAGATCGCTTCTCCATTCGAGTCCCATCGGACTACGGGCCTCGGCGCCTGGGGCTGTATTCGGGGCTGTACCGGGGCAAGGACCGTCTGGACATTACGGAGCGGGGCAGGGTGACCGCGAGTGCGGATGATCGAGCCCTCGCCGTCGAATTTCGTTTCTAGAGACGTTGCGGACTCCTGGCGCGGTGCGTTAGGCTCGATTGACTCGTCATTCAACGAGATGGCGAGAAAAAGCGAGGAGAGAGAATGCAAGTCTACAAAGCCCCCGTCGCCGACATGCGCTTCAACCTGGAGGCCTTCGGCTACGACGAAGTCGCCGCCATCGAGCGCTTCTCCGCCTATGATCTGGAGACCACGGGCGCTCTCCTGGAGCAGACGGGGACCTTCATGCGCGAGACCCTGCTCCCTTTGAACCGCCTCGGAGACGAGAAAGGTCTTCAGTGGGATCCGGAGAGCGGCAAGGTGATGATGCCGGACGGCTTCAAGGCCGCCTACGAGGCGGCGGTCCAAAACGGCTACATCTCCCTGCCCGGTCCGGAGGAGCACGGTGGTGGCGGCGCTCCGGCGACCCTGGCCGCCCTGGTCTCCGAGATGATGACCGCCTGCAACAAGAGCTTCTCGATGTGTCCGGGCCTGACCTTCGGCCTCGTCGAGGCCATCGAGGCCCACGGAAACGAGGAGCAGAAGGCGTACTACCTTCCGAAGCTCGTGAGCGGTGAGTGGTCGGGCACCATGTGCTTGACCGAGCCTCAGTGCGGCACCGACCTCGGCCTCATCCGCACCAAGGCCGAGCCCGAAGCTGACCACTACCGGCTGTCGGGAACGAAGATTTGGATCACCTTTGGTGACCACGATATGGCCGAGAACGTCGTCCACTTCGTGCTCGCCCGACTCCCCGACGCGCCCCCCGGCATCAAGGGTATCAGCGTCTTCTTGGTTCCGAAGTTGATCGAAGGCGAGCCCAACCACATCAAGTGCGTGGGGCTCGAGCACAAGATGGGGATAAAGGCCTCACCGACCTGCGTCATGGAGATGGACGGTGCCAAGGGCTATCTGGTCGGCGAGCCCCACAAGGGCATGCGGTCGATGTTCGTCATGATGAACCGGGCGCGGCTGTTCGTGGGGCTGGAGGGCGTCGCGCTGGGCGAGATCGCGTACCAAACGGCGCTGGAGTTCGCGAAGGATCGCCGGCAGAGCCGGGCCCTCGATCCCGCCAAGCGGGATCCGGATGCCGCCGCCGACAACATCCTCGTCCACCCCGACGTGCGTCGGATGCTCATGAACGTGAAGGCCACCACCGAAGGCATGCGAGGATTGGGTGTCTATGTCTCCATCGAGCTCGACAAGAGCATCGACCATCCGGACGAAGGAGTGCGACAGAAGGCAGACGATCTCGTTTCGTTGCTGACGCCGATCATCAAGAGTTACTTCACAGAGCGAGGTTTCGACAACGTGAGCGAGGCGCTCCAGGTCTGCGGTGGTGCGGGCTACACCACCGATTGGTCCATCGAGCAGTACCTGCGCGACATGCGCATCGCCATGATCTACGAGGGCACCAATCACATCCAGGCGCTGGACCTGGTGGGCCGGAAGCTGCCCCTGCACGGCGGCCGCCTGATGCAGGTCTTCGCGGGCGAGGTCACCGAGGCCATCCGCGCCGCCTCCGGGGAGGCTCGGCTCGAGCCTTTCGTGAAGGGGATGAAGGCGGCGTCGAAGCAGCTGAACGAGCTCACGATGGAGCTGGCCCAGACGGCCACGGCCGACGCCGAGGTGGCGGGGGCGGTCGCTTCGGCCTACCTCAACCTCTTCGCCATGACCGCGATGGCCTTCAGCTGGCTGCGACAGGCCACCCACGCCGTGAAGAAGGGCGGCCCCCAGGCGGAGACGAAGCTGAAGACGGCGCGCTTCTTCTTCGACGTGGTGTTGCCGGAGCGCGAGGTCTACGCGGCCCAGATCAAGGCCGGCAAAGCACCGGTGATGGACTTCTCGGTCGAAGAGTTCGAGGTGGCCTGACGCGAGGCTAATTCACCGCCCGCCGCTCGCCGTACAGCAGGAGAAAGAAGCCGGCGGTCAGGGCGCAAAAGTCGAGGCCGAAGGTCCAGATGAAGCCGTGACTTCGCCAAGCGCGAAGCGCGGCTTCGGCGTCTCCGAAGATCAGCCCGTAGGTCAGTAGTCCGAAGCCGGCTGCCGCGATCAGAGCGCCGACCCATGGCGAACGGCAACAGAAGCGGACCCACTTCGGGTCCTCTTCGGTGCTGGCGCCAAAGCGACGAGTAGCGACGGCCGGCATCAGCGCGAAGGCGCCGATCCCAAAGCCTGCGAAGACAAGGAGCTTCGGAACCCATGCGCGGCCGGTTCCCGAAAGCAGGACCCGAGCGTAGAGCATGGGCCACACGCCCATGAGCTGGAAGGCGGCGTCGACCCAGGGGTCCGGCCCTCGAAAGAAGACGAGATCCCACACCAAGGACATCGTGTCGGGGGCGGGCGGCGCCACCATGGCGCCAGCGGTGAGCAAGGTCAGGATCCCGATCGCGCCTGCCCGGACGATGTTCATGATGTCCGCCCTCGCGCGGAGACCTGGATTTTGATGCGGAGATTCGAGTCGCCCACGGCGTCGAGCCAAGCCCCGAATTCGCTCGGCGTCGAGACATAGTCGGTGTCGG
>CAYZFR010000128.1:0-11499 GCA_964477875.1 uncultured Myxococcales bacterium
CCGCCGTCGCGACGAGCCCCGAGGACGCGCTGGAGGGCGCCCGCCTGTCGGCCCGACTGCAGGCGCGGCTCCAGGGTCTCCCCGACAAGCAACGGGCCGCGTTCGTGATGTGCCGCTTCGAGGGCCTGAGCCACGACGAGATCGCGCAGGCGCTTCAGGTCTCGGTCTCGTCCACCAAATCGTTGATCCACCGCGCCTTGGAGGCGCTGCGAGCGGAGGTCCGCTCACACCAGGAGATGACATGCACCTCACCGATGAACAGCTGATGAAGCGGGTCGACGGCCCCCTCGACGCGCAGGCCGAGGCCCACCTGGCCGCCTGTGCCCACTGTCGAGCGGCGGTCGAGGAGACTTCTGCCATCTGGCGGCTCCTGCCGGCCGAGGCCGTCGAGCCTTCGCCGAGCTTCGACGCCCGGATGCGGGCGCGACTCGACGCCCTGGACGCGCGATCCTGGTCCTCGTGGGCCTGGGCCGCCCCCAGCCTCGCGGCGGCCATGGGGGTGGCGGTGGTCGTCGCCGCCGCGCCTCCGGTGTCGAAGGCGCCGCCCCCCGGGGAGCTGGAGATGCTGGCCGAGCTGGAGCTGTACGACGATCTGGAGGCGGCGGAGCTGGTCGACGTCTACGCCGACCTCGACGTCATCGAGAGCCTGGACGGGAGTGAGGGGTGACCGCGCCATGGCTGCTCGTCTTCCTTCTTCAGACCGACAGCTCCACCGCCGCGGCCGGGGTGGCGACCAGCACCGCTGGGATGACGGCCGAAGATCTGGCGCTGGCCCGGCATCTGGACGTGCTCGAGGACTGGCGTCTCCTCCAGTCCCTGGACACATTGGAGGACCTGCTGGTCGTCGAAGCCGCGGAGGAGGCGCCATGAGGGTTGCCATCCTGCTGGGCCTTTTGGGCTGGGGGCTCGCCTCTTCGAGCCGGCCGGCAGGGGCCCAGACGCCCGAGGCGCCGCCGAAGGCCGAGAACGTCGAGCGCGTCCGCCAGCTCTCTCCTCAGCGCAAGGCCGAGCTGCGGGCCCGACTGGAGCGGCTTCGGGCCATGCCACCCGAGCAGCGGGCCGAGATCATGGAGGCGGCCCAGCGATTCCGGGCCATGCGCGCCGACGAACGGGCGAGGATCCGGGCCGCCTTCCGGCGCTATCGGGCGGCGAGCCCGCGCCAGCGGGCCGAGCTCCGGGAGCGTGTGCAGCGTTTCCGCGAGCTGCCCCCCGAAAAGCGGAAGGCCTTGAGGGAGGCGGCTCGGCGGATTCGCAGCATGCCCCCGGAGCAACGTAAGGCGCTCCGGCAGAAGATTCGCCGGTGGCGGAGCTTGAGCCCGGAAAAGCGGCAGGAACTCCGGGAGCGGCGGCGGAACCAGACCCGAGGGCGGCGTCACTCCAGGTAGTGTTCGATCTCGAACTTCGCCTCGTCGACCTGGAACCAGCCTTCGCCGTTCGAGCAGCCCATCTCTAGCCACCAGCTCTGCACCGGTGGATGCACAAACTCCACCCGAGGACTGGAGCAATCGACGGCCTGCCATCCCTTTCCGTCCTCGAGCAAACAGCGGCCGCCGAAGCGGACCATCATCACCCGGCCTTCGCCCGCTTTGAGCTTCAGGTTGGGACCAAAGTCGGCCACGTCCTCGGGCTTCAACCCCTCGAGCTTCTCGAAGCCGACCGCGCTCAGGCTGACCTCGGAGTTGGCGCGCAAGATGCCTGGTCGGTCCACCCGGACCCGAGAGCGGCTCCAGTTTACGGGGGCCGTCGGCGGGAGGACGCACTTCGCGGTCGCCTCGGCGTCGGGCCGGGGTTCGGCCCGTAGCCGCACCACCACGCCTTCCTTGGGGTCGAGGACGGGTCGCAGAGGACCTGGCCAGCCTTCGAGCACGAGGGGCTCCTCCAGCTGGGCAGGTCGGTCGGGCGTGGTCGGCTCGCTGGGACAGCCCAGGGAGGCCATGACCCAGCCGAGCATGAGGGGCGTTCGGACACGCACGGCGCCCAAGCCTAGGCATGTCGCCATGGATAGGTCGAGTTTAGGGGGGCGCCGAGCCCGGACTTCCTTAACGCCGGGCCCAGAGGCTAGGGAGGAAGGATGCAGGCGGCCCCCGCGATCGCCAAGGACGTGGAGCGTTTCCTGACTGCGCTCGCCCGAAGCATCCGGGCCCGCGGTCTGTACGCCGCCAACAACGAGGCGCTTCAGCTGATGGAGGCCGACCTGTGGAAGAACGCCCGCCTCGTCTTCCGCCAGCTCCGGGAGCTCTCGTTGACGGTTCGGCCCGACGCCCTGCTCTTCGAGCAGGTTCCCGTCCTCGAAAATCCTCCCGATCAGGACGACGTCCCCTTTCTCCTCCATCGAGACGGCGTCCGAAAGCTCGATCTCCTCCAGGGCCTGACCCGGGAGGAGCTGAGCGTCCTCGTCGAGGCCTTGCACGCCGGCCGGGGCGGCCGCACCCTCGAGGACGACATCGTCGCCCACCTGTGGCGGCGGGAGCTGGAGCACATCCGCTATGTCACGGTCGACGTCCACGTCACTGACGCGGCGGAAGAGGGCGCCCAGGAGCAGCAGGTCGAGGCGGTGGTACGCAGCCTCTACGGCGCGGCCCCCGAGGGCTCGGTCTTTCATGGCATCCACCTGGACGCGAGCGAAGAGGCGGCCAAGGTGTTGGCCGAGGCGCTCGGAGGACTGGACGACATGGCCCCTGGTTTCCGGCCGATGACCCAGCTCCCCGATCTGCCCGCCTACGCCGGCCGGCTCAAGAGCCACATCGATCCCGAGACGCCCGGCCGCCGGATGGTGCGGGACATCGTCGGGATGCTCGCCGAGGCCTCGGAGGAGGACGCCCAGTCTGGTTTCGAGTCGCTGCTGGAGTTGTTCGACGGGTCTTTGGCCGAGGGCGATCTGGAGCTGGCGACCGACATTGTCATCGCGGTGCGCGCCATTAGGGATCGAGCCCGGGAGGTGGGAGCGTGGATGGAGCAGGCGGTCTCCGACGTTCGCCTCCGGCAGGTGAGCGCGATCTGCGAGGCGGACCCCACCCGGGAAGCCGAGGTGGCGTCTTTTTTCCGAGCCTGCGGGAGCCGCGCTGCCCGGAGCCTGGTCGGGGCCCTCGGTTTGTTTCGCCAGCCGGGCCTGCGGCGCCGCTTCGCCGACCTCGCGGTGGATCTCGGGGGAGACGTGCAGCGGGAGGCCGAGGCTCTCCTCCGCAACGAGCAAGGCTACGTGGCCCGGGAGGGGATCTATCTGCTCAGCCGCTTGGATCAGCTCCGAAACCGCCACATCCTTCGTGACATTCAACGCCACCCCAAGCCCCAGGTGAGGCTCGAGCTCCTGAAGGAGATCGACCGGGTCCCCGAAGACATCGCGAGCGCGGTCGTGATCGACATGCTCCGGGACGAGGAGTCGCGGGTCCGGGTGGCGGCGGCCGAGACGCTGAGTCAACGCGGGGACGAGGCGGCCTGTCGTGCGCTTGCCAACGCCTGCGAGCGCCCTGACTTCGACGAGGAGTCGCCCACCGTGAAGCAAGCCCTCACGCTGTCGGTGGCGGCGGCCCTCGGGCGCGACGCCATCCCCTACCTGGAGCCGTTGACGACCCGGGCCGAGGGCTGGATGCCCAAAAGAGGGGCTGAGGAGTCGGCGCTGGCGGCGGTGAAGGCGCTTGGGCAGATACGACACCCCGATGCGGTGGTCGCGCTCAAGGGCGTGATGAGGCTTCGAAACCGGGGCGTACGAGACGCGGCTCGGCAGGCTCTGCTGGGGATGGGGGGGGGCGAACAGTGAGCGGCGCCGTCTCGGAGCGGCTCAACGAGCTGTCCAAGAACTTCGTGTCGGCGCTCTTCATGGGCCTGCGGACGGCGCGGATTCATTCGGAGTCGAACAAGGCCTTCGAGCAGGCGGTGCGCACGATCCACGAGTCGAGTCGAGCTCTCCACGCCGCGACGGGTGGCTTCCGGCTCGTCTTCGTCGGCGAGACGACCTTGCTCAACGACGCGCGACTCCGCCTCGATCCCTCGAGCATGGCGGTCGTCCGTAGCCTTCGCTCGGCCCTGGAAAACAAGAAGCTCGGGGGTCTGGTGGTCGAACACCCTCCCAACTACGAGTCCTCTCGCAGCCTGCTCGACCTGCTCCGGGCGAGCGGTCCGGTAGACGAGGCGACCCGAGCTCGATCGCAGGTCAGCTTGCTGGGGCCCCAGACCTTCAAGGACGACGGGGTTCGTGGGCCGGCCCTCATCGATCCCGAAGAGCGAGCCATCCGAGTGTACGCCAAGCTCTTGATCGGTCTCCGGGAGCACTTCAAGCGCTTCAGCGACGAGCAAGAAGGCATCTCGACCGGCGACCTGCGTCCGCTCCGTTTATCGCGCACGGTGCAGGATTTGGTCGAGGTCGCGACGCTGGCCCCTCGCGCCCTGCTGGTGATGGCCAACCACGACGGCGATACCTGGCTCGCCGAGCGCCACGGCGCCAACGTCTGCTGCTTGGCCATCGCCTTGGGTCACACGCTGGGCCTGGACCGTTCGACCCTCCTCGATCTCGGGCTGGTCTCGGCCATCCACCACATGGCGGTCCCGGCCGACGGCCGGGGGCGCTTCGACGAGGCGGCCGTTCGAACTGCGTTCTTTCGGATGCTCGCCGAGGGGGGAGCCGGACCCTCGGCGGCGAGCCGCATCTCGATGCTGGCGAACCATCGCCGGCCCGTCGGCTCGATCGATCAGGCAGCCCCTGGAGGACCGGACCTACCGGCGCGCATCATTGGCCTCTGTGCTACCTACCAGCAGCTCCGCACCGGCTTCGGTCTCCGGCGGCCGGTGCGCTCGGAGGCGGTGGATGTCTTGGCGCTGCTCTACCAGGACCGGAGCGGCCGCTTCGACCCCGACCTGGTCGACCTCCTCGTGAACATGCTCCGCGCGTTCCCGGTCGGGGTGGATGTCATCCTGACCTCCGGCGGGCGCGGGATCGTCTCCTCTCACGGAGGGGCCCGGCGCTGGGACCGTCCGGTGATCGTCCAGACCGAGCCTGAGCGCCGAAACCTCGACTTGATGGCCAGAAGAGGCACCGTTTTCGTCGACACCATCCTCGGCACCGCTCGCTTCCACGGCGCCCCCGAGCGGGAACGGCCCGGCTTGGCGAGCGAGGCCTTTCCGACCCGTCCTGGGCCCCGCGCCGGCCGACCGAGCGAAGAGACCCCGGCCGCGGCCGGCACCGCCGATCTCGAGCAGGTCGAAAAGGGCGGTCTCAACAAGATGTCCAAAGAGGCCGAGGCCCTCCTGAAAGACTTCCTCGAAGGCTCCGACTGAAAGAACCGACGACCCGCGACGCTTCGGCATCCGTGGAGCGTCCTCCCTCTTGCTCAGTCCGAGACCTGCATCGTCTTGGGGCTTCGAGCCGCGAGCTGGGCGCCGGTCTTCTCTTGGACCTCTTCCGCGGTGACGCCGGGGGCGAGTTCTTCGAGGACGAGGCCGCCCTCTTTCTGGACGCGGATCAAGGCGAGGTCGGTGACGATGGTCTCGACGCAACCGAGGCCGGTCAAAGGCAGACGGCAGCTCTCGAGGATCTTCGGCTCGCCGCTCTTGGACACGTGCTCCATCGCGATGATGACCCGCTTGGCGCCCGCGACGAGGTCCATGGCGCCGCCCATGCCCTTGACCATCTTGCCCGGGATCATCCAGTTGGCGACGTCCCCCGTCGCCGAAACCTGCAGCGCGCCGAGGATCGTCAAGTCGATGTGGCCGCCCCGCACCATGGCGAAGCTCGTCGCGCTGTCGAAGAAGCTGGTGCCTGGAACCTCGGTCACGGTCTGCTTGCCGGCGTTGATGAGATCGGGATCCTCTTCGCCCTCCCAAGGGAAGGGGCCGACGCCCAGCATGCCGTTTTCGCTGTGGAGGACGACCTCCATGCCTGGTGGGATGTAGTTGGCGACCAGGGTGGGCATGCCGATGCCCAAGTTGACGAACATGCCGTCCTCGAGCTCCTGGGCGACGCGCTGGGCGATCTGTTCTCTGGTCAGTGCCATCGTCATTCTCGCTCTCAGGCCTCGGGCCGGGTCCGGACCGTGCGCTTCTCGATCCACTTCTCGTAGTGCTCTCCCTTCAGGACGCGCTGGACGAAGACGCCGGGCACGTGGATGTGGTCGGGGTCCAGCTCCCCGAGGGGGACGATCTCTTCCGCTTCGACGACGGTGATTCGACCCGCCATGCACATCATGGGGCCGAAATTGCGAGCCGTCTTGCGGAAGATGCAGTTGCCCCAGCGGTCTGCTTTCCAGGCCCGCACGATGGCGAAGTCGGCCCGAAGCCCCATCTGGAGGACGTAGTGCCTGCCGTCGATCTCTCGGGTCTCTTTGCCTTCGGCCGCCTTGGTGCCGTAGCCGGCCGGGGCGTAGAAGCCTCCTATGCCCGCGCCCCCGGCCCGGATCCGCTCGGCCAGCGTGCCCTGGGGGACGAGCTCGACCTCGATCTCGCCGCTCAGGAACTGCCGCTCGAACTCCTTGTTCTCGCCCACGTAGCTCGCGATCGCCTTCGCGAGCTGGCGGGAGTGGAGCAGCGGCCCCAGACCGTGCTCCGTCGTCCCGCAGTTGTTCGATATGATCGTCAGTCCCTTCGTTCCCTTGCGGAGGATGGCCTGAATCAGGTTTTCGGGATTTCCGCAGAGACCGAAGCCGCTCGACATGACGGAAGCGCCGTCCTGCAGATCTGCGAGCGCCTCGTCGGCAGAGGCCACGACCTTGTCCATCCGAGCCGTCTAGCGAGGCGATCTCACCCTGTCCACCCCGAGCCCGGGCTTGTCAGCGCGCCCGCGGGATCGCATACCGAGGCGGTGGACGAGATGCGAAAGACACCCCGCCTCCCGGTGGAGGTGAAGGTGGACTATCGCACCGTCGGACGCTTCATCACCGACTACAGCCAAAATGTCTCCAGCGGCGGGCTGTTCATCAAGACCTCGGCGCCCCTCGGCGTCGGAGAGAAGGTCCGGATCCGGCTCACGCTCCCCGATGGTGACGCGCCCTTCGCCCTCGACGGCGTCGTTCGGTGGGTCGCCGACCGTCAAGGTGACCACACCCCCGGGATGGGGATCGAGTTCTTGAACTTCGACGAGGACGCGCGGCGCCGGGTCGAGGCCCTCATCCGCGCCCACGACGGGTGAAGACGCTTCGGCTTCGGACCGGGGTTGGTCTCGCGGGCCTGGACGCGGTCGCTCGGGAAAAGAGCGGTCGCGTCGTCTTCGTCGAGGGCGCCGCCCCCGAAGAAGAGGTTCGGGTCGAGATCTTGGCCGAGAAGAAGCGTCACGCCCGGGCCCGGACCCTCGAGGTGTTGACGCCCAGCCCCCATCGCGTAGCGCCGCTCTGTCCCCACCACGAGGTGTGTGGTGGCTGCGGCCTTCAGCACGTCCAGGCCGAGGTGCAGACCGAAGCCAAGGTCGAGGCGGTGCGCAGCGCCCTGCGGCGGATCGGCGGGACCGAGCCCCGGGCCTGGGGACCGACCTGGCGCGGCGAGGCCTACGGCGTCCGCAGCCGGGTTCGCTGGCGGGCCGGCCCCGAGGGGGTCGGTCTTCTGCGCCGGCGGAGCCATGCCCTGGTGCCCCTAGATTGCTGCCCGATCTTGGAGGCGCCGCTCGAGAAGGTATTGGTCGAGCTACGGGCGGCCTGGGCCCGAGAAGGGGTAGGCGAAGACGAAATCGACGGCCTCACTGATGGTTCGCAGGTCTGGTTGCATCGCCGCTCCGGGGGACCGGCCTTGTCGGTCCCCGGCGCCGTCTTCGTCGGCCGTGGAGCCCCGGTCGAGATCTCGGATCGACGCGACGTCCGGGTGGCGGCGGTGGGCGCCTTTGGCCAGACCCACCGGGCCGGCAACGACGCCATGCTGGGTCAGCTGGAGGACTGGCTCGACCCGGTGCCCAGGGCGCTGGAGCTCTACGCCGGGGCCGGGAACTGGACCCGGGTCCTGGCCGGCGTCGCCGACGAGATCGTGGCGGTCGAAAGAGACGCCGACGCCGCCGGCCACATCCGCCGCGTCGCCCCTCGAGCCGAAGTCTGGACCGCCGACGCCGGCGAAGGCCTCGCGAACTACCTCCGGCAGGGGCCGCCATCTCGCTGGGGCCTCCTCGCGAACCCCCCACGGACCGGCCTCGGGTCCGAACTCGTGAAAGCCGCCCTGAGGACCGAAGGCCTAGCGTGGCTGGTCTACGTCAGCTGCGACCCCGCCACCTTCGCCCGCGACGCCGCCCGCCTCGCCCAGCTCGGCCTGCGCGCCGACGAGGTCCGGGTCTTCGACCTCTACCCCCAGACCGCCCACGTCGAGCTCATGGCCCGCTTCCTCCCTTCGACCTGACTTGGCCCCCTCGGGGTCTCGGCTGACGTGGCCAAGGTCCGTCCGTGGGCGGCGCCTCAACAACGCGCATGAGATGGATGGGGTTTTCAATGAATGACTTGCTTTTCACGAGCGGCCTTGGGCGCGAGTAGTCACCGATAGGCTCGTAACGTCCGCAGGTTCCCACCCGTACCTGTCTGGAGAATTCGTGAAGTCGTCGTCGGAGTCCCTGTGAAAACGTCTGATTTGCTGGTCAAATGCCTAGAGACCGAGGGCGTCGAATACGTCTTCGGCATCCCCGGCGAAGAAAACCTCGACCTCCTCGAGTCACTGCGCGGCTCGAGCATTGGCTTGGTGCTCACGCGACACGAGCAGGCCGCGGGGTTCATGGCCGCGACGGTCGGTCGGCTCAGCGGGCGCGTCGGCGTCTGCCTCTCGACTCTCGGTCCGGGCGCGACCAACTTCATGACGAGCGCTGCCTACGCGTTGCTCGGCGGCATGCCCGTGCTGTTCATCACCGGACAGAAGCCCATCCGAGCCAGCAAGCAGGGTCGGTTTCAGATCATCGATATCGTCCACATGATGAGCCCCGTCACGAAGTTTACGCGGCAGCTGGTCGACGGCAACAACGTCCCGAACCTCATGCGGGAGTGCTTCCGGACCGCTTGCGCTGAGAAGCCCGGCCCGGTTCACCTGGAGCTGCCGGAGGACATCGCCGCCGAGCCGGTGGAGCGCGAACCCTTCGAGGTGACGACGGTGTTGCCGCCCGGCGCGAGCGAGCGTGCGATCCAGACGGCGGTGCGGATGATTCAGGCCGCGGAGCGGCCCCTCTTGCTGATCGCGTCGGCTTGCAACCGTAACGACAGCTCGCAGGCGCTTCGCGACTTCGTGGATCGGACCGGCATCTACTTCTTTTCAACCCAGATGGGCAAAGGCGCCGTAGACGAGCGGCATCCGCGCTGCCTCGGCACCGCCGCACTCTCCGAGGGTGACTATCTGCACTGCGCGATCGATCGCGCAGATCTGATCATCAACGTCGGCCATGACGTCAGCGAGAAGCCGCCTTTCATCATGCAGCGCGGGGGAAAGTCGGTGATCCACATCTCTTACTTCCCCGCCGAGATGGACGACGTGTACTTCCCACAGCACGAGGTTATCGGCTGCACGGCCACGAACATGCGGATGTTAGCGGACGCGATCAAGCCGGCAGACGGTTGGGAGTGCGACCACTTCGAACGGGTGCGGGCGTCGGTGGAGAGGGAAGTCTTCGCAGACAAGGCCGACGAAGACAGCTTCCCCAACGTGCCCCAGCGGATTGTGGCCGATATGCGGAAGGTCATGCCGAGCAACGGGATCCTCTCGCTCGACAATGGAATGTACAAGATCTGGTTCGCTCGAAATTACCAGGCCCACGAGCCGAACACCGTCCTCTTGGACAATGCCCTCGCCACGATGGGCGCCGGGTTACCGGTGGCCATCGCCGCGAAGCTCCTGCATCCCGAGCGCGCGGTCGTCGCGATCTGTGGCGACGGCGGCTTCATGATGAACTCCCAGGAGCTCGAGACAGCCGTACGGCTCGGCCTCGACCTGGTCGTGCTCGTGCTGCGCGACAACGGCTACGGAATGATCAAGTGGAAGCAGACCGGCGTCGGCTTCCCCTCGTTCGGGCTGGACTTCGGCAACCCGGACTTCGTCCAATATGCCAACAGCTACGGGGCTCGGGGCGTACGGATCGAGCGTACGGGCCAACTCATCGAAGAAATCAGTCATGCCTTTGCAGAGGGCGGCGTACACCTCATCGAGGTGCCGGTGGACTACTCCGAAAACCACGCCGTGTTCTACGAGCGACTCAAACAGATGACCTGCAACCTGTGATCCGGTGGCTGACGCCATCAAATGAGGATATGCTTTGAGCCAAGAGAATCGGCTGACCCTGAAGATACACAGCGCGTTTGACGAAGCGCACCTCGAGACCTTCACCTACACGACGGAGCAAGAGGCCTTCACCGCGCTGAAGACCGCCTATCTGCTGCACCAGGACCGCAGCGCTTGGCTGAGCGCAGAGCGGCGCATCGCGATTTTGAAGCGCTTCGCTGAGCTGGTCGAAGAGCGAGCCGAGTCGCTGACGCGCCAGGCCGCTCGGGAAGGCGGCAAGCCGTTGAAGGACTCGAAGGTCGAGATCGACCGGGCGGTCGAGGGAGTGGGGGTCGCGATCGCAGAGATCGCGCGGCTCCACGGCGCCGAGATCCCGATGGGGTTGACGGCCGCCTCGCAGCAACGGTTCGCGTACACCTACCGGGAGCCGCGCGGCGTGGTCTTGGCGATCAGCGCCTTCAACCATCCATTCAACCTGATCGTCCACCAGGTGATCACGGCGATCGCGTCCGGCTGCCCCGTGCTGGTCAAGCCCGCCCCGACGACACCGCTCTCCTGCCGGAGCGTGGTCGAGATGCTGGCGGAGGCAGGGCTCCCGGAGGGTTGGTGTCACTTCCTGCTCACGGACAACGAGGTCACCGGAAAGCTCGTCAGTGACCCACGTGTTTCGTTCATGACGTTCATCGGCTCGGCGAAGGTCGGCTGGTATTTGCGCTCGAGGCTCGCCCCGGGGGCGGCCTGCGTTTTGGAGCACGGCGGTGTAGCTCCGGTGATCGTGGATGCCACAGCAGACATCGATGACAGCCTACCGCTGGTTACGCGAGGTGCATTCTATCATGCCGGCCAAGTCTGCGTATCTGTACAGCGAGTCTACTTGCACTCGGACATCGCCGAGGAGTTCATCGGCAAGTTCGTCAGTGCAGTGGGCGAGCTGAAGACGGGAGACCCACTCGACGCGAGCACGGATGTAGGGCCGCTGATCGGGCGCGACGAGGTGGAGCGCGTGGATACCTGGGTTCAGGAAGCCATCGCGGGGGGCGCGGAGCTGCTGTGCGGCGGACATGAGTTGTCGGCAACGACCTATGCACCGACTGTGCTGCTCAACCCATCTTTGGACGCCAGGGTGTCCACGGAGGAGGTGTTTGGCCCCGTGGTGGCGCTTTACACGTACGAAGAGCTGGACGATGCGATCGCGCGCGCAAACGCGCCGGACGTGTTCTTTCAGGCGGCGATCTTCACCCGTGATCTCGACACGGCGCTGTCGGCGTCCCGTCGTTTGAACGGGATGGCGGTCATGGTGAACGACCACAGCGCGTTCCGCGTGGACTGGATGCCCTTCGGCGG
>CAYZFR010000129.1:0-11382 GCA_964477875.1 uncultured Myxococcales bacterium
CGTGCGCGTCGCAAGAAGTCGGACGCGCCCGCGGCCGAGCGGGCCGGGTCGGGCCCGGAGACGGCCGGCCTGGCCTGGATGGGCCCCGGGGCCCGGACCGGCACCGAGGCCTCCGAGGGCTTGGTGTCCCCGCCGGCGGGCATGACGACCCCGACCAGGGTTCGATCGTCGACTCCTTCCTCCATCGACTCGTCGGGGGGAAGACTCCCCAGCCAGGTCTGGTCGTCCTCCAAGGGCGGCCCGTCGGCGAGGGTCCGATCGTCGAGGGGCACTTCGGACTCTTCCGCCTCTTCGGCCGGGAGAAAGGGCTCATGGTCGACGCTCGTATGGGCTGTCCACCGGGCAGGGCTGGCGTCGGTTGGCCGGTCCATCACGGCGGGGGGGAAGTCGTCGGGCTCCAGCTCCAAGTCGTCGGAGCCTGCCAGAGGGTCGACGCGACCGGGGGCAGCGGTGGGGGCGGTGCCGCTACCGGGGCGGGACGCGAGCCGCGGCTTCGCCCGCTCCCAGGCAGCCTGGAGCTGGGCCCGGGAAAAGGGCGGCTGCTTCGCCTCGGGGACGAATTCGCCGATCACCGCCTGCAGCCCCGAAGCGTTCGCCCGTCGCCGACTCTCGGGCAGGAGCCGAAGGGCCTCCAGGAGGGCCTGCTCCCAGGCCGCCGCGTTGGGCCATCGCTGGTTCGGGTCCGGTTCCAGCGCCCGCATGATCGCCTCATCGAGGAGCGACGGCAGCCCGGGGACGATCGCACTCGGGGGCTCGACCGCCCGTCCCTCGTACATCTCGACCGCCTCGAAAGCCGTCTTGTCAGCAGCGGGATGGCGGCCGGTGACGAGGAGATAGAGGCTGACGCCCGCGCAGAAGACGTCCGCCCGCCGGTCCATCTGCTGGGTTCGAATCGCCTCCGGCGGGAGGTAACCAAACTTCCCCTTCACCACACCGGCCTGAGTGCGGTGCATTCGGTTCCGGGCGCGCGCGATCCCGAAGTCCGTCAGCTTCACGTCTCCTTCGGCGGACAGGAGGATGTTGGCGGGGGTGACGTCCCGGTGGACGATGTTGAGCGGACGGCCCTGATGGTCCGAGCGATCGTGGGCGTACCGGAGCGCCCGGGCCACCTGCGTCCCGACGTAGACCGCGACCGGCAGCTCGATGCGGGTTCCCCGGGCGTGAACGGCGTCGGCCAAAGCCTGGGCCGTGGTCCCCTGCACGAACTCCATGACCAGGAAATGCGCGCCCTCGACTTCGGCGAAGTCGAGGACGGACACGATGTTCTGGTGACCGAGGAACATCGAGATCTTGGCCTCGTCGGCGAGCATCTCGATGAACTCGGGGTCGGCTTGGACCTCCTCCCGCAGCAGCTTCAGGGCGACCCATGGTCCCAGCCCCAGCGGGCCCGCCTTGCTGGCCAGGTAGACGTCCCCCATGCCGCCGGAGGCGAGGCGGCCGAGGAGCACATAGCGCTCCAATACGTCCCCGGGTCGGAGCACGGGGTCATTATGGCATCCGAGGGCTACCGGAGGCGAAATCTCGGATGCACTGCCGAAGCCTCGCCTCCCATTGCTAGAATGGGAACTTCATGACCGGGACACCAGCCCTCTGGCTCGCCCTGCTCGCCGGCGCGGCCGAGCCGAGCTTGGTCTCTGTTCGCACCATCCGTGGCGCCATCGATGGGCCTCACCTCGGTGCACTCGCAGCGCCGCGCTGGGATCGGATCCAGCTCCAGGTGGAGATCGAAAATCATCTACCGGTGGCGGTCACGGACCTGGAGCTCGGGGTCGAGCTGCTCCGCGACGAGACCCCGATCCCGGGGTGGGCCTTCTCGATCGAGCTCGCCGACCCGTTCCTCGCCGGCGCCACCCGGGTGGTGGATCTCGACGAATCCCTCCGCGATCGGCGGGACGCCATCGAAGCGGAGGAGCTCCGCTATCGGGTGGTTCTGCGGCGCTACCGGATGAATCCGCCCCGACTCGACGTGGCCCTGCAGGCCCTCGGCTCCTCTTCGGTCGTGGACCAGGAGGCGGCCTTGTCGAGCTTCGACGCGAGGCTGCTCGGCGCGCGAGAGCGCCTCGCCGCGGTGAAGGAAGTCGGCCAGGCCCTGGACGATCCGCCCCGGGACCCGAGCGCCCGCGACGCCTTGGAGCTGTTGACGGCGCTCCGCGCGCTGGGGCTGCTGCAGGCCACCCAGCACGTCGACACCCTCCTCGGCTTGGAGGACGAGCTCGATCCCGACGCCTGGGGTCGAGCGGTCATGGAGCTGGCCTACCGGATGCTCGACGCCTCGTCGAAGGGCGGAGCCCGGCTCGAGGTGCTGCCGGGCTGGGCCCGGGAGCGCTCGAGCCTGCTGCGGGTCCGGGCCAGCGACGCGGTCA
This sequence comes from uncultured Myxococcales bacterium, assembly GCA_964477875.1. Classification (GTDB taxonomy): domain Bacteria; phylum Myxococcota; class Kuafuiibacteriia; order Kuafuiibacteriales; family Kuafuiibacteriaceae; genus Kuafuiihalomonas. Next base: position 2,364 of record CAYZFR010000129.1, read on the forward strand.
CGGAAGCCGTGCGAGACGCCGTGCTCACCATGGGCGACGCGGCGGTCCCTGACTTGGTGCGGGCGCTGCACGGCCCGGATCGGCGAGCCTCGGTGCGGGAGCGGGCGTGGCAGCTTCTGGTCGGGCTGGGGCGCCCGACCGCCGGCGCTCAGCTTCGGGTGGCTCGGCTGAAGACACGGCTGGAGGTCATCGAGGCCTTCGGCGAGCTGGGCCTCGCCGACGCGGCCCCAAAGCTGGTCGAGCTGGTCCGCGTCTCCGGCGGCCGCGTCGGACGGGCGGCCCGCCGCGCCCTCGACGCCCTCGGCCCGGCGGGAAGGCGGGCCCTCGAGGCCGGCCTGGGCCTAAACGACGAGCGGATCCAGGCAGCCCTGATCGAGATGGGGCTTCCCGGGGGTCCAGCCGAGATCAAGCGAAGGAGCGAAGCGGCGCGGCGGGCTCAGCGCGCGGCCATCGAGGCTCGGATCGAAGCCGCGCTCGGCGATGCGGACCGCGACCGGGCCCTGCGACGGGTGCAGGCGCTGGTGGAGTCCGATCAGCTGCTCGGCCACCGAAGCGAAGTGGCCAGCCTGTACCAAGCGCAGGTCGAGACCCAGCTCGCGGCCGGAAACTACGACGAAGCCCTTCGGCTGGCCCGGGTGGGTCGCAGCATCGAGGCGCGGGCGGCTTTCGAGCGCCTCGGCGCCGAGGCCCGCCTCGCCCTCGCGACCGGCCTTGGTGATCTGGGTCGATGGGACCGGGTCGAAGACTTCTTGGCGTCCTCCTTCCCGCGGGCGCTCGAGCCCCGGGTCCGCAGCCTTCGGGAGCGGCGCTACGAGACCCTGGCCACCGAAGCCGCCGACGACGGGAACCGCGCCCTCGCCCGCTCCCTCGTCGAGGAGGCCCTGGCGTCCGGCGTCGACAGTCCGGGCCTGCAACGCCTCGACCGCCGACTGCTGCTCAGCGAGAACCTTCCGTTCCTGGTCGGAGGCGTGCTGGCCGTCCTCGCCTTGCTGCTTTCCGTCAGCCTGTGGGTCCGACGTCGCCTGGAGAACGTTCGGATGGAGCGTCTCCAGCAGGCGCTCGACCAGCGCTGAGGCCGAGACGGTGGCTCAGGGGCGGTCGTAGGTGCCCGACTTGCCGCCGGATTTATGAACGAGCTGGACCTGCCGGATGACGGCGTCCCGCCGGACCCCTTTCACCATGTCATACAGCGTGAGGGCAGCCACGGAAGCGCCGGTCATCGCCTCCATCTCGACGCCGGTGGGCCCCACCGTCTCGACCCGACATCGGATCGCGACCGTCTCTGCGCTCGACGTATCCAGCCGAACCCTGACGTGGGTGAGGGGGAGCGGATGGGCGAGGGGGATGAGCTCGGCGCAGCGTTTGGTGGCTGCGATCCCGGCGATCCGGGCCACGGCCAGCGCGTCCCCTTTGGCGAGGTCCCCGTGGCGAAGCGTCTCCATCAGCTCTGGGCCGACCCACAGCAGGGCCTCCGCCTCCGCAGCCCGCTGGGTGGAGGCTTTGCCCGAAACGTCGACCATCCGTGCGGCCCCGTGCTCGTCGAGGTGGTTGAAGCCCATGGGTCGACCATGGGACGCGCGGGTCCTGCTGTCAGCTGCGCTGGACCGGTGTTAGGCTCGAAGCGTGATCCGGCGGCTGCCCTGGCTGCTCCTGTGGGCGCCCGCTCTGGCCCAGGCCCAGAGCTTCGAATGCGCCCCCGCCACCGGCTCGTCCTTCACCCAGGTCTGGACCGAGAGCAACCGGTGCATCCCCGTCGCCATCGGGCGAGGAGGGGACCTGGTGCGGAGTCGGGCTTCGATCGTCGAAGCGGCCTTTCGGCGATGGGAAGGCAACGGCTGCTCGGACGTCCAGTTCGATTTTCGGGGCCGAACCAGTGACCCGGTCGGCTTCGACCCCCGAAGAGACGATAACGAAAACGTGGTCCTGTCGACCGGCGACGCCGAGATGCTCGCCATGTTCGGGGACAGCGAGCTTCTGGCCGTCACCCTCACCTCTTTTTCGACCGCCACCGGCGAGATCTTCGACGCCGACATCGTCGTCAACGACGCCTTGTTCGACTTCGAGGAAGTCGTGGACGCCGATCGATGCGCCCGGGAGGACGAAGAGATCTTCGATCTCGAAAACACCCTGGCCCACGAGGTGGGCCACCTGCTCGGCTTCGCCCACAACGCCGACGAGGCCTCCACCCTGTTCGGGAGCTCTCCTCCCTGCGAGACCCAAAAACGCACCCTCGCCTCCCTGGACGTGGAGGGGTTGTGCCGCGTCTATCCGGCCGGCGGCTCCAGCCGGGCCTGCCGCGCCCCCGCGAACTACGAGGTTGGGGACACGAGCCGCTTTCGCGACCAGTGCGGCGGGGGCTGTAGCTGTCGGGGCCACGGCTCGGCGGGGACCGGCAGCGTAGTGATCCTGGCTGGACTGGGGCTCGCCTGGGCGCTGCGCCGACGCTTCAGCGGAAGATGAACTTCAGGAGCTCCTCCGAGATCATGTATTCGTCGCCGTCGCTGATCCGTTCTTTTTGGATGCGAACGCCGTCTTTCCAAACGCCATTCGCGGAGCCCAGGTCTTCGATGTAGTACGCACCGTTCTCTTTGGACACGCCGCCGTGCTGGCGAGAGACCTTCGAGCTGGGGATGACGAGGTCGCAGGTTCGGCTCCGGCCGATGATGAAGGTATCCTTGTCCACCTTCTGCATGTCGCCACCCGAGTTCACGATGAAGAGCGACTTCGGCTTGGGCTCGGCCCGAGGGGCCGCCGCCCGAGGGGCCGCCGGCCGAGGCTGCGAGCCGCGGTCGGCGATGGGCCCGGTGACTTCGGCCGCCGGAGGGCCGCCCCCGTTGGCTCGAGACCGGGCCTCGGGCGGGTCTGCCCGGCTGGTGGTGGGGGCAAGGAAGTTCAGGCGCCGGGCGTACTCGTAGATTGCCTGATTGACGATCGCGTCCCGGTCCAGCCCAGAGTCTTCGGCGATCCGGGACATGCAGTCCCAAAGATGGTCCGCGACTTCGAGTTCACGGAGCGTCCGGCGAACCATGGCCCTGCGAAGATTGGTCCAATGCGATCTGCTGTCAACGCGAGCGTCTTGCTGCTGATCGCCTGTGTCCCAGCCGACCTGCGCGACCAGCACGCCTCCCGGGTCGAGACCTACCTCCCCAGCGCGTTCAGCCCCGAAGACGCCTTGTTTACCGAGCCGGAGCGGGGGCTGGGGCCCCCGGACGGTCGAACGGTGGCCCTCGACGGGAGCGCGCTGCTCGTCCTACGCTTTTTCCGTCCGATCCCAGATGGGCCGGGTCCCGATCTCCGCGTGCACGAGCTGGGGGCCGACGGCGCTCAGGCCCGCATCGGCGCCAGCGCAAGCGGCGCCGACTTCCTCGAGTTCGAGGCCCTGGCGGAGGGGCTGACCACCGACTTCGACCTCGCCGAGCTCGGGCTGGACGGCGCCGCCTTCGTGCGCGTGCGCGGTCTGGACCGAGCGGGCAGCGAGCCCGGCTTCGATCTCGACGCCCTCGAGGCGCTCCATTGACGGCGCCCGTCGGACCGGACGACTTCGGCGTCTACGTCCATTTCCCCTTCTGCGCTTCGAAGTGCCCGTACTGCGACTTCAACAGCCACGTCGCCGATCACGACGACGAGGCCTACGCCGACACCATCCTCGCCGAGCTGACCCGCCGGCGACCCGACTGCCCACCGGGCCCGCTCCGCACCGTCTTCTTCGGAGGCGGCACGCCGAGCCGTTGGGCCCCGAGAGCGGTCGGGCGCGTGCTGGCCGGACTGGAAGCCACCTTCGGCTTCGCGTCCGACATCGAGATCAGCCTGGAGGCCAACCCCGGTTCGGTCGAACGAGCGCGCCTCGCCGACTTCGCAACCGCCGGCGTGAACCGCTTCTCGATCGGTTGCCAGAGCTTCGATGACGGGGAGCTGCGCTGGCTGGGCCGGCGGCACGGCGGCGAGGCGGGGCGGCGGGCGGTCGAGCGGGCCTTGGAGACGGGCGCTCGCGTCAGCGCCGACGTGATGTACGGCTTGCCGGACCAGACTCCGCAGGCCGCCCTGCGCACCGTCGATACGGCGGCCGGCCTGGGGGTCGAGCACGTCGCGGCGTACGCCCTCGTGGTCGAGCCCCAGACCGTGCTCGCCCGGCGGGTCGCCCTCCGGGTCGTCCAGCCCATGAGCGACGACGGCCAGGCCCGGCTCTACGGCGAGGTCAGCGAACGCCTCCGACGCCTCGGCTTCGGGCGCTACGAGGTCTCGAACTACGCCCGCTCCGGGTGCGAATCCCGCCATAACGCCCTCTACTGGCTCGGGGCCCGCTATCTCGGCCTGGGCGCCGGAGCCCACGGCTACCTGGGGAGCTTTCGCTACGAGAATCGCCGGAACCCGAGCGGCTACGCGGAGGCCGTTCGAAGCGGGGCGGGGCTGGAGCGCGAGCGTCGAAGCCTCGACCCGCTGGAGGCGCTGCGAGACCGCTGCACGGTCGCGCTGCGGAGCCGATGGGGGATCGAAAAGGCAGCTTTCACCGGGCCCGGCCTTCCTCGCGACGCCCAGAGCCGGGCGGCCCGGGCCCTGGCGCCGCTCGTGGACCGAGCCTGGGTGGCGGAGGACGAGGAGCGGTGGCGACCGACCGAGCAGGGCTTCGTGTTCCACGACGCCTGCGCCCTGGAGCTTCTCCGCTGCCTCGACGATTGATTCAGAGCGGAAAGACGCGGTTCCAACGCAACCCCAGCTCGGCCACGACCTGGGCGAAGGCGACGTCGAAGCCCCGGAGCTCCTCCGGCGTACCCTCCCGCTCGAGGTCGCCGCGGATCGAGAAGAGCTGCCGGGTCTGACCGCCGCCGCGGACGCCCAGGGAGGCCGACCAATCACCGCCGAGCTGCCGGATGACGGCCAAGCTGGCCTGAAAGGTGCTTTGAGGGAGCGGGCGACTGCCGGATTCTACCGGGTCCTGAAGGACCTGAGCCGGGAAGGCATTGGCGTCCACCAGGCTGCCGACGAAGGCGGACGCGGCCAGGGACCAGTCCTCGTCGAACCGCGCGCCGAAGAGGAGGCTGAAGCGCAGCTCGGGGACGACCTCGCCGAGCTGCTGATTGAGCTGCGGGGCCAAGGAGAGCTCGACCCCGAGCTGGTAGCTGAATCGCTCCCGCGGGGGCTCGTAGTAGGTGATGCGTCCGTCGAAGGCCGGAAAGGCGCTCGGATCCCCGGCGCCCTCGATGTCGGTGGAAGCCACGGTCGGAATGTTGACGAAGGCGCCCGCCCGCAGCGCCAGCTCCCAGCGCCGACTCAAGTTTCGGCGAAAGCGGCCCTCGGTGGTCAACACGACGGACTCCTGCTGCAGGCCGCCGGTGTCGCCCGAGAAGCTGGCGTACTGACTCGCCGCGCCCGCCCCGAGGAAGGTTCGTCGCGTCGCCGCCCAGTCGGCAAACCCGCTTCCCTCCACTGAGAGGACGTCGGCGAGATCGCCGAGCTCTTCCTGCTCCACGTTCAGCGCTCGGGTGTCCGTGTAGCTCGTCCTCGCTTCGGTTCCCCAGGAGATCCGGCGCCCCGCAGACCCCGTCAAAGACAGGCCACCGTCGACCGAGCTCGTGTCGAAAAAAGCCGTCCCCGGTGGCAAACCCTGGTTTTGTCCCACGCCCCCGTCCCCCACCTGAACGGCGCCGATGGCGTCGCGCCGCTGAAAGGCGCCTCGGACGTCGGCCCCCAGCACGAGCGTGGGGAGGAGCTTCAGGCTGCCTTCGAGATCTCCTCCGAAACTGCCGAAGAAGAGGAACTCCCGAGCATCGCCTCCAGCCTCGGGGTCGGCGACGCTGGACGCGGCGATGATGCCGTCCCCGAACTGGGACGATGCGCTGCCGTTGGCGCCGATGGCCCAGCCAAAGCGCCGGCCGACGCCGCGGAGCTCACTGCGAACCTGCCCCCGCACCTGCCCCCCGGCGCGGCTTTGCCGAAGGGCATCGGGCCCGGCATCGGGATCGACCCCGGGCGTCGGGAGCAAGCCTCCCCCCGCCGCGGTATCGACGGACAGCTCGAGGGAGGTATCGGTCTGGGCGGCCAGCACGACCGCCAGACAGATGACATTCGTCATCATTCGACGACCAAAGTGTCACCGTCGCGGAGCTCGAAGCTCAGACTCTTCGCCTGTCCGCCCACGAGGTCTTCGTAGCGAAATCGAAAGCGCTTCTCGCTCCGCTCCCGAACGACGTAGATACCGGAGCGGTTCGCGAACTCGGTCAGCCCCCCGGCCTGGGCGAGCACGGCCAGTATATTGTCGGCCCCGCTGATCTCGTAGGAGCCGGGATTTTGCACTTCTCCGATTACGTTGACCTTCAGCAAGCGGGTCTGACTGACCGAGACCGTGACCCGGGGCTCGATGACGATGCCATCCAGCCGCTGGGTGAGGGTCTTCCGAACCTCGGTCGTCGTCTTTCCCTCGACCTTCACCGGTCCGATGACGGGCACGAGGAGGGTCCCGTCGCGGCGGACGACGAAGTCGCCCGACAGATTCTCCTGACCCGCCACCTGGACGGTGACCGCATCCGAGGGGCGGAGGCGTCCATCATCGGTCGCAGGGGGGAGGTCCTCGACCCAGACGTAGGGGTGACCGGAGGCGCAGCCGGCGAGGATGAGGAGAAGAGGACGGGCCGCCTGATGGACACGCATGGCGTTCCCGCCATGACACGCCGCGGTCTCAGATCCAAGCCGCCGCATCGACTTGACGGCAGCCTGGGGCGGAGGACCACAATGAGGCGTTGGTGAAGCAAGCGGACCTCGTGCTCAGCGAGCGGCAGCGGGAGATCCTCACAGCGATCGTGGAGGACTTCATCGCGACCGCCGAGCCGGTCGGCAGCCGAACGCTGACCCGCCGGCGCAGCCTCGGACTGTCGCCCGCCACTGTTCGCAACACCATGGCCGACCTCGAAGACTTGGGGCTCCTCTCGGCGCCCCACGCTTCGGCGGGTCGGATCCCGACCCTGGCCGGCTTTCGCATCTACGTGGAGCGTCTCGCCCAGCGCGGGCGAATCTCCAGCCGGGACCGGGAGTTGGTACAGACGCTCACCCGCGCCGCCGGCGCCCGCGACACCGGACAGGTACTTCGAGAAGCCGGCCGCGCCCTCAGCACCGTTTCCCGCCACGCCTCCTTGGTCCTCATGCCGAGCCTGGAGGAGGTGGTCTTCGAGTCGATTCAGTTCTTGCCCCTGCGGGACTCCATGATCCTGGCCGTATTCGTGGCCAAGAGCGGCTTCATCCAGCATCGGCTCGTCGACGCAGGAACACCGGTCGACCGGGACGAGCTCACCCGCATGTCCAACTACCTCGGGGACCTCCTGGGCGGGAAACGTCTGGTGGAGGTGCGGGTCGAAATCCTGCGCTCCATGGACGACGAGCGGGCCCGGGCCGATCTGATGATGCGCCGGGCCCTGCTGTTGGGCCAGCAGGCCCTGGGCGACGAGGCGGAGGCGACCGTGCTTCTGGAGGGCGAGCGTACTTTTTTGGACCAGCCCGAGTTCGCGGACATCCAGCGGATGCGAAAGCTGCTTCGCGCCTTCGAGGAGAAGACGCTGCTCCTGAAGCTCCTCGACGCCGCCACTTCGTCCCCCATCGACGCCCAGGCCGCCTCTCTGGCCGAGACGGCGGTGGTGCTGGGGAGCGAGAGCGACGAGCGGGACCTCGCCGACCTCGCCGCCGTCACCGCGCCCTACGCCAGTCGTGACGGCGTGGCGGGCCGCGTCGGCATCGTGGGCCCCACGCGCATGAACTACGGCCGTGTGATCCCGCTCGTGGAAATGACGGCGCTGGCCGTGTCCGAGACGCTCGGGCCCGACCCCGAGGCCGAAGAGGACTGAGCAGAACAAGATCCTCGGCTTGCCTGCAATCGAGGCCCATGACAGCGTCTTCGGGGTGAACGATCGCGCTCCGGAGAATGCTTCCGAGTCCGAAGAGCGGCCCGACGAGGCCATGGAGGCTCAGGAGAGCTCTGAAAAAGACCCCGAGGCTCAGCTGACCGAGACCCGGCAGGCCCTCGAGGAGGAGCTGGCGAGGGTGAAGGCCGAGAGCGAGGACATCAAGAGCAAGTGGCTCCGGTCTGCCGCCGACCTTGAAAACTTCAAGAAGCGCGCCGTCCGCGAGCGCGAGGAGGCGGTAAAGTTCGGGAACGAGCGGCTTCTGAAGGACTTCCTGCCGGTCTTCGACGACCTCGACCGGGCGCTGGAGATGCTGGGCGGGGCCGAGGACGACGCCTCTCGAAAGCTCGTCGAGGGCATGGAGCTCGTCCGAAAGAAGTTCCTTTCCCAGCTGGAGCGACACGGCGTGGTCTCTTTCGAGAGCAAGGGTGAGACCTTCGACCCGGCGCTTCACGACGCCATCCAACAGACCCACGACCCAAACGTGGAGTCGGGTCGCGTCCTAACCGAGGTCCAGCGGGGCTTCAAGCTCAACGACCGACTCCTCCGACCGGCCATGGTGGTGGTTTCGTTGGGCCCGGCGCCCGGCGGCGAGGGCGAGGAGTCGATTGACGGATGAGCAAGATCATCGGCATCGACCTGGGCACGACGAACTCGTGCGTCGCCGTGATGGACGGTGGCGATGCCGTGGTCATTCCGAACTCCGAAGGTAGCCGTACCACGCCGTCCATGGTCGCCTTCACCGAAGGCGGAGAGCGCCTGGTCGGACAGATCGCCAAGCGACAGGCGGTGACCAACTCCGAGAACACCGTGTTCTCGGTGAAGCGCTTCATCGGCCGTCGCTACGACTCCTCGGAGGTCAAGCAGGATATCGAGAAGGCTCCCTACGGCGTCATCCAGGCCGAAAATCAAGAGGCCTGGATCAAGGTCCGAGACAAGACGCACTCTCCCCAGGAGGTCTCGGCCATGATCCTCATGAAGATGAAGGAGACGGCGGAGGACTACCTGGGCGAAGAGGTCAATGACGCGGTCATCACCGTTCCCGCCTACTTCAACGACGCCCAGCGGCAAGCGACCAAGGACGCGGGCAAGATCGCCGGCCTCAACGTTCAGCGCATCATCAACGAGCCGAC
>CAYZFR010000130.1:0-11320 GCA_964477875.1 uncultured Myxococcales bacterium
GTCTGCGGGCGGCTGGGTGGGCCGCCCTGGGCGTCGGCGCGGTCGGGAGCGGCCTCGGCGTGGCGTTTACGGTCATGGCCAACGACGCCGTGAACGAGGAGCGGGCCCTCCGGGCGACGCCCGGCGTCGCCCCTCAGGAGGTTCAGGACGCCCGAAGCAGGGCGCGTGACAACACCGCTTTCGCCTACGTCGGCTACGGGGTCGGCATCGCCGGCGTTGCCTCCGGGGTCGCGCTTCAACTGCTGTCGGCGGCCAAGGCGCGAAACGCGCCGCTCGCTCTGAGCACCGATGGGCGGCGTCTCCTCCTGAGCGGCCGCTTTTGAGCCGATGTCTCAGTCGCCGGGCGGCGGCACGTCGGCTCCGCTGATCATGTCCCAGAAGTCGCACTGGGCGTCGCGCCACTGGGTCGAAACGCTCGGTTCGGCTTCGATGCGGAGCAGAGGCTCGTCGGAGCGGTAGGGCGGCCACTCGCCCTCCTCGAGGGCGCCATGGGCGGCGAAGTCAGTCCAAAGTCGCTGGATGAGCTCGACGGTGGTCGCCTCGGTCGCCGTGAGCGGACGGCCGCCGCCCAGGGTGCCGAAGAGAAAGCCGAGCTCGACGCCGTGGAAGGCGCCCAAGCTGCGTTCAAAAGCGGTGCGATCCAGACTCTGCGCGAAGAGGTAGCGGTGGACGGGCTCAGAGCCGCCGCGAACGGCGGCCCGCGCGATGACGCGCGATCCGCAAACGAATGTGGCGTCGCTGAATATCTGGACCAGCGCGTCCCGCGGCGAATCGAAGGCGTCGACCGGGTAGAGCTGCAAAACCGCGTCGACGAAGTTGGGGCCGCCGAAGGCCGACAGCTGCCGGCGGAGCTCGGCTTCGTCGGCGACGGGCGGAGTGGACAGGGCCGTCTCATCGGCGTTGGCGCCCACGATGAGCGGGACCTTGGCGTGCCGTCCGCCGGCGATGCGGTCCAAAGGCCTCTCGGGGAGGACCTCGCCGTCGATCACCGGCCCCCAGGCGAAGTCGGCGGGCGGGCTGGGGCCGACGGTGATCGGCACCGAACCGCTTCGAAGGAGCGTCTCGACGTCCAGCTCACGCAGGCAGCTCACCGGATCCCCGACCTCGGCACAGGGCGTTTCGGCCACGAAGCGCCCTCCCTCTTCCAACTTCGTCTCCAGGGCACGCGCCGAACGACAGCTCCCACTTTGAATGATCGCGCGCTGAAACAAACCGGCCGCGCCGGGAGACGCGATCTGCGCGCAGGTGTTCACCGCCCCAGCGCTCTCTCCGAATAGCAACACCCGGTCTGGATCTCCGCCGAAGCGCTCGATGTGACGCTGGACCCACTGCAGGGCGAATTGCTGATCGAGGAGGCCCTGGTTGCCGACCCCGCGCCCTTCGCTGGCGAGGGCAGGGAGAGCCAAAAAGCCCAGCGGGCCCAGGCGATACTGCATCGTGACAACCACCACGCCGTGGGCTCGGGCCAGGCCGGCGCCGTCGTACAGACGCGCGCCGGAGGCCGTCCGCTCGCCGGCCGAGCCGACCTGGTTGCCGCCCCCGTGGATGAACACCATGACCGGTCGCCGGTCCTCGGGGCCGAGGCCCCGAGGAGCAAAGACGTTGAGCTTCAGGCAGTCCTCGTCGCCCAAGATCGGATTATCGGGCGAGAATGGAACGGTCTGGCCTTGCTCGATCTGGGGGCAGGCGCTCGGCCACGTGTCGGCCGCGAAGATCTCGCCGAAGCAGGCGGGGGCCTCGGGCGGACGCCAGCGCCGGTCGCCCACCGGCGGTTTGGCGTAGGGGATTCCGAGCCACCGAACCACCGCTCCGTCGACCACACCGCGCACCCAGCCCTGCGCGACCCGCCGCACAGCGTCCGCCGCTTCCATCGGCTCGGCGGCACAGCCACCGGCGGTCCCCATGTCGGCCTGGCCCCCATCGGTCCCGGACCCCCCGGCGTCCGAGGCAGGTCCAGTGTCCCGCGAGGCCACGGGGCCGAGATCGGTCGGGCTCTGGCCGCCCGGCAAGCCCGAAGAATCTGCGCCACAGGCGGAGACCAGGGACAGAAGCGCGATGGAACGAGCCTTCATGCCCTCACCAACCCTTGAAGGTGCACGAAGTTGCCCCCCGGTCCGCTGCCGAGCCTCACGGTCGAGGCTTGGTGGTGATCAGGAGCTCTCGTGCTCGGTCGTCACCGGCTTCCGACAGGAGCTTTTCGATCCGCTCCGCCTCGTCCTTGGTCTCGGTCTCGACGGCCACGCCGACGCCGCCCTCCTTGATCCGGTCTTCGAAGCCCTTGGCGGTGGGCTCGTCGAAGCCGAGGCCGATCAGGGCACCGATGGAGCCGCTGGTCACCGCGCCGGAAGCTGCCCCGGCCATCAAGGCGCCGAAGGGGCCGGCGGCGAAGAAGCTCCCGGCCAGCGGAAGGCTCGCGACCACGGCGAGACTGCTCAGGATCGTCCCGGCGCCGGCTCCAGCCGCCGTCCCGCTCTCGACCCGCTTTTGGTCCATCGACGTCAGGGACTGCAGCGTTTCTTGGGAGGTCAGCAGACTCATCGCTCCGTGCGGCACGCTCGCGGACTGAAGCGCATCGAACGCGCGCTCCGCCGACTCGCGATCCGGATAAACCGTCGCCACTGTACGTCTCGTCATGTCCTGGGTGTACGGCATGGACCCCCCACGGGACCAGCCCGGTCCCGCCCGGTCGGGGTCACGGACAAGACCCTGGTCACGATGACCACCCTCGACCGGCCCAAGCGGGAAAAGCTCGAGGTCCTCATGCTAAAGGAGGATGCGTCGGCTTCGCCCTCCCTCTCGGATCGCTACGGCCTGGTGGCGTGCGGCCGCCTGCCCTGAGTGCGTCGCGGCCTTCAGGCGGACTCGGCGATGGCGACCACCACGCTCGTGTTGTCCGTGGCCTGGACGTTGGCGGTGCGCTCCTGGGTCCGCCCATCCTCGGTGACCTTGATTTCGTAGCGGCCGGGCTTAAGGTCGGCGAGGACCATAGGGCCCGCACTGCCGAGGGCGAGGACCTCCTTCCCCGAGGCGTCCAATATCTTCACGTCCACCTTGGCCAGGTAGCGGCCGTCGGGTCGGATGATCGTGAGCTGCATCGAGTAGTCGTTCGCCATGCGGCGCATGGCCTTCTCTTGTTCGACGCCTACGCCGCCGCTGACGAATTCGATGCCGTTTAGGGTCCTGGGCTTTGGGCTTTCGTCGTGGGAAGCGAGGGCCTTCACCGCAAACCCCAACACGAAGCCGGAGAAAAGGAGTGTGAAGATGTTCTTCGTCGTCATGGGGAGGTCTCGACGCAAGAGGGATGCCGAAATTAGGGGAGGCTGAGGCCGGGCTGAGGCGGGACAGAACGCCCCGCCCCACGCACACGCGTCCCCTTTCGACGTCGGGAGGACGATTCAGCTCTTGCCAGGCCCTCTCCACCTTCCCGACGCGATCCGCGGGAAGCCACCAGCCCGGTTGACCGGCAGCAGATAGGCCTCGGCGCGGCGACCATCGCTCAGCGGGATGCTCGAGCGGTGGTAGACCTTCGGGTGCTCTTCGTAGGCGTCCAGAATGGGAAGGAGCGCGGCCGGGATTTTGTAGACCTCTCCGTGGACGAGGCCTTCGCCTTCGGTCAGGGCGGGATACGAGCCCAGATCGACGAGCTCGAAGCCCGCCGCCGTCGCCGGACCAAGGAAGGAGGCCCCCTCCAACAGACGATGATGGGAGGCACCTCGCATCAGCGTTCCGTAGACGAAGATCGTCGGCGCGCTCACGGGGAAGGGCGCCTCTCGGGCAGGCGGAGCTGGATGGTCTGGAGGGCGTTGGCTGGCATTCGGACGCGCGCCACCCGATCACCGACTTCGAGCGCGTACTCGATGGGGCGCTTGGTGGTGTTGAGGACATGGATGCTCAGGAGTCCATCCGGGCTCAGGGCGGCGGTCGCGTGGAGGTCGTCATCGCCCAAGCGGCGGCGGTCGATCGTGGTGCTCACGACATGATCACCGGGGCGGATGCCTCGGCTCAGCTGGGCGAGCACGTGGAAGATTGGTGTGAAGTGGACCTCGCCCGTATCGACGTCGACCATGATCGGCGCGCCACAGAAGTTTCCGACGTGATTGGGACCCCCCGTCGAGTCGAGGACCAGGTTCCAGTCGATCCAGCCACTCACCCAGTGGTTGAGTCCAACGATGATGTCCCGGGCGTAGCGGTGGACCGGCGTGTAGATCGGGTGCTTTTCGGGGTGAGGGGCCCAGGTGGCCGTGTAGGCCCAGTCGGTTGCGTTCTCGTTCCACCAAAAGGCGTCGTTCCCGAACCAGTCCTTCTCTTGAAACCGCTCCGGATCTCGAACGCCCTCCGGCGCCGGCTTGCCGAGGTCGTCGATGCAGCCCTCGGTGTGGATGATGTCGAAGTTCGGAAAGCGGGCGTGCACGGCGTCGAAGTCTCGTTCGTGAACGTCGACGGTGCTCGAGTACCAGTGGACCGCCGTTCCGAAGACGTGGGCCGCTGCTTCTGGATCACCGAGGATGGTGCCCGTCCAGCGCGGGAGCTCGTCGCGGTTTTGGTCATAGATCAGGATCTTGGTGTCGGGGTGGGCGCTCGCCTTCAGGCGAGGTCCCAGGTGAGTCTTGATGAAGTCGCGTTCGGCCTCGGGGGTGAAGTGCATGCTCTCCCACTGGCCGTTGTTTCCGTTGGGCTCGTTGACGGGGGTGAGGGCCCAAACGGGAACGCCGCGGGCGCGGTAGGCCTCGACATAGCGGACGAGGTAGGCGGCGTAGCGCTCGGCATGGCCCGGGAGGAGGCAGCCGCCAGTTCCCTTCCATTCGTTGGCTTCGGAAGGGCGGGCGTACCAGTCTTGGATGTCCTTCATCCAAGGTGGGGCGGTCCACGCCGAAGCCACGATCCTGAGATCCGAGTCTTTTTGGAGGCGCTTGATGGCGAGGGCCTCTTCGATCATCGGAAGGAGGTCGTAGCTCTCGTCGACGACACCCGGATGCTCGGCCCTCGAAAAACCGTCTTCGTCGATGGCGAGGCTGAAGTCTCGGAGCTCGGCCTTCGGGTCTTCGACGTAGGCGTATTTGCCTCGGACCGAGAAATCCGAAGACCCGATCGTGGTGCGAGCGAGGGCGAAGTTGGCGCCCTCTTCACCGAAGGCGCGGCGCATGATCTGCTTTCGCCGCTCGGGTGATAGATGGGCGAGGACGAAGGCCGATGATTCGGTGAAAGAGCTTCCGATGCCCCAGACCCTCTGGCGAAGTGCCTGTGGGTCGACCCGCACTCGCACGAGACCGTCGGGCGCATCCGCGCCGAAGCGCAGGTCCGACTTCCGGGTGCCCTCGTCCCCCGCCTCACTCGTCACCCAAACTGCTGCTGCCACCGACTCCGAATCCACGTCCTTCATGTGGCCACAACCCGCCCCCAGCACCAACACCAGCCCCACCCCGACCCGATCTCCCACGGGTGCTACCCTTTTTCGTTGGGGCCGCCCCGCGCAATCGCCGATTTCGCCGAGTTCGAGCAGGGGAAGGAAATTCGCAATTTGAGTTGCGAAAACGGGTGGCACTGTCGTGGGGGCCGAGGGGGGTGGAATGGGATTCGCTTGGGGGAGAATGTGTGGTGTGGTGGGGGGCAGTGTGGGTCTTCAAGGTCTGCCTGGTCGGTGCCTTTGCGGTTGGGAAGTCGAGCTTGGCCCGGCGCTTCGTGTCCGACGTCTTCTCGGACCAGTACCTGACCACCATCGGCGTGCGGATCGAGAAGCGGGTCCTGGAAGTCGAAGGGGAACCCCTTCGGTTGGCGGTATGGGACATTCACGGGGAGGACCGCTTCCAGTCCGTCGATGGCCTCTATCTTCGCGGGGCCGCGGGAATTGCGCTGGTGGTCGACCCGACCCGGGCGGAAACGGCGGAGGTTGGTGCCGACCTCTCGGAACGGGCCCGTGTCGCGGCCCCGGGGGCGGCGCAGGTTCTCCTGCTCAACAAGCTCGACCTGGTGGAAGACTGGAGCTCGGACGCCGAGGGGGCCGCCCGTGCCATCCAGACCGAGGAACTCCATCGGGTGAGCGCGAAGACCGGCGAGAATGTGGAGGAGGCCTTTGCGGCGCTGTCCCGGCGGATGTTGGCCCGGGCCCATTGAGCTTTCTCCTACCGGCGGTCTAGCCTCCCGCTGCTATGCACCAGCACGATGGCGATTCCCACGGCGAAGACAAGATCGAGCGGATTCGAGACATCTTGTTCGGTGCCCAGGCCGAAGACTTCGAGAATCGACTCAACAAGCTCGAAGAGACCCTCTTCCGCACTCTGGAATGCACCCGACAGCAGCTCAGCGAGCGTCTGGAGCACCTGGAGCGCAGCCTCGAAGAGAAGCAAGCGAACCTGCGGAGAGGGCTCGACGAGCAGCGTGAAGCCCACGAGCGGTTGGCCCAGGACACGGAGACCAAAGCGGCCGAAGATCGCCGGGACTCGGATCGGCGCTTCCGGGAGAGCGAGCGCAACATCGAAGAGCAAAAGGCACGCTTCGAGGACGCGCTCCGCGACGCCAGGAGTGAGATTGACCAGCGTCTGAACGAGAGCGTCAACGGCCTCCGCGAGCGCATGAACCAGCGGATCGACGGGCTCCAGTCCGCCAAGGCGGACCGGCTGAAGCTCGCCAAGCTCTTTGCCGACGCCAGCGAGACGCTGGCGAAAGCCGGGTCCCCAAATCCCGATGAGTAGTCTCTCGCACGAAGAGCGGGAGTCCAACATCCGCGAGCTCCGCCGGCTCCTCTTCGAGTCGGAGCTTCAGTCCTTGCACGGGCTTCAGCGGGTCGTCAGCGACCCAAAAGAGCGAAAGATCCGCTTCGAGCAGGACCTCTGCCGGCTGCTCGACTCGCTCAGCCCGTCCGAGACGCGGGAGCTGGCGCGAGACATTCGCCCCGTCACCCGGCAGGCCCTCGCGATGATGGCGCAGGATGCTCCCGACGAGCTGGGTCGAATCCTCACCCCTGCGCTCGGGCCTTTCATCCGCTCCTACGTCCGGCTCCTCGTCTCCGGCACCGTGGATGGCTGCGCCAAGCTCCTCGACAGCGCCTTCACCCTTCGAAGTTTGCGCTGGCGATGGGAAGCGTGGACCACCGGGCGGGCCTTCGGCGAGATCGCCCTCTACCACTCCCTGCTCTATCGCGTCCGGCGGGTGCTCCTCATTCACGAGCCCACCGGTGCTCTGCTCTGCGCGGCCTCCACTGAAGAGAGCGAGGTCGACGACGATCTGGTTTCCGGCATGCTCTCCGCCTTTCGCAGCTTCATGCGCAGCTCGATGGAAGAGAACGACGCCAGCACGGCCAATCTCATTCAGTCGGGCGCCCACTCCTTCCTGGTCCAGCAGTCCGGCGACCTCCTGCTCGGCGCCCAGATCGACGGCATGGTCCGCCCTCGCCTCAGCGAGCAGCTGGTAGAGACCCTGGAGTCCGTCGAACGTCGCTTTCGCGACGAGGTCGCTCGCTTCAAAGGAGATACCACGCCCTTCGAGGCGGCCCGCCCGCGCCTGGAAGAGTGCCTCGTCTTCGAAGCCGAGCAGCCCGGAGGATCCAAGTGGACCCGCAGGCTGGCCATCGGCCTGCTGGCGGCCTTTCTCGTCCTTCTCGCCACCGCCTTCGGGCTTCTCGTCTTCCGGGACCTGGTGTTCGGCCGCTACGTGGAGGCGCTGCGCGACCAACCAGGCATCGTGGTCACGAGCCATGCGACGGGCTGGCTCCAGCCGGAGCTGGTGGGCATGCGGGACCCGCTCGCGCCCGAGCCCGCCGCTCTGTGGCGGGACACCGGGGCGGCGGACCAGTGGTTCGGCCCTCAGCCCAAGGAGCATTGGACGTCGGTCCTCCTCGCCGAGCCGAGCTTGGTCGAACGCCGGCTGGAGAGAGCCTTCGAGGCCTCGAAGCAGCTCGAGGTGTCGGTCGAGGACCAGACGGGGACCCTCGCGGGAGAGGTGGCGGATCGAGACGACATCCGACGTCGCTGGCTCCATCCCGCATGGCTGGGCCTGGACGCCCTCGACGACTCGGAGCTCGACACCCGTGACCGGGCCATCGAGGCTCTTCGGGCCGAGGTCGATGCGCTCCGCTTGCCCTTTCCCCTCGGGAAGAGCGCCCCCGTCGACGAAGCCACCCTGGCCGAAGCGGTCCGCATCTTCCGGCGCCTCGACCGCGCGATCGAAGGGCCGGTTCGGATCGAAGTCGTCGGCCGCGCCGATCCCAGCGGGCCCGAAGCCCTCAATCAAAGGCTGCGCCTCGAGCGCGCCCTCGCCGTCCGCGAGGCGCTCGCTGCCTTGACCTGGGAGCGTTTGGCCTTCGTGGCCGTCTTTGAATCGGCCGGCGAAACCGAACACGCGGAGCCTTCCGTCTCCTTCAGAGTCCCAGCGTGGTGAGCGAGCTCGATCCATGTACGCGCTCTGCCTGGCTCGAGACCGACGCGCAGGGGACGATCCTCAGGATCGAGGGGGACTTTGAAGCTCTGCTCGGTCGAGTCCCTGTCGCCGGCGACTTCCTGGGAGACATCTTCCCGGGCGCTCTGGAGACGCCGCCGGAGGGACTGCATCTGCCGGCGCTCTCCCTGGTCGAGGGGATCAGCTTCGACCTGTTGGTGTGCCCGACCCGCACCGGGCGCGTCGCAGTGGCCCTGGAGAGAAGCGAGCAGGGAGCCCTCATCCAGCGGCACCAGCAGGCCCGCCTGGAGCTCGAGCTCGAGCTCGAGACGACCAAGAAGCGATACGAGATGGCCCTGGAGGGGGCAGACATGACGCTTTTTTGCGAGCAGGCCACCGGGTCGGGTTTCGTATGGCTAGGCCCTGAATGCGACTGGGTGCGCCGTCGCTTCGGCGCCGAGCTCCGAGTCGGCGAGTCGGTGGAGCTTCGAGCGCGCTCGGACTTTCTGGGCGCCCTACTCGATGAGATGCAGGCCAAGCAAAGCCTCCAGCGACTCGACTCGATCCCCTTTTGGGAAGAGGACGGGCCGCTGCTTCAAGCCCAGCTGATCAGAAGCGGGAAGCAGAGCCGGATGGTGGTGCTCACTCGTCATCGGGACGGACAGGCCCCTGGGCTCGGCTTTCTTCAGACGGGGCGGGAGCTGCAGCTCGAGAGGTGCGGCCTCCTTCGATCACTGGAGGAGCGGGACGTGCTGGTGCACTGCGTGGTGCACGATCTGGCGGGTCCGCTCCAGGCCGTGACCTCGGCTTTGGGGCTGCTGCAGGACACGGCGCCAGCGCAGGGCGAGCAGGCGGAGCTGCTCGGGCTCGCGTTCCAGGAGACGAGTCGCCAGACTCGCATGATTCGAGAGATCGAGCAGATCTTCGAGGACGAGGCTTCGGAGCCGGAACAGGAGATGGTCGACGTCGCCGAGGCCGCTGTCGTCATTGCCCCGGTTCTACGCCTCTCCTGGCCTGAGATCTCCTTCGTGATCGAGGACCGGCGGCCCGTCCCTCGCGTGCGAGGTGACGTCGACCGCATGATGCGCGTCTTTCAGAACCTCCTCGACAACGCCGCTCGGCACAGCCCCCCCGGCGGCGAAGTCCACCTGCGCTTTGCCCGCACCGAGGCCGGCATGCTCCGCGTGTCGGTGCACGATTCCGGCTCGGGCGTTTCGGATGACCTCGACGTCTTCCAACGCGGCACGAAAGGGCGGCGAGGGGGACGCTGGGGCCTGGGACTTTTTTATTGCAAGCTCACCATCGAAAGATGGGGTGGTCGCATCGGGCACCGTCCGAGCCATCTCGGCGGCGAAGAGTTCTGGTTCGAGCTTCCGGTCGCCGTCGATGACCAGGCTCACGGGTTCGGGGACTCATGATCTCATCATGCTGGATCTCGATCCCGCCCGCGCCCGATGGGCCCACCACCGATCGTAGAGAACCGGCACCACGAAGAGCGTGAGCAGCTCCACCGCCATGCCCCCCAGGATCGGGACCGCCATCGGCCGCATCAGATCCGCGCCCCGTCCGGAGGCGCTCACCACCGGCAGGAGGGCGGTGAAGGTCGTCGCCGTCGTCATCAAGCACGGTCGTATGCGCCGTCGGCCCGCGTCGAGGATACGGGCCCGGCGGTCCTCATCGTTGCTAGGGGGGGTCTCGGCGAAGTTCTGCTCCAGGTAGGTAGCCATCACCACCCCGTCGTCGGTGGCAATGCCGACCAGGGCGATGAGACCGACCCACACCGCCACCGAGAGATTGATCGGTTCGACCCCCAGCAGGGCTCGAAGGTCCGCTCCGAAGCCAGGGAAGTTCAAGAACCAGTCCGTGCCGTAGAGGGCGACGGCGATGAAGCCTCCCGACAGGGCCACCGCGACCGCCGAGAAGATCATCGTGGCCATGGCGAGGCTCCGGAACTGGATGTAGAGGAGCATGAAGACGATGAGGAGCGTCGCCGGAACCAGCAGCGTGAGAAGGCGCTGGGTGCGCTGGCGAGCCTCGAAGCTCCCGGCGAAGCGCCAGCGCGCGCCGTCGGGCAGCTGCAGCCGCCCTTCGCTCAGGGCCGTCTCGATCCGGGCCCGGGCCTCCTCGACGACCTGGGACTCGGCCACTCCAGGCTGACCCGAGAAGACGACGTAGCTGGTGAGGAAGCCGTCCTCGGATCGAATCGACTGCGGGCCTCGCGCGTAGCGCAGCTCGGCCACCGTCTCCAGCGGAACTGGCTTACCGGCCGGAGTGTCGATGCGCAGCCGTCGAAGGGTCGTCAGCGAGTTGCGCTCCTCCGGCATCAGCCGGAGCCGAATGTCCTGGCGTACCCGACCGTCCTGGGTTCGGGCCAGCGCTTCGCCTCCCACCGCCGTTCGAAGAAAAGACTGGGCTTCGCCGACGTTGAGTCCGTACCGGGCCAGTGCTTCTCGGTCGAAGTGCAGTTCCAAGTACGGCTTGCCGGCGACACGGTCGGCGTACACGGTGCTGGGCTGAATGCTGGGGACCTCACGCAAGATCTCTTCCAGCTCGCCGCCCAGCGACGCCAGCACCTCCAAAGAAGGGCCCTGCACCTTCAGGCCCATGGGCGAGCGCATCCCGCTCTGGAGCATGATCTGCCTGGTCTCGATGGGCTGAAGAAGGGGCGTCCCGGTCAACCCTGGCATGTCGGCGGCCGCCTCGACCTCGCGCCAGATGTCCTGAGGTGACTCGATGCCGTCTCGCCACTGGCGGATCAGTCGCCCGTCCTCGTCTTCGACGAACTCGGGCCGGTACGTGACCAAGGTCTCGAACATCGAGATGGGCGCAGGATCGAGGGCGGTGTCGGCCCGGCCGAGCTTGCCGACCACTCGGTCGACCTCGGGGATCTCGGCGATCCGGGCGTCCATTCGCTGGATGAGGCGCAAAGACTCGCCGAAAGAGGCGTGGG
>CAYZFR010000131.1:0-11161 GCA_964477875.1 uncultured Myxococcales bacterium
TGGGTGCCCGTCGAAGCCCCGGGGGCCGTCGTGGCCGCCTGGAGTCGCCTAGGGGTCGAACTACGATCCTGACTGGACGAGCACGGTGGCGTTGTGGGGCACCACCTCGATCGGCGCATTGGAGTCGAGGAGCTTTTCGGCCTCCATCACTTCGATCACCGCGCCCAGGATCTCGGGGTCGAGGCGGGCGATGTCGTTGAGGGCCCGTCCCACGACCTGAGGCCGGCGAGCGCTGGCCTCAGCCATCTTGTTGGAGACCCGCTTGGCGGTCTCGGACTTGATGAGACCGACACGGTTCTCACCGTCCTGCTTCATGGCCGAGGTCACTTGGACCAGACGCTTGACGACCTTCTCGGTGATGTTGTCGACCATCTGCCGATCGGTGAAGGCCACCTTGCGGATGTAGACGGAGCCGAGACGGTAGCCCCATCGCTCGGAGAGCGGCGACACCGTCTTCCGCACCGTGCGGCTGAGGCTGTGGCGATTCTCGAGCATTTTCTCCATCTCCAGGTTGCTCAGGGCCGAGATGGTGGAGCTCGCGACGTTGGCCTCCAGCGAGCCCTCGGGGTTCGAGTTCTCAAACAGGTATTTCGTGGGATCGTTGACCTGCATCTCGTACCAGATGCCAACGCCCATCGGTGTCCCCTCCTCCGAGTTGATCATCTGCTCCCGGAGGTAGCGCTGGCGCAGGCACTGGTTGACCGTCTGACGCTTGCCAAAGAACGGCACCAGGACCGCCTTGATGCCAAAGCGCTGGATGGGAAAGCGCAGGCCCGGCTCGTCCATGACCCCGAGAACCCGACCGAAGAGGGTGAAGACCTGGGCCTCCCGCTCCCTGACCACGGCGTAGAGGCCAAGGGCCTTGGAGATCGCGAACAGCGCGGGGAGGACGATGGTGCCGACCAGAAAACCGGCCCCGAGCTCGACCAGACCGAACATCACCGCGCACCTCCCGGTTCGACGGCCTGGATGATCCGGCGGGCCCGGCCCAGCAAGGGCACACGCATGTTTCGCAAGTAAGCCTTCAGAGCGGCCGAGCCGCCCTCCCCTTTTATCTCGGTCAAGGTCTTGCCTAGCTCCCGCAGCGGAGCGACCTCGGCCTCGGCGTTGTTGGCGGCGATGTCGACCGCTCGGTCGCTCATCGTGATCTGCTGTTCGGCGTCGGCCCGGGCGGTGCTGATGTCGGCCGCCACCTGATTTCGGGTGCTGTTGATGGCGGACAGGGCCCGGTCGACCTCGTGGGGCGGGTCGATGGTGGTGATGAGCGCGGCGTCGAGCTCGATCCCGTAGCGACCGATGGTGCCCCGGCACTGCTGCTCCATGTACTCGTTCAGCAAGGGCAGGTTCTTTCGAAGGTCATTGATCGAGACGCCCTCCGAAAGCTCCGCCGCTGGAGAGGGAACGGCGTCCTCGAACTCCCCGCTCTCCACCGGCGGCGCAGCCAGGGTCGCGCCCCTGGGGTCGACGAAGTTGGCGATCCGCTCGCGAAGCACCGAAATGAAGAAGCCGATCACGTGCTCGAGCGGACTGTCGACTCCGAACAAGTAGGCATAGAGGTTTTGCTCGCTGACCCGGAAGCGGATCTGGCCGTTCACGCCGGTGGTCAAGTTGTCCTTCGTGACCGCTTCGACGGTGTGCTGGGTCTTGGTCGGGTCCCAGGTCACATCGACGGACTGGGTCGCGACCTTGACCTTGTGGACCTCCTGCCACGGCCACTTGAAGTAAGGCCCCCCAGGGCCGATGACCTGCAGGCGCGGGTAGCGGTACCGCTCCTGCTCGTCCTCGTTGAGGTGGGGGTCCTCGACGAGGCCCCCGCCCGGAGCCCGCTGGGCCCGACCAAAGGTCGTGATGACCGCCCGCTCGTCGGGTCGGATGGTGTAGAAGCCGGCAGCCAGCGCTCGCCATCCGAAGACGACGAACAGCCCCGCCAGAACGCCGAGGGCGAACATGCTCCCTGGGTCGCCCACATCGGCGTGGTCCGCAAGGGGGCGACTGGACTTATCCGGGGGACGAAACGGCGAGCGCTCAGCCTCGGGCGGCCTCGTCCTGGACGGAGCCGCCGTCATGGCCGAGGCTTCAGGGCGTGGACGAGCCCTTGCTCCGCCACCTCGCCGTGTTGGGCGCTGGCCTGGTGGCGGGGGTGGTCAACACTTTGGCCGGCGGGGGCTCGTTTCTGACCCTACCGGCGCTGATCTACTTCGGCCTTCCCGCCGACGTGGCCAACGGCACCAATCGGATCGGGGTGCTGCTTCAGAACACCGCCGCCGCGGCGGCCTTTCGCCGCCAAGGCCACGCGCTGGTGGCGTGGGGGCCCATCGTCTGGAGCTGCGTAGGCGCCGCCTTCGGCGTGGCGGCGGCGGCCCTCATCGACGCCGAGACCCTGGAGCCCATCTTCGGGGCGCTGCTCATCGGGGGCCTCCCCCTCCTCTTCGTTCGCGTCTCCGCCGGCCGCCGCGGCCCGCGCCCCGTCCTGGAAGCCCTCGGCCTGATCGGCGCCGGGTTCTATGGCGGCTTCATCCAAGCCGGGGTCGGCGTCATCCTGCTTCTCGTCCTGGTCGGCGCCCGCGGCACCCCCATCCACCAAGCCAACCCGATCAAGGTCCTCCTCGTCGCCGTCTTCACCGCCCCCGCCGTCCTCGTCTTCACCCTCCAAGACAAGATGGACTGGCTCGCCGGCACCACCCTCGCCGCCGGCACCATGGCCGGCGCGATCCTCGGCGCCTACCTGAAAGTCCCCGCCCTCGCCATCAAGCTCTTGGTCGCCACCCTGGTCCTCCTCGCCGGCACCGACATGCTGCTGAGCTGAGCGGTCGCGGAAGGAACGGTCCTCGGCTCGGCCAAGAGACCACGACAGCCGATGTGCCCGCGT
The DNA here is from genome assembly GCA_964477875.1 of uncultured Myxococcales bacterium. Lineage (GTDB taxonomy): Bacteria > Myxococcota > Kuafuiibacteriia > Kuafuiibacteriales > Kuafuiibacteriaceae > Kuafuiihalomonas. The sequence continues at coordinate 2,870 of CAYZFR010000131.1, forward strand.
CGGTGTCGAGGCCCCATCAGGCGGGCGGCCAGGCCCACCAGCAGTGAAGCGAGGCACCCGGGGTTCGGTCATGCCCAGACTCGGACGACAATGCTACGAAGCTCCGCGATGGACGCGTGGCAGCGGGCGTTGAACGAGGCGGTGGAGCGGCTGAGAGCGTGGGAGGGTCGCTGAAACGAAGTGGCGCCGCCGGCCAGATGCTCGAGCCGCCCCACCCGGTGGCCTGGGTGGCGCAAGCGGTGACCAGCCTGGTCAACCCGAACAACCACGCCCTCGATGGCGGCCCCGCCACCGCCCAGATGGAAAAGGAGGTCGTCGCCGAGCTGAAGCAGCTCTTTGGTTGGCCCGCCGATGCCCTGGGCCACCTGACCGCGGGCGGCACCATGGCCAACTTGGAGGCCCTGTGGATCGCCCGGGAGCTTCACCCGGGCCGCGGGGTCGCCTTCGGCCGCGAAGCGGCCTCAGGAGGCGGAGCTCGCCTTGCGCCTCTTCTTGGCCGCCACGAAGGCGAGGCCCTGGGCGTTCAGCTCCAGGTCCATGTTCAGTCGCTCCCAGGTCTCGGGCCGCTCGGCGGCGGCGCGACCGGCGAGGGCCTGTTCGAAGTGGGCCCGCAGCTTGGGCTCGATGAAATCCTCCAGCGCGTCATCGGGTAGGTCGCTGGCGAAGGCTTCCTCCATCAGCTGCTCCGACGCGTTCAGGTGCTCGATGAGCTGCTCCGACGCGCCTTCGAGGTCCGTCACCGGCCCGAAGTGGGTGAGGTAGGCGGTGTGGGCGCCGGTGTCGACGATCCGCTTCACCGCCTCCCGGGCCAGCGGTCCGTCGAAGTCGGTGGGGCTCGTGGACGGGAAGGCGAACAGGCCCTCGTCGCAGAGGTCCGGATAGCAGAGGCCGAAAGCGTCCCCGGTGAAGATCACGCCGTCCTCTTCCACCAGGATCACGAAGTGGTGGTTGGCGTGGCCCCGGGTGTGAAGAAAGCGGAGCGTGCGGTCGGCGAAGCGCAGGGTCTCGCCGTCCTCCATCGTGCGGACCCGCTCTTTGGCGATGGGCTCGATGACGCCGTACAGCTCCTCGAAGCGCTCCTTCCCGTACACCTCGGAGGCGCTGGCGATGAGCTTGCTCGGGTCGATGGCGTGCTTGGCGGCTCGGGGGTGGGCGATCAGGGTCGCGTTGGGGCAGGCCTTCATCAAGGCGCTGCTCCCGCCCGCGTGGTCCAGGTGGACGTGGGTGATGATGCAGTAGTCCACCGCGTCGGGGCTGAGGCCCTGGGCGTGGAGAGCCTGCAGCATCCGCGGCACCGCGTGGGCGGTGTTGTTGTCCACGAAGGCGGCCCGGCCGTTCCGGACGACCAGATACGCGGCCGCGAAGCGAGGCATGGTGTAGCCGCAGTCGATGACCTCGATCATGAGACGAGCTTAGGGGGCTCTGACGGCGCCCCGCACTGATTTTCGGAAATCCACCGTGGAAGCCCGGATCTTCGCGTACTACGGTGCGCTCGTGCCTCGGGAAGCGCTCCAGCGCGTCTTCGGACACGATGAGTTCCGCGCCGGACAGGAGGAGGTGATCCGCTCGATCCTGGACGGTCGCCCGACCTTGGCCGTCATGCCGACCGGGGCCGGCAAGAGCCTCTGCTACCAGCTCCCTGCCGTGCTGCTGGAGGGGACCACGCTGGTGGTCTCGCCTCTCATCGCGCTGATCCGAGATCAGGTCCGAAGCCTGGAGGCGAAGGGCGTGGCGGCGGCGTCCTTGACCAGCGCCGACGCCGACGGTGACCGGACCTTGCGCCGGCTGCGGGCGGGAGAGCTCGACATCCTCTACGTGGCGCCGGAGCGGTTTCGAAGTCGCCGCTTCATGGAGGCGCTGCAGGAGGCGCCGCTGGAGCTGGTGGCCATCGACGAAGCCCATTGCATCAGCCAGTGGGGCCACAACTTTCGGCCCGACTACGATCGGCTCGGTGGCTTGCTCACCGAGCTCGGCCCCAAGCGGCTCGCCGCCTTGACCGCGACCGCCACGCCTCTGGTGCGGGACGACATCGTTTCGCGTCTCGAGATGCGTCGCCCCCAAGTCGTGGTGACCGGCTTCGATCGGCCCAACCTGGAGCTGGAGGTGGTCGAGTCCAAGGGCGGCGCGGCCAAGCTGAAAGCGGTGCAAGCAGCGCTGAAGGATCTGGACGGGGCGGGCATCGTCTACGTGGCGACACGCAAGCACGCCGAGGAGGTGGCCGCCGCCTTGGCCGAAGAAGGCCTGGACGCCCGGGGCTATCACGCCGGCATCGGCGCCTCCGCCCGCCGGGACGTGGAGCTGTTCTTTGCCGAGGCCGCGCGCCCAGTGGTGGTGGCCACGACCGCCTTCGGGATGGGGGTCGACCGAGCCGACGTGCGGGCGGTGGTCCATTACCACCTCCCCTCTTCCCCCGAGGCCTACTACCAAGAGGTCGGGCGCGCGGGACGAGACGGCGAGCCGGCCCGCGGCGTCCTGATCTACGACGCCACCGACCTGCGCTACGTCCTCATGCGGGCCGACGCCGCTTGCCCCACCATCGAGACGGTGGCGGCCGCGTTCGACGCCTTTCGCGCCTCGCCTCGGGCAGCCGAGGGCCTGGACGGCTGGAGCCGGCACCTGGAGCCGGCGGTGGGCGCCTCGGCCCGGGCGGCGCTGGTCGCCCTGGACCAGGCGGGCGACATCGATCTCGAGACCGGAGAGTCGGCGGCTGAGCTCAGCGTGGACGAGGCGATCCTCCAGGAACGGGCCAAGCGCGAGCACCAGCGCGTGGACGCGATGGTCGGCTACGTCACCCGGGCCCCTTGCCGGCGGCGCTACCTGGTCGACTACTTCGGCGACCCTCGCCGGCCCGACGCCTGCGGCATCTGTGACCGCTGCCTCGCCCCGGAGCCGGTAGAGCTGCAGGGCGACGACAAGACCCACGTCTTGATGGCGCTCTCCTGCATCGCCCGCATGCGGGGCCGCCACGGCAAGCGCCGGATCCTGGAGGTGCTGACCGGCTCCCAGGCCCAGACGGTGACCGACGTCGGCTTGCATCGGCTGTCGACCCACGGCCTGCTCGCTCACCTGGACAAGAAGGTCGTTCGCAGCTTGATCGACGCCCTCCTCCAGGCCGACCTCGCCCGCATCGTGGGCTCCAGCTATCCGCGGATCGCGATCAGCGAGCTCGGCGTCGCGGTGCTGCGGGGCGACAAGCCGGTGCTCCTCGCTCCGACCTGGACGAAGGCCGGAGGCGGGTCACGGCGTCAGACCCGGCCCACCGCCGAGCCTCCACCCGAACTCGACGCGGACCAGCAGGCCCTGCTCGAGGTCCTGCGATGCTGGCGCACCGACACCGCCCGGCGCCTCGGCAAGCCCCCTTACGTCGTGGCTCACGACAGGCTGCTGGTCCTGATCTGCACCGAGCGCCCGACGACGATGGACGAGCTGGCCCAGCTCCCTGGGATCGGGCCCGCCAAGCTCGAGCAGTTCGGCTCCGAGATCCTGGAGAAGGTGGCGGCGGCATGAGGGCTCCCTCCCCAGCGCTGCGCCGCCTCGTCGCGCAAGCCAAGTTTCGGCCCCTGGGCCGCAACGCCCACGTCCAAACCCTGGGCGGAGCTTTCGGGCGGCGAGTTCCCGCCAACCCCTCCGTGCTCGAGGTATGGACCACCCCGGACGACGACTTCCTGCGGGTCCACGGCTGGGCCCATCCGGAGCCGAAGGGCGTCGCCCTGTTGCTTCACGGTCTGGAGGGGAGCGCCGAATCCCCCTACATCCGATCCGTCGCCCGGGCCCTCCACGCCCGCGGCCTCACGGTCTACGTCATGGAGCATCGCTCCTGCGGCGGGCCCATGAACCGAGCCTGCCGCCTCTACCACAGCGGCGAGACCGCCGATCTCGACTTCGTGGTCCGCGGTCTGACCGAACGACATCCGATGCTGCCCCTCACCCTCTTCGGCGTCTCCTTGGGCGGCAACCAGGTCGCCAAGTGGCTGGGTACCCACCAGCCCCCCGCCTCGGTGGCGGGGGCGGTCGTCGTCTCGCCGCCCTTCGATCTGGTCGCGAGCGGCGCCCACATGGACCAGCACAGCCTCACATACGTGCGGTATTTTCTTCGTAGCCTGATCCCGAAGGCGGTGGCGAAGGAGGCCCAGTATCCGGGCTGCCTCGACGTGGCGGCGGTGCAGCGAGCCACCGACTTCGCGAGCTTCGACGAGCACGCGACGGCGGCGCTTCATGGCTTCGCTGGGGCCCGAGACTACTACCAGCGTTCGAGCTGCGGGCGCTACCTGGAGGGGATCCGCGTGCCGACCCTCTTCGTCGCGGCGGAAGACGATCCCTTCAATCCCGGCGAGACCATCCCCAGGGCCCAGTTCGAGGGCGCCCCCTGGCTCCACGGGCTTTTCCCGAGGCACGGGGGCCACGTCGGCTTCATGGGCCTGGGCGCCCGGGGCCCCTCCTTCTGGGTGGACGAGCTCGCAGCCGACTTCATGGCGACGGCCATTCAGGGCTGAGGAATGCGGACAAGGGCTGGTCCGCCGTCACGTTTCGCTCCAGTGTCGTCGTCGTAACAGAACCCTGCTCTTCTCATAGGGAGTCGAATCATGAACGTCGCCGCCGCCTTCATCCTCTGCCTGGGCTCGCTCGCCGCCCAGCAGGGCGAGTCGCTGAGCCCCTTGCTGGCGGCGCGACGCTCCGAGTCCCAAACCAAGCAGGCCGTCCAGACCCTGCGCGCTCTGCGCAGCGAGAGCGGCGACCTCGCCGTGGCGGCCGCCTTGCTGCAGTCCGAGCACTTCCTCGCCGCCCACTACCTCGGCGACGAAAGCGGGCGGGACTTACTGCGAAAGACGGTGGACGATGGCGTCCAAGCCCTGTCCCGCCGGCTCGGCCGGCCGATCAAGGACTTCAAGGCCCTCGCCAAGCTGCCCGCGTCGGCCATCCCCAAGGACGCAGCCGAGGTCCTCTTCTGGACCACGGTCAGCTACGGTCGGCTCATCGAGACCTTTTCGGTCTTCGATCGTCCCAGCGCCGCCATCCGCTTTCACGACATGCTCCTCCGGGTCATCGAGCTCGACGAGACCGTCTTTCACGGCGCCGCTCACCGAGCGCTCGCGCTCTACAAGTCGAAGGCCCCCGGCTTTCTTCGAGGCGACAAGAAGGCCGCCTTTCAGCACGCCGTGCGAGCCATGCAGATCGCCCCCGACTTCGCGGGGAACGCCGTCGTCTTGGCCCGGGTGGCCATGGACTCCGGCCAGGCCGAAGACCGCATTCCCAAGCTGCTGCAGCGGGGCATCGACGCGCCGCTCGACGCCTTCCCCGGGGACGAGCCCGAGCAGGCCCGGGCCCAGCGACGGGCCCGAGAGCTGCTCGAAGACCTCGACTGAGCCTCCATGTCCCCCTCCCTCTTCGAACGCATTCGAGATGCAGCCCTGGAGGCGACGGCCCGGCTCTCCACCCGAGCGCCCGTCCTCGTCATGGGGTTGGCGGTCCTCGGCGCCATGGTGGGCATCGGCTCCGCGGTCCTGCTCTTGGAGGTAAAGACGGACCGCAACGATCTGATCCGCGAGGGCCGGGACTGGAACGAGCGCTTCGAGGCCTACCGGGACGACTTCGCCGGGACCCGGGACCTCATCGTCGTCGCCCGCGGACCACGGCCCGCCCGCCGGAACTTCGTGGACGAGATCTGCGAGGAGGCCAAGGGCGAGGACGAGCTCTTCGATCAGGTCTTCTGCGGCCTCGACCCCGAGCCCTTGCGTCGCCGCAGCCTCCTCTTCTTCGACCAGCCCGAGCTCGCCGAGCTCGAGGAAGCGCTCAGGGAGCGAGGACCCAAGCTGGAGCGGCTCGCCGCCCGCCCCTCTCTCGATGCTACCCTCCGCTTCGTCGACCGGGCGATCAGTCAGGCCCTGGTCTCCAGCGTGGTCTCGGGGCTGTTCGAGACCGAGACCTCGGATGGTGAGGAGGAGTCCGAGCCGGTCGATCTGAGCTTCTTGCTCGCCTTGCTGGACGGCATCGAAGCCGAGCTCTCGGGAGGCACCGGGGACGCCGAGGTGTGGTCGAAGATGTTCGGCCCCGGAGGTGCCGGCCGCAGCGCCGAGTACTTGGAGTCCAAGGACGGCCGCTTCACCTTCATCCTCGCCACCCCGCATGAAGGGGCCGACCGGCGGGCCATCGACCACCTCGAAGCCCTCTTCAAAGCTCGGTCCGAGGACTACCCGGAGGTATCGGCGGGCATCACCGGACAGCGCGCCATCAACGCGGCCGAGCTTCGCGCCACGGTCCGGGACACCCGCCGGGCCGGCATCCTGGCCCTGATCGGCGTGGCCCTGATCTTCGCCAGCACCTTCGGCCGGGTCGTGAACCCGATCATGGCGCTGGTGGCCCTGCTGTTCGGCATCGCCTGGTCGGCGGGGGCGACGACCTTCCTGGTCGGCCACCTCACCGTTCTGTCGGTCGGCTTCACGTCCATCCTGGTCGGGCTCGGGATCGACTTCGGGATCCACGTCGTCGCCCGCTACGAGGAGTCCCTCGAGCCCTCGGTGGAAGCCGCCGTCAAGCAAGCCGTCCTGTCGAGCGGGGCCGGCAACGTGGCGGGCGGACTGACCACCGCCCTCGCTTTCTACAGCGTGGGCTTGTCGGACTTCTTGGGCATCGCCGAGCTCGGCATCATCGCCGGCAGCGGCGTACTGCTCTGCTTGCTGTCTTCGGTGACCGTTCTGCCGGCCATGCTGACCCTGGTCGGTCGCCGCCCCGAGTCGATGCGGCCGTGGAAGCTCCCCGTCTTTCCATGGCTGTACGCCCGGAGGACCCGCTTGCTCGCCATCCTGTCCGTCCTGACCTTGGCCGCCGCCGCCACCGTCCCCTTCGTGCGCTTCGACGCCAACCTCCTCAACCTTCAAGCCGAAGGGGTGGAGGCGGTCGATCTCGAGCTGGAGCTCATCGAACTGGAGGGCCAAGGGAGCGCCTTCGCCGTCTCCATCGTGGAAGACCTGGAGGCAGCCCGAGCCCGAACGGAGGCCTTCGAGGCCCTGCCCCTGGTGGCCGAGGTAGAGTCCATGGCCCGCCTCGTTCCTCCGAACCAGACCGAGCGCGCCCGCCGGGCCAAAGACCTGGCGCCGCTGGTCGAGCCGCTCGAGGTCGGCGAAGCGGCCGGCGCCAGCGCGCCCGAGCGCCTGAAGAGGCGGCTGGAGAAGCTGCGATTCAAGCTGCGCCCCGAAAAGGAAGACGACTGGGGCCCGGGGAAGAAGCCGCCCGCCGGCTCCCTCGCCGAAGCTCGCCAGCTGATCGACGGCCTGCTGGCCAAGCTCGACGACGCGCCGAGGGGAGCCCTGGCCGACTTCGAAGATCGCCTGGTGGCCAACCTGCGTGACCAAGTGAAGAGCCTCCGCGCGGGGACGGATCCGCTGCCGATGACGGAGACGGTCGTTCCCGAGCCCCTGCGAGCGGCCTACAAGGGGAAGGACGGGCGCTATCTCCTCCGCATTCGGCCCACCGAGAACATCTGGGAGCCCGAGGCCCGGTCCGCCTTCATCGAGCAGCTGCGCACCGTCGACCCCGAGGTGACCGGCATTCCGGTTCAAGCGCAGGCCTCCTCTCAGCTCATGCTGCGGGGATACCTGCAGGGCGGGCTGTACAGCCTGGTGGTGGTGCTGGCGCTGTTGGCATTGGATCTGCGCCGGCTTCGGCTGATGGCGGTAGCCCTCATCCCCTTGGCCGTGGGCGGCCTTTGGACCTGCGGCGTGATGTTCCTGACCGGCCTTCGCTTCAACCTCGCGAACCTCGTGATCCTCCCTCTGATGATCGGGATCGGCATCGACATCGGCGTCCACATGACCCACCGCTATGTGGAGGACGGCGAAGGGGGCCTGTCCCTGGTGCAGGGGAGCACGGGCCGAGCGGTGATCGTGTCGGGCCTGACCACCATCGCCGGCTTTGGGTCCCTGGCCATCGCCCGGCACCAGGGCATCCAGAGCATCGGTCTCCTCCTCGCCCTCGGCGTCGGCGCAAACCTCTCGGCCGCACTCCTGATCCTGGCCCCAGTCCTAACCGGACCCCAACCGCCGGGCCCGGGACCCCAAGACCGCAAAGGACCGCAGACCCCGTAGGGGTCGAAGGGCCGCGCAGCGACGAGAGGAGGGAAACGCGAATGCGTTTGCCCGACGAGCGGCGCGGAGAGGGGTGGGCCCGGCTCCGCCGGGCCCGGGACCCCAAGACCGCAAAGACTGAAACAGCGCGCAGCGCTTTTTCAGTCGCGCAGCGACTCGATCTTCTTCTTCATCTTGGCTTTGAGCGCGTCGAAGCCGTCCTCTTTGATGA
>CAYZFR010000132.1:0-10986 GCA_964477875.1 uncultured Myxococcales bacterium
GGCGGCGCCTCGTCCGGCGCGCCGGGCCAGGCCGCGCCGAAGCTGCTCCCAGTCGCCGGCGGCGGCGGCCCGCCAAAGCCCCAGCAGGGGCCCACCGGGCGGCAAGGGGTCGCGCAGCGGGAGCCCGGCTCGAAAGGTCAAGCGGGCCTCGGCCCGGGCCAGGCTCGGCGAGCGCTCGTCGTAGAGCCGAGCCAGGGCCACGTTCTCTCGGGCTCGAGAGGCGTCACCCTCCAGCTCGGCCCAGACCGCCTGCATGTGATGGGCGTAGGCCTGGGCCGAAACGAAGGGGCCCCCGCTCCCGGCGCCGGCTACGGCCAAAAATATCCACCCAAGACCCGCGATCATCGCTAGCCAGGGACATGTTGCCCCAACGCATGCCCTTTGACACCTTGATGGGCCTCACCTAAGCGCGAACCGTGAAGTCCTCGTTTGGGCCCTCGCTGGGGGTCGTCGGCCTGCTCCTCTTCGCAGGCCCAGCCCTGGGACAAACCCCTCCAGCTCCGCCGGCGGACGAGGCGGAGGAGGCGCCTCCTCCGCCTCCGACCTCCGATGCGCCGCCGGCGCCGGAAGCTCCGGCCGGCCAGGCCGCCGCGTCGGCTTCCGCGCCCGCCCCGCCCGAGACCCGAGCCCGGGACGGTAAGCCCGATCGCTGGGCGGTCGCGCCGAACGGCAGCACGGGCCTCCTCCGAAGCTCGGCCGCCGACTCGGTGACCCCGGGTCTGCTGCGCCTCTCTTTGGGCCTCGATTTCTTCAGCGCCTCGGGGGTGATCCGAAACCAGGACGACGCCACCCGGATCGGCGGGGTCCTCGCCCTGTCGGGGGCGCCCATCGACTACTTGGAGCTGTGGCTCAACGTCCGGGTCGCCTCGGCCGAGAGCTCCCTGAACGAGCCTCAGCTGCTGCAGACGGTCGGTGACCTCGGCTTCGGCGCCAAGGGCTTCTATCCGGTGGCCGACATCTTCTCCCTCGGCGCCGAGGTCCAGCTCGACGTCCTGACCGACATCGGAGGCGCGGGCTACGGCGGCGTCCGGGTGCAGCCCCGCTTTCTCACCACCCTCGATCTCCAGAAGCTGGCCCAGCCCGTCCCTTTTCGGACCCACTTCAACGTCGGCTACCTGTACGACGGCTCCGAAGATCTGGCCGACGAAGACCTGACCCTGGCCGAGCAGTTCGCCCTCGGCGTCTCGAGCTTCGACCGTTTGGTCGGCGCCCTGTCGGTGGAGGCGCCACTCCGCTGGGTGTCGCCGTACCTGGAGTACTCCATCGAGATCCCCCTCGCGTACCGGGCGACGCCGGGCGTGATCCTCGAGCCCGGCGGGCTTCAGCCCAAGCAGGCCGTCGTCGATGACCCGGCACGACCGGCCACCGTCCGGGTCATGCCCCAGCGCCTCACGCCCGGCGTTCGCGTGACCGCGGTCCGGGACTTCACCTTCGACGTCGCGGTGGAGATCGGCCTCACCCCCGACGAGGCGGTGGGGGTGCCGGTGGTGCCGCCCTACAACGTCGTCTTCTTGGCCTCCTACGCCCTCGACGCTTTTGGGGTGCGGAAGAACGAAGGCGCCTCGGGCCCGCCGGTCTCGGTGCCGGTCATCGTACCCGCCGGACCTGGCGAGGGCGGCGCGCGCCTGAGCGGTACCGTCAGCGACGAGGCCACCGGCGACCCGCTGGCCGACGCCATCGTCCGCTTCGATCGGGCCAGTCCGGTCGCCACCGACGAGTCGGGGCAGTTCCGCTCACCGGGCCTGGAGCCCGGACCGCTGGCCATCACCGTCACCCGACCCGGCTACGAAGACGGCAGCGCCGAGCTGGAGCTGCCGGCGGAAGGCTTGGAGCTGCAGGTCGAGCTGTCGCCGTCCACCATGGCGGGCACGGTGTCGGGCGAGGTTCGCGGCCCGGACGGCCCGGTGGCCGGCGTCCAGGTAGCGCTGATCGGCGAAGAGACGGTGACGGTACAGACCGACGAGGAAGGCCGCTTCGTGGCCCCCCTCCCCGAGGGCCGCTATCGGGTCATCGCCCGCGCGCCGAACCGGCTCGCCGACGGGGCCTCGGTGAAGCTGTCCCGGGGCGAGAGCCCCTTCGTCGGTCTGCGTTTGCGCGAGGGTCCCGGCGCCCAGGTCGAAGACGATCGCCTGCGCCTCGATGGCCCGCTCCTGTTCGCCGAAGGTTCGGCCGAAGTGAGCGAGGCCGTGGAGCGCCAGCTGGCGGCGGCGGTCGACTTTCTGCTCCGGAACCCGAGCACCCGGATCCGGGTCGAGGGCCACGCCGACGGCAGCGCAGGCGCGGCCGAGCTCCAGCGCCTGTCGCGGGAGCGGGCGGAGGCAGTGGTGGCCCTTTTGGTTCGCAACGGCGTGCCCGAGACCCAGCTCGACGCGACGGCCTTCGGAGACCAGCGACCGGTCGCCCCCAGCGAGACGACCCGCGGTCGAGCCCAGAACAACCGGGTCGAGCTTGCCGTGGTCGAAGCCGGCGCCTCCGCGAGGGGCGGCGAAAGCGAACCGTCCTGAGCCGGCGCCAGACGAGGGCAGCTACTCGAGCTGCAGGCTGATCCGGCGTCCGACCAGGTCGACCTCGATCACGGATGCCTCCAGCTCGTCGCCGACGTCGGCCTTGCGCAGGCGAGCCTTCGTCGCGTCGTCGGCCAGGGGACCGGTCGAAAAGATCAGCCCCTCCAGGCCGGGCTCGAACTCGATGAAGCAACCGACGTCGGTCTTGCTGATCACCATCCCCTTCACCCTGGTGCCGGGCGGATAACGGGTGTCGGCGTCGGTCCACGGATCGTCCTGGGTTTGCCGCAGCCCCAGCTTTAGGCGTCCTCGCTTTCGGTCGACGTCCAGCACCTTGAGCCGAAAACGATCGCCGAGTTTCGCGAGCTTGCGCGGGTCGCGCTCCTTGCCCCAGGTCGCGTCGGCGACGTGAAGAAAGCCATCGACAGCTCCGACGTCGATCAGGAGCCCGTTGTCGGCGAAGCCTCGCACGACGCCTTCGACGGTGGCACCGGTCCTGATCTGACGCATCAGTTCCCGCCGCTGCCCTTCCAAGATCGGGCGGCGGCTGAGGACGATGTTGACCCGAGCCCGGTTGAAGCGCTGCACCACGAAATCGAGGCGCTGCCCGATCAGGGCATCGGGTGCCGTCAGCGGGCGAAGCGCCACCTGGGAGCTGGGCAAAAAGGCCCGGATCCCGTTCACGTCGACGGCGAAGCCGCCCTGCACCGCCGACACGACCTCACCGGTGACGAGCTCCTTGTTGCGATGTGCATCCTGCATGCGCTGAAGGAGGCGAAGACGCTCGGCCATCTCGAGGGAGCCGAGGAAGCGGCCCCGCTCCTCGCTGAAGACGTCGACGAAGACCCAGGCCGGTACGTCCACCGCGACGTCGGCCTTCTCCCTTTCCGGCACGTGGACCTCGGTGCCATCGGCGAGCTTGACGAGGAGCGCGCCGTCTTCGCACACCTCGGCCACGTGGCCCAGATGCAGTTCGCCTTCGGGTCGGCGATCCGTCTCGCTCATCAGCCGGGTGCTAGCACCGCCCCCTGCCTTCAGGCTAGTCCGCTTTCATGGCAAGTTTGAAGGACAAAGTCATCTTCGTCTCCGGCGCCAGCCGCGGCATCGGGCTCGAGATCGCGAAGCGCGCGGCTCGTGACGGGGCGAGGCTCGCCATCGCCGCCAAGACGGCCGAGCCCCATCCCAAGCTGCCGGGCACGATTCACACGGCGGCCAAGGAGATCGAAGAGGCTGGCGGCCAGGCCCTCCCTCTGGTGTGCGACATCCGCTTCGAAGAGCAGGTTCGAGCGGCGGTCGAAAAGACGGTGGTCGAGTTCGGCGGCATCGACGTCCTCGTCAACAACGCGAGCGCCATTCAGCTCACCGGCACGCTGCAGACGCCGATGAAGCGCTTCGACCTCATGCATGGGGTCAACGCTCGGGGCACCTTCCTGTGCAGTCAGGTCTGCCTTCCCCACCTGCAAAAGGCCGACAACCCGCACATCTTGACGAACAGCCCTCCCCTGAACATGGAGCCGCGCTGGTTCCAAAACCACGTCGCCTACACGATGGCCAAGTATGGCATGAGCATGTGCGTCCTCGGCATGGCGGCCGAGTTCGCGGAAGACGGGATCGCCGTCAACGCGCTGTGGCCCCGGACCTCCATCGCCACCGCGGCCGTGCAAAACCTCCTGGGCGGACACGAGATGATGCGCCACTCACGCAAACCCGAGATATACGCCGATGCCGCCTGCGCCGTGCTTTGCCGAGACGCCAGGAGCTGCACTGGGAACTTCTTCGTCGACGAGGACGTCCTGCGCGAAGAGGGGGTGACCGACTTCTCCCGCTACGCGGTCGACCCCTCGGTCGAGCCCATGCAAGACTTCTTCTTGTGAAGCGCGTGGTCCGAGTGAACGGCGTCCGCCTGGATGGGTCGCCGCGTTCAATCGGCAGCTTGGCCCTCGGCATCGTCCTGGCCGCAAGCGCCTGCGGGGCCCCGGACCCCGGTCCGGGCGGCGGACCACCTCCGGTCGCGCGACCTGCTGCCTGCGCCGATCTCGACTTTCCGAGCGGCTTCGCACAGTCCGCATCGGGTCTCGTCAACGCGAGCAAGGGACCGCTCCTTCCGCTCACCGAAGGCCAGGAGCAGGCCTTCGTGGCCGTCTGGTCCGTGGTCTTGGACGAGCTCCTGTGCAGCGGCACCCTGGTTGGCCCTCGCCTCGTGCTCACCGCCGAACACTGCGTGAGCAGCGGCGACATGGAGATCCGCTTCGGTCCCGAGGCCCGAGCCGCCGAGGAGGTGATCCCCGTCCAGGCGCTTCGACCTCACCCCCAGCTGGACCTCGCCCTGCTGGAGCTCGCTCGCGCCCCGGCGACCGAGGCCACACCGATCGCGCTCGCCACCCACGAACCGACTCCGAGCCTGGTCGACACGTGGCTGGAGACCGCCGGTTTCGGGAAGAGCCTCGAAGGCTTCGACCAGCGGGCCTTTCTGCCGGTTCGGGTCCAGTCGGTGACGACCGACTTCCTGGACGTCCAGGGGGGCGGCCGGCAGGGCCTGTGCTTCGGCGACTCGGGGGCTCCCCTGCTCACCCGCGACCCAGCGCGGAGGGACGTTCGGGTATGGGGCGTCCTGAGCGAGGGCGACGTCGACTGCCTGGGCCTGGACCGCTTTGCCCTCATCCGGCGGGCGGCGGACTTCTTCGCCGAGGAGGCCACCTCGGGCAGCGGGCCTCCGACCTGCGGCGAGCTCTCGGTGGAGGGCGGCTGCACCCTCGACGGACACCGCGTCGACTGCGGGAGCTCGGGCACCCGCTTCGAGACCTGTCCCGAGAGCTGCGGATGGGACGGCGCCCGCTTCGCGTGCCTGGCGGCCAGCTCGTCGAGCTGCCGGGAGGGCTGCGAGGGCGAGGTGCTGCGCTGGTGCGACCGGGACCGGACGAGGGCGCGCGACTGCGCCGCCTGCGGGGAGCGCTGCGTGGAAGCCAACGAGGGCGCGTACTGCACCCACCCCGTCTGTGCAGAGCTCGGCGGAGCCGGGCGCTGCGCCCGCGACGTGGTCGAATGGTGCGACGATGCGGGGCGCTTTCGTCAGTTCGACTGTCAGAGCGTCGGTCAACGCTGCTTGCCAGATCCGGCGCGCTGCGTATCGGTGCCCGAGGACTGCCGCGCCATCGGCCGCGGACGCTGCAGCGGGGACACCCGGCTCTACTGCGAGGGCTCGACGGTGCGCTGGGAGAGCTGCCCGGCGGCGGGGGAGCGCTGCATCGATGGCGAGTGTGCCTGAGCCACCGGCCGAGCAGCGCCGAGCCAACGCAGAAAGGCGCTCCGGGTGGCGAAGGTGGTCAGGGATCGACGGGCCTCACAGCCCGGCGTCCGCCCCGACCAACGCTTGAAGCCCTCCAGGGCAGCGTGGAAGGAGCCGCTCACGATCAGCTGGGCGTGCAGGCCCCGGAAGCGGAAGCCATCCCGAAGGGCGCCGAGGCTGGTGCAGCCCACGGCCCGCAGCCGAGCGAGCCGCTCCTGGCCGCCGTCGTCCAGCGTTCGCTCCAGCGCTCGCCGCCGGCGGGCCTGGCCCTCCAAGAGGCCGAGGGCCTCCGCCACCGCACGGGCGTCGAGGAGTTCCAGCGCCGCGGCGCCGGGCTCGATCTGGGTCCCGGCCAAGGCCGCCCCGAGCATCAGCTCCTCGGGCGGGACCTCGGCCAGGCGCTCCGGGTCCACGCCGAGGCCGATCGTCCCTTCGACGTAGACCGGTCCCATCGGCCTGGGACCCGGACACAGATACATCTCGGGCGGGTTGCGGCCGAGCCGAGCGAAGCCGCGCTGAAGCATGCGCAGGGACTCGATGGGCACCGAGGCGTCGCCGATCCGATCCCTACGCTTCGGCATCTCGAAGCGAAAGGCGTCGCGCTGGCTGGCGAGGAGCCCGCGCCCGAGGCCGTCGAACCACTCGGCCAAGCCAGAGGGCAGCGGCGGCATCGGGTGAGGCCCCGGAGCATCGAATGGCCGGCGCGGGAGGGGGCGCTCGGGCCGCAGCAGCGCACCCATGAGCTGGGCGGCGAGCTCCGCCCCCGCCCGTTCAAACAGGGACTCGAGACGCTCGATGGCCCGGCGGTGGCCGGGCACCCGCTCTGCCACCCCGAGCCAAGCGGTGATGGCGTGGTCCAGCTCCACCGGATCTTCCTCGGCCAGGACGTCGGCCCAATGGGCGCGCAGCACCCACCAGCGGGGGTGGGGCGCCATGTGCTCCAGGCCGGCGAAGGCCCGTGCGAAGGTGTCGTGGTCGTTGCTGCGAAACGCCGCCAGCTTCCCGGCCACCTCGAAGGCGCGGCGCGCGCTGGCGAGGTGACCGCGGGCGCGGGAGGCCTCGGCGAGGGCGAGCCATGGCCGCGCCACCTCGTCGATGTCGCCGTCATACTCGAGCAGCGTGCCCAGGTCCCGGGCCACGTCGATGGTGGGGACAGTCGCCGCGGCCCGCTCCAGCAGCCGGCGCGCCTGAGAGCGGTTGTGGGCCCACAGCCATCCCGCCGCCAGGCGGAGCGCCCCCGCCCGGGCCGCTCCGGTGCAGTGCTCGGCCAGCGACTCGTAGGCACGGGCGGCGGCCCACAGCTCGTGGGTCTGATGACGATAGACCGCGATCCGGTAGGCGAAGTCGCCCCGATCCGGCGCGAGGCGCTGTGCCTCTTCGAGGACCACCGCCGCTCGCTGCGCGTCGCCCGCCCCCTCGCCGAAAAGCAGGCCTGCTTTCGAGAGGAGCTCGACCGCTTCCGGACCCTGCCGGCGACTGCTCGAGCGCCGGCAGAGTTCCGCCGCTTCGCCGGGCTCACCGCTGCGGACGCAGGCGACGGTGAGGCGTTCGAGGGCCTCGTCGGTGGGCCCGAGCTCGACCTCGCGGCGGCCGAAGCGAGCCGCCCCCGTCCAGTCACCCGTCGCCGCCTTGGCCTTCGCCATGCGGCGAAAGGTCGAGGAGAGCTCGGCCCTGGAGGCGTGGGCCTCATGGTGCAGAAGAAAGGTCGCGCCCAGCTCGTAGACCTCATCCCACTCCTGAAGGGCTTCCAGCATGCGCGCCGCCTCCAGCAGCGCATCCTTTCGGGTGACGTCTCGACTCAGAGCCTGTCGGAAGGCCTGCAGCGCTCCGGTCGCGTCTCCGCCCTGGTCGAGGATCAGCCCCGCCTCTTCGAACCACTGCGCGGCCCGCTCGGGATCCTCGGATCGCTGGGCGGCGGTTTCGAAGCAGACCGCTGCTCGCCGCGGATCCCGGTCCCGGACCAGGACGCCAAAGCGGGCCCAGGTCTCTGGACGCTCCGGATCGAGCTCCAGCAGGGCCTGCATGAGCGCCAAGGCCTTGGGTCGATCGCCGAGCTCGACGTCGGCGATGCGGGTCGCCTCGGCCAGGACCTCGATTCCTTCGGGATGAACAAGCTCCGCTGTTCGGACCGCCCACGGCAGCGCCGCGCCCCAATCCCTCCTCGCCGAGGCGAGCTCGAAGAGGGCGCTGCAGGCGGGGGCGGAGTTGGGGTGGGCGAGCAGCGCATCCTCGAAGAGCGTCTCCGCCCGCCGCGGATCACCCAACAAGTCGACCACCCAGCGCCCGGCCTGGACGAAGATGTCCGCTGCCGCCGGCCCCTCCAGCCGACGGCCGAGCCGCTCCATGACGTCGACCGCCTCCGAGGTCTTGCCGAGTCGTCGCGCCGCATCCGCGGCCAGGGCGAGACCATCGACGTCGTCCGGCGCCTCCTCCAGCGCGACCTCCAACAAGGACCACGCGGCGGCGGGATCGAAGCGCCGCTCCAGTTCCATCCGAGCGAGGGCGATCCGCCCACCCGCTCGATCCCTCGGCTCGTCCGCCGACTCTACGCGAACCCGCAGCACCCTCTCGAGCTCGGCCCAGCTCATCCGCGCGCTCAGCAGGCGCTCCTGCGCGAGGGAGACGTCGATGTCGAAAGCTGCCTCGCGCTCGGCTTGGCGGAGGACGTCGAGGGCCAAGCCGTCGGCGCCAAGCTGCCTCTCCAGCAGCTCCGCCTGCGCCTTGTGGATGGCGAGCCGCTCCTTCACGTCCCCCGCCGCGTCGAGACGTCGCCGGAGCACCGCCGCCACTGAATCCCACTGGCGCCGTCGCCGAAAACTCTCTTCCAGCGCGCTGGCCAGGACCGCGTCGCCGGGAAAGAGCTTCAGACCCCTCTCGGCCACGGCCTCCGCCTTGGCCAAGTTGCCCTCCCGATCGATCAGAGCCCGGACCAAGGCTCGATGCGCGCCCAGGCTCACCGCGGGATCCTCGCTCTCGAGCTGGGCTTCGTGACCTCGTAGGCCGTGGGCGTCGAGCTCGGTCGGCGGTGGCGGAGGCTCCGCCGGCGAACCCGCTCGAAGCCGACGGGCGTCCTTCTCTCGACCGAGCTCGAGGTAAAGCCCGGACAGCCGCTCCCGCGCCTCGGGATCGTCGAGCTGCAGCTCCAGCAAACGAACCTGGCCCTCTCGGTCGTTCAAGCGCTCGAGCAGAGGCTCGAGCCTTCGCTTGGCCTCGACGTGGGTGGGCTCGTCTTCCAGGATGCTCTGGTAGACCCGAGCCGCATCCTCGGGCCGCCCCAAGGACTGGCCGTAGATCTGGCCCAGGCGCAGGCGGAGGAAGGTGCGGAGGAGTCGATGGTCGGTGCGCTCGACGAGGCGCTCGAAGACCTCGGCCACTCGGGGCAGGTCCTGGGCCACCAGCCCCACGCGAAGGACCTCGTCCTGGAGCTCTCGATCCTCGGGCGCGAGCT
This sequence comes from uncultured Myxococcales bacterium, assembly GCA_964477875.1. GTDB lineage: Bacteria > Myxococcota > Kuafuiibacteriia > Kuafuiibacteriales > Kuafuiibacteriaceae > Kuafuiihalomonas. The sequence goes on from CAYZFR010000132.1 coordinate 9,239, forward strand.
CCAGGGCCCGGGTCAGAGCTCGCAAGCCTCGCTCCTGCTCGCCCCGTTCGAAGTACAGGGCGCCGAGCTCGCGCTCGAGCCGGATCCGGTGCCGGCCGGTGCGCCGATCGGCGCACAGCTCGGCCAGGCGATCTTCGAGCGCCTCGAAGCGGGTCCGGTGAACGGCCGCGTCTTCGACGCTCCGAATCCCCTCCGTCGGCTCCCCCAGCTCGTAAAGGGCCGACTGTAGGTGGGCCATGGCGCGCTCCCGATCCTCGAGCGGCCCCAGGTGAAGCTGCGCCAAGCGGTGGCTGAGCGCGGCCCGGACCTCGGCATCGTCCTGCCAGACGAGGAGTTCGCCCATGACCAGCTCCAGGTCCCGTATCCGGCCGCTGGCTCGAGCCCAGTGCTCCAGGCGCGGCAGTATTCGCAAGCCAGGCTGCAGTCGAGAGGCGTGGACGAGGGCGTCCACCGCCGCGCTCGGGTCCTTCGCATCCTCCCCCTCCACCTCGGCGAGGTAGCTCCACAGCGTCGCCTGCTCGCCGCGGTCCCGGCTTCGCTGCAGCCGGTCGTGATAGAGGGCGCGCAAGCCGTCGAGGTCCTCGAGCTCGTGGAGGACGTTGGCGAGGCCGAGGAAGGCCTCCCGGCGGTCGGGGTCGAGCTCGTAGGCGAAGCGGAAGGCGGCCACGGCTCGTTCGGGCAGCCCCGCGTCCTCCCGGAGGACGGCGGCCGCATCCAGAGCGGCGCGGGCGGCGCGGGCGCCGCTGAGCGCCTGGGCCCGGCTGAAGCCGAGCTCACCGAGGCGGACGTGGGCTCTCTCGCGCAGTGCGGCGGCCCGAAACCGCTCGAAGGCCTCCTCCGACTCCGGATGAGCCTCCACGTCGCGAATGAGGTCGTCCAGAACTGTACGCTAACCCAGTCCAGACTTCAGAACGAGCCGGCCACCGCCCGCCGAGACGTCCCTCATTTCTTGGACAGCGTGACGTCCCAGGTGCTGGGCACGTCGGCGGCAGAGGCGAAGCTTCGCTGGTAGGGGACGAAGCCTGGCGCTTCGACCCGCACCTCGACCGGGCCCTCGGGCAACTCCTCGAGGGACACCCGGGTGCCCGTCCCGACCACCCGTCCCTGCACCGACACCGTCGCTTCGGGCTGGACGTGGAGGACGGGGACGGGCCGGAGCTCGACCGACATGCGATAGGTCCGGCCCCGTCGAACCGTGCCCACCAGGGCCCGGGCCGCGGGCCGGTGGTCCTGAAGACGGAACCCCACGCGCGGACCGGGTCCAGGGGGGACGCGAACGGTGGTGGGCGTCCGCCCTCGTGGCTCGCCGTCCACCGTGACGACGGCGCCCGGCGGAAGGCTCAGCAGCTCGACCCGGGGCCAGAGCAGCGGACTCGCCAGCGCGAAGACGAGCCCTCCACACAGCAGGAGCACGGCCGCGCTCGCGACGAACAATGGCCGACTGGGGACACGCTTCGGGCCCCTGCCCCCGGCCGAAGAGGGGAGGGAAGGAACCGACGGAAGGGGCGCCGTGCCCGTGGCGGGGCGAGGGGCGCCGGTCCCGCTGCCGGGACGGGGGGCTGAACCCGAAAACGCACGTGAGGAGCGAGGCCCGACCCGGTTCCGCTCTCGGATCGGGCGGCTCCGAGAGGTCGGCCGAGCGGGAGCCCGCGGCTCGCGGGGAACGACCGGAGGAGCGTCGTCATCGACGAAGTAAGGGGCCGGCGCCCGGGGCGCGGCCAGGGGCGGCCCGGCTGGCGGATCCGGCT
>CAYZFR010000133.1:0-10970 GCA_964477875.1 uncultured Myxococcales bacterium
ACCCCCCATTTTCACAACCACCACCCCCCCGACCCCTCCCGGGTGCCACCCCCAATTTTCGGCATCCAACCCCAGCCCTATCTCGGCCTTTAGTTCCGGCTCGCACCCCTCCAGCGGAAAAGTGAATCCCATTGCAGTGGCGCTCGTCCTCACCGCCTCACTCACGCCCTCCTGCACCACCATCGAGCGAATCATCGCGGACACTCGGATCGCTGACCCAGAATCGAAGGAAATTCATCCCGATTCGGGGACTGACTTCGACCACACGATGTTCACCGAGGTCTTGGAGCGAGTCGTCGACGAGACTGGGCGCGTCGACTACCCCTCCCTCAAGGCAGCCCCAGAGAATCTCGACCGATACATCGGCCTCCTCGGGGACCTCGATTTCGATTCGCTCTCGCGAGATGCCAAGCTCGCAACCCTCATCAACGCGTACAACGCGTTTACGCTAAGGCTGATTCTCGACTACCATCCGATCGCATCCATCAACGAAATTCCTTCCAAGCATCGCTGGCAGGCACGACGTTGGTCCCTAGGCGGCGAGGTCGTGTCACTCGACGAGATCGAACATCAAAGGCTCCGCGCCCACTTTCGAGAGCCTCGGATCCACTTCGCCATCAACTGCGCCAGCGAGAGCTGCCCTCCCCTCTTTCCCAAGGCCTTCCAAAGCATCACACTCCATGATCAACTCGAGAGCGCCGCGCGACGAGTCCATGATCCTACCGGGCGCTGGTACGACTGGGATGCCTCGGCCCGTAGGGCAGGCTTGTTCCGCATCTACCTCTGGTTTCACGGGGACTTCGAGGCGGCCGCAGGATCCGCCGAAGCGTTCGCAGCCCGCTACCACGAGCCCTTGAGACGGGCCCTCGACGACGCGACCGTCGACATCCACTACTTGGAGTACGACTGGTCGCTCAATCAGGCACGGTGAGCGCCGAAGCCCGACGAGAATCGACGCCACGCCACGAATTCCGACGCCATGACGCCTCGCCCATCATCCGAAGAGCTCGGCCCGACTCTTGCTGCGCATCCCTTCATGCGTGCCTTGCGACAACTCGTTCCCGGACAGTGGCACTTCGTGACCGACCGATGCATCCGCTCGGAATTCCGGCTGCGCCCCGACAAGCATCGTAAGGAGCTCGTCGGGTTCCATCTGGCCAAGGCGGCCGCCGCTTGCGAAGGGATTAAGATCGTCGCGTTCGTGCAGATGTCCAACCATTTTCACCTCGTCGTGAGAGACACACGATCAGAGCTGTCGCGCTTCATGAATCTGTTCGCCGGCCAACTTGCTGCCGCTCTCAACAAGCTAGATGGACACCACGGCCCTTTCTTCGAACGCCGCTTCAGCTCCGAGCCGATTCTCGACGAATCCGCCGTTCTCGACAGGATTCGCTATACCGTGCTCAATCCGGTCGCTGCTTGCCTGGTAGAAAGCCATCAAGAGTGGCCGGGCCTTCTGATGTGGCCGGGCGGATGCCGAACGCAGACCTTCGTGCGCCGGCGCCTTCGCTCTGGTCAGCTGCAAGAGGAGAGGGTCCAGCTTCGAATCGACGAGGATTGGAGCACGACCGAGCGAATCAGGTCCCTAGCCGAACTCGTGCGCTTGGGCACGTGCGCACTCCATCGGATGCACCGCAGAGAACCACTTGGAGCCCACCGAGTCGTAGCGCAGAACATCTGCGACACTCCTGAACATTCCAAGCGTAGCCCGGCCCCCCTCTGTCACGCGAGCAGCCTGGAGACGGTTCTGGACTACAAGAAGATGTGGGGAGAGCTGGTCGCTCTGTATCGTAGAGCGTCCGAACGCTTCAGAGCTGGAGACTCGCAAGCAGTCTTTCCACCCTATTTTCATCGACCATCCATGGGCCTGAATCCGGCTACGGGCCAATCCCCGTAGCCGGACCTCACCTCCACCGATGGACCCCAAGAAGAGAAGACGACCCTGCGAGACTACTGGATGAGCTGCAGCGCAACCTGCGGAGCAACGTTGGCCTGCGCCAAGATTGCGATGGCGGACTGCTGCAGAATCTGGTTGCGCGAGAACTTCGCGGACTCGGCCGCGAAGTCAGCATCTTGGATGCGACTCCGGGCGGCGGACAGATTCTCACCGATGGCCGAGAGATTTCCCACCGTGCTCTCGAAGCGGGACAGGAGAGCTCCGAGATCCGCCTGCTGAGAGGAAACCTGGCGAATAGCCACGTCGAGCAGGTCGAGAGCGGAATCGGCTCCGCCCTGAGTCGCGAGACTCACTGTGGTCAGGTTCACAGCCTGATTCACGAAGGTCGTACCGGCCGTGATCCCAGTATTTGCCGTCAGGTTTCCGGAAACGTCCGTTACCGTGAAGTCATTGTCCGAGGACAAGGTGATGGAACCAGCCGTCACCCCGGCGCCCCCGCCAAGAGGCGCCGCGAAAGCGCCGGAGCCCGTAAGGTCGGAGCCAGACAGGACGATATTGCGGCCATCGATCGCCGTCAACTGGAGTTCGTTGCTCGCGTTGAGCGTAGCCTGCACGCCGGTCCTGTCCGAGACGGCATTGATTGCGTTTCGAAGCGCGCTCGTCCCATCGTTGGCAGCCGTCGTCACGGCGCCGATGTCCACACCGTTGATGATGACTTCGCCGGCAGCAATGCTCGCCGCATCAACCGATGCCGCAGCGACATTGGTGTTGGGCAAGACGTCTGCCGTCACGCCCGTGTCAGGAGATGCGGAGTTGATGGCCGCTGCCTTGGCGATCGCAGAGGCAGCACCAGCCGAGAAAGAGACGGTATCGTCGTTGCTAGAGGAGGCCGGAAGGGAGATCCCGTTGATGGCGAGGTCATTCGAAGCCAACGCGTTGGTCGTCACGTCACCCACGGTGATGGTGGCCTGAGCGCCCAGATTGAAGGCCCGGGCGGACCGAATGCTAACCTGGATATTTTGGCCCGAGTTCGCACCGATCTGGAAGATGCGATTCGTAAACGAACCATCGAGAATAAGCCGATCATTGAAGTTCGTCTGGGTGGCGATGCGATCGATTTCTTCAATGAGCTGATCAACCTCGGCCTGAATGGCAAGTCGGTCGCCGGCAGCGTTGGTGTCGTTCGCGGATTGAACCGCGAGCTCACGAATGCGCTGTAGGCTGCCCAACATCTGGTTGAGAGCCGCCTCCGCCGTCTGAGCGAGGGATACGCCGTCATTCGCGTTCCTCACCGCCTGATTCAAGCCGCGGATCTGTGCTGTGAAGCGCTCCGAAATGGCGAGTCCCGCCGCGTCGTCCTTGGCGGAGTTGATGCGGAGACCGGTAGAGAGCCTTTCGAAACTTGTTTCGAGGCTCGACTGATTGCGCTGTAGGGCGCGTTGCGAGTTGAGAGCGGCAACGTTGGTGTTGATGGTGAGTGTCATGTCTTGTCCTCCTTGGAATCTCGCCCTCCTCTCTGGCCGGGCGCTGAACTCGATTCGCCCAGGACCTTCGACGAATCAGAACGGGCTATGAGCCGAGGTGATGCGGACTGCCCACGAACGTCTCGCCGGGAGTCGCTCAGCCCGAGACAGGCCGCGTTCAGCCGTTCCAGAACGGAACGGAAGCAAGCACATAGTCTCGCACCGAGACTTCCAAGACGGCTCAACCCCGGACTTCAGTCCCATCGTGGGCGGTCGGGTGAGAACGTCGAGACGGGCGGTGTCTCGAACCGAAAACTGTGGCAGGACGGAGCTTCGGGGGGTTCCCCGAGGTTTTGTCGTGTGGGAGCTGCTCCGGAACGCCGCCCGACACCGCTTCGTTCTCGAGAACTTCGTCGCTCGAGACCTGCGCGTGAAATATCGCGGCTCGGTGCTGGGATATTTCTGGAGCCTGCTCGAGCCCCTCTCTCTGGTGGGCGTCTACTACTTCGTGTTCGTGCTGATCGCGCGACGCGGAGGACCGGAATATCCCTTGGTAGTAGCCCTAGGCATTCTTCCCTACTCGTTCTTCTCGAACGTCGTAACGGGCGGGGCCGCGGCCCTAACGAAGAACCGCAGCCTCATACGGCGGGTCTACATTCCCAGAGAGCTCTTCGTGCTCGGGCACGTAGGAAGTCAAATGGCCGTGTTCGGGCTGAGCCTGCTCAGCGTCATCCCACTCTTGTTCGTCTACGGTCAGATTCCTGGTTGGCGCCTGCTTCTCCTCCCGGTCGCGATCCTGATGCTGACGCTCCTGGCCTCCGGCATCGCTTTGGGGCTCGCGTGCGCCAACGTCCTGTACCGGGACGTGACTTACGTCCTTCGCGTCCTCCTCCGCGTCGTCTTCTACGCCTCTCCAGTGATCTACCCTCTGACCTTGGTCCCTGACCGGCTGCGAGGCCTGTACCTCCTGAATCCGCTCGCCACCCTCATCACCATGATACGCGTAGCTTTCACGGGCAGCGAACTGGCCGTCGACCCTCTCCATCTCGCCTACGCCGCCATCGTCTCACTAGGATGCTTCGTAGGCGGTTCGACCATTTTTGCGCGATGGCAGAACCGGGCGGTGAAGTTCCTGTGACGGACGCGAGCATCGAGCTCAGGGGCGTCGAATTGGATTTCCCTCGGGTGAGGATGCATTCGGGAGGGGTGAAGGAGGCTTTTCTGTCCGTGGTGACGGGAAGGCGAAAACGGGGGGTGGCACCGTTTCGGGTGTTGCGGGGGATTGATTTGGTGGTGCCTCGGGGGGAGGTGCTGGGGCTGGTGGGGCGGAATGGGTCGGGGAAGTCGACGTTGTTGCGGGTGATTTCGAAGATTTATCAGCCCGACCGGGGTGTGGTGACGGTCCGAGGTCGGATTTCGGCGCTGTTGGAGCTGGGCGCCGGCTTTCGGGAGGAGCTGACAGGACTCGAGAACATCAAGCTCAGCGGGGCCATCATGGGCCTGCCGCCGAGGCAGGTTGCGACGCTGATCGATCCGATCTGCGACTTCGCGGACCTCGGCGAATTCATCGAACAACCCCTCCGTACCTACTCATCGGGCATGCGCGCCCGGCTCGGCTTCGCCGTCGCCACCGCCGTCGATCCCGAGATCCTTCTCGTGGACGAGGCTCTGTCGGTCGGCGACAGCGAGTTTCGCGAGCGCTCGATGACGCGAATCGAAGAGATGGTCCGAAGCGACGCTACGGTGGTCATCGTCAGCCACAATCACCAGGAGCTGGGTCGCCTATGCTCCCGGCTCGTCCGACTGGACCAGGGTCGAATCGTCGCCGACGGCTCCCCGGAGGAAGTCCTGGGTGGATGAAGCGGGCCTCCCCGAGCTCCTGGTGTTGGCCGATGACTCCTGGGAAGGCCCGAAGCGAGCTCGCCACAAGATCCCCCGAGCCCTGGCACGACTCGGCCACCGTACCCTGTGGGTCGAGAGCGACGTGTGCCGCCGCCTCGCCGGTCGAGGCTCGCCCCAGCTCAGAGCGGTAGAGCCCGGCTTGTTCGTCGCCCCAACCCCGATCATCCGGCGCAGCCACTACGGGCGAAATCCGCTTCGAAGATGGAGAGAACCGATCGGGATCGGACTCAGCCGATGGACCATTCGTCAGCACTGCCGCCACCTGGATCTGAAGCCTGATTGGGTGCTCGCGTGGCAGGACCCTTCCTGGGCCAACGAGCTCGCCCACCACCGGGCGCAAGGGCGCACCACGGCCTACTTCGCGAGCGACCTCCTCAACGACTTCTCCGGTCGGGACCTGGGAGCCGAACGCCTGCAGGCGATCTGTCGCCAGGCCGATGCCGTATTCTGTACTTCCCAGGCCATTGCGGACCATCTCCGCGACCACCACGAGGAGGTCCATGTGGTGCCGCACGGACTGGACTTGGAGCTTTGGTCCGCTCCCGCCCCCAGCGTCCCCCCCGACCTCGCGTCTATCCCGCAACCCCGGCTGGTCTTTGCTGGCGTCGCCACGGTGAAGTTCGACGTCGACCTCTGGGAACGGCTCGCACGAAGAAGACCCGACTGGCAGCTCGTCGTTGTTGGCCCGATAGATGCTGCGCTGAACGAAGTCTGGCCTCGCTTGGAGCGACGGCCCAACGTCCATGTTCTGGGCTACCGCCCGTTAGAGGCGCTTCCCGGCTACCTCCACCACGCCGACGTCCTCGCGATGCCCTATCGTCGGGACCCGGTCCGAATACACAGCGGGCTCCCGAACAAGTTCTACGAGTACCTCGCCTCAGGACGCCCCATCTTGAGCACCCCCTTCACCGAGTTCGAGGACGTCCATCCCAACCTACGCGTCGCTGCAGGGGAAGAATGGGAATCCCAGCTCAACGAGCTCGAGCAAGAGCCCTCGAGGGTCCCCGACCTTCGCGCTCATGACTACGCCGAGCGAGCCCGGCTGGTCGCCTCGGTCCTAGAGCGGTGCAAAGCTCGAGCTGGACGCAGCCAGGGTCCGGGCTAGCCGACGCCGAGCTCAGCCAACGCCCCCGCCACGACCTCCGCCCGAGCATCCAAGCCGTGCGCCCGGCGGAATTCGTCGACGAACGAGGGCGGAAGTCGGACGCCCATCGAGGCGTCCACCCGTCGTCGAAGCTCGGAAGGCGTCCGATAGCTCACCACCGCCTCTCCAAACACCTCGCGCGCCGTCGGCACCTCGTCGCTGACGACGAGCCGCCCTCTAGCCACGACGTCGAACAGCCGATTGGAGAGAAATCCATGGCGCCGCATGTCGGGCCAATGATCGTTGAGAACCACACCTGCTGCTCCGTAGACGGCAAGTGCCTGATGATTCGGCAGGCCAGGAGCGCGCCACATCTCGCCGGGAATCCGCCCCTCCCAGTTCAGACCGACGACGAGCAGCGGGAGTCCAGCCACCAGCCCATCTTCGACCACCGGTCGGCGCACGAAGCGACTGTTTCCGATGAAGACCGGGTAGCGGCCCCATCGAGAGTCCACCGGCATGTCCAGGATCCCGTCCCCGTCGAAAGCCTGGAGCAGTGGGATCACGCGGCCCGGTCCAATCTGTTTTTGCCAGCATTCGGCGAGCAGATGAGAGGCCACGAAGACGCGGTCGAAACGCGAAAACTCCTCACGTCCGATCTCGGTCGGGTGGCTGATGCACCACATCATGTGGGGCCGAGCTCCGGACCAGTCGGGCATGCTCCTGCCCCGGAGCACGAGCGTGGCGGCGTCTCCTTCCGAGACTCGTCCACGCGCCTCCCACCGGTCGACCCGCACGCGAAAGCCCTGTCGAGCCAAGGCCCGAGCAAGGCCTCGGACGAGCTGCAGATCTCCCCACGACTCCCCACGACGGCCAGCGGGCACCGGGGTCTTGATGACGAGGCGAGGTCCCGTGTCTCCGAACTCGTCCGCGGGGGGAAAGGGGGTGGCACCGTCCGGCAACCGAGGCACACCCCAGCGCGCAGCCGCCATGGCTAGGGCCACGCGACTGGGTGCCCAGCGAAGCCGTCGGAGAAGCGCGCCGATTCGAGGCGCCTTTTGCCGCAGCCACATCCGCCGAGATTCGGAGGCCTGGTGGCGCCGCTCGAACTCGTTCAGGCCGCTCAAGGGCAGCCGAGCATAGGTTCGAGACCTCCTTCACGCAAACCACGCCTTGGCCAGCTGAAGAAAGTCTTCGCCGTTTCCGAATGCGCCACTCAGATATGGGATTCGACGGACTGGGCCTTCTGAGCTGCCCCTGCTTCGTCTATAAGCAAGCAGGGATGCGCGCGCTTCTCATCTGCCTCGGAATCGCTCTGGGAGCGGGCGCTGCGCCCGGAGTAGGCAGCGCCTCCTCGGTGAGCTTTCGTCGCTTCGACGTATCCGACGGTCTTCCCCATACCATCGTCGACGACATTACCCAGGGTCCCGACGGGCGGCTATGGCTGGCGACCCAGTATGGGATCGGCATATTCGATGGACAGAGCTTCGAGGCCTTGCATCGGCGCGACGGCTTGGCGGACGAGCGAGTCCATGCGCTCCTTGCCGACGGCGAGGACGTCTGGATCGGGACCGACGGGGGGCTGCATCGCTGGAGCGGCGGGGAGCTCCAAGAAACCTGGCCGATCCGCACCCTGGCCATCGCGAAGCGGCAGGGAAGACTGTACGTCGGCAACGACGAAGGCCTGTTCTCTCTGGGCCGGGATGGCTTCGAGCGACTTCCGGAGTTCGGAGACTTCGTCGCCGACCTCTTGGTCGGCCACGATGAGAAGCTCTGGGTCGGCGAAGAGCGCGGCGTCGCCGTCCTCGGCGAGCACGTGGAGCGCCTGTCTGGCCAAGGCGTCGTCGACTTCGAGCTCGGACCCAAAGGAGAGCTCTGGGTCGCGTTCGCGGATCACGTGGAGGAGCTCGGCTCCGATGGGCGGCTTCACCCGATGGCGCTCCTGACTTTCGAGACGCGGATCGTCATTCGGGACCTCCACTGCGGGCGGGACGGCACCCTGTGGGTGGGCACCGACCAGGGTCTGGTCTCGCTGGACGACAGAGAGCGCAGTTGGATCACAGGAGAAAACGGGCTCCCCTTCACCCCCGTTCTCTCCGTCTTCGAATCGAAGGACGGCCAGCTCTGGCTTGGCGGGCAAGGCGGGCTAGCCGTGCTGGCGAGTCGAGCCTTCGAGTACTACGGACTCCAAGACGGCTTTCGCTCCGAGGTGGTTCGACCGATTCTCAGGGATTCCGCCGGCCGCCTTTGGGCCGGGACCACAGATGGCCTGGCGATGCTCGAACGAGGGGCGGTGAGGAATTTCGACGAAACCGACGGCCTCCCCCGAGGACGAGTGACGGATCTGCTTTCGGGTCCCAATGGCGAACTTTGGGTCGGGACCACCTTCGGCCTGGCCACGGGCGACCCGGCGAACTTCGAGCCCGTCCCGAACTGGCCCCCCAGCCACGCAGTACTCGACCTCGAGTGGGGCCCATCGGGTGAGCTCTGGGCCACGACGGACCGACAGCTTCTGCGACAAACTCGCAGGGGCTTCGAGGAGATCCGACTCCGGGACCAGAGCTTCGCAGCAGCCCGGATCACGACCGGCGGCGACGGCGCCCGTTGGATCGGCGGCGTGAAGGGCCTGTCGACCTGGAAGGAAGGAGAGTGGACCACGTTCACGACCAAGGATGGTCTGCTCGACGACGCGGTCTACACCGTCGCGGTCGCACCCGATGGAGCGATCTGGTTCTGCTACCGCAAGGGCATGGGCGTCAGCCGCTACGATGACCACCGCTTTCGGCACTGGACCACGGCCGATGGCCTGGCCAGCGACGCCGTATATTCGATCGGCTTCGACCGGAGCGGCCGAGTCTGGCTCGGGAGCGCCCGAGGAGTCGACGCGTTCGATGGTCAGCACTTTCGCAACTACGGCCCCAACGAGGGCTATCCGAGCCACGAGTCCAACGCGGGCGGCTTCTTCTTGGACCAAGACGGGTCTATTTGGTTCGGCACCAACGGCGGCCTCGCCCACTACCTGCCCTGGCGAGATACCTTGCTCCCCCCCGCTCCAAAGCTGGCCGTCAGCCTCGCGAGAGGCCCGGAAGGGACTCCGATGGCGGCGCAGGTTCGGGTACAGAGCCTGCTCCCACGAGAGCGCATCGGACTCCAGGTCAGGCTCGACCGACAGCCATGGCAGGACGTCGAGACGCAACGCCTTCCCCTGGCCGGGCTCGGCTTCGGGATCCACGAGATCGACTACCGGGCCCGGATCTATCGCGGAGAATGGTCACCGGTAGTCGGCTTGCGCTTCGGACTTCCCCGCCCGCTTCACCGACGACCGGAGCTCTGGGCTTTCGGGATCCTGCTGGTCGCGGTGGCCGGCGTCGCGCTCCTGCAAAGACGTCTCCGGGCCTCCCGCCGGCGCGCCGAGCGCCTGGAGGCCCTCGTCGACGCGCGAACCATGGAGCTTCGGTCCGCCAGCGCCCACAAGAGCGCGTTCCTCGCTCGCATGAGCCACGAACTCCGCTCGCCGATGAACGGTGTCGTCGTGGCGGCCGAGCTGCTGCAAGACACTGAGCTCGACGAGAATCAGCAGGACCTGGTTTCGACGCTGCAGGTCTCCTCGGAGACCGTGCTGGACGTCGTCAACGACGTCCTGGACCTGTCGCGCATCGAGTCCGGCCATGCCGAGCTTCGACCCGAAGCGTTCGAGCTGGGAGAACTCTTCGACCAGCTGCTCGCGATGTTTCGCTGGCGCATCGCGGCTCGGGGCGTCGAGCTCGTCTTCGAGGTCGACCAAGCCCTCGTCGTCGTCGCCGACCGCGGCAAGCTGCGACAGATTCTGGTCAACCTCCTCGGGAACGCCGGCAAGTTCACCCACTCCGGGCGCATCTCGGTAGAGGCGCGGGCCGCCGGCGGCGAGCTTCGCATCCTGGTTCGAGACACGGGTGTCGGCATGACGGCCGAAGATGCGCGACAGGTATTCGCGCCTTTTCGGCAAGGGTTGGCCCGCAGCGAAGAGCACAGCACGGGGCTTGGGCTCGCCATCGTCGCGGAGCTCACCAAACTCATGGGGGGCACGATCGAGGTCGCATCCGCCCCTGGCCTCGGCACCCAGTTCGAGCTTCGGTTCCTCCTCGAACGGGGAGAGCTGTCGGAGCGTTCCCCGTCCCCGCCTTTCCAAACCCGCCGGCCGGATGGCCTACACATCCTGCTCATCGAAGACGACGCCATCAGTCGAAAGGTCGCCTCTCGCCTCATCCAGAAGATGGGCCACGACTGCCACGTCGCGGGCAGCGGTCGGGAGGCCTTGGCCATGGCCCAGGATACGGCCCTCGACCTCGTGGTCACCGATCTCGGCCTGCCCGACATGGACGGGATGGAGCTGGCGGAGCAGCTGAGAGCCGCCTGTCCGACCGTTCCCATCATCGCGCTCACGGGGGCCGCGACCTCGGGCGATGAACAGCGCTGCTTGGACGCCGGCTTTGCAGCTTTCGTCACGAAGCCCATCCGGCGAGACGTCTTGCGCGAGGCGCTCGAGCGAGCGGGCTACAGAGGGGCCACGGCTCGGGGGTCGGCGAGCGGGGACTGAAGAGTGGACTTCCCAGGCTGATCGAACTTCGTGAACGGGAGACTAGTG
>CAYZFR010000134.1:0-10959 GCA_964477875.1 uncultured Myxococcales bacterium
CAGCCAGTCGGTGATCGTCTCACCGAGCTCTTCCCGCTCTCGCGCCTTGGTGGCCGTGAAGACCTTTACCCCGTCGAAGCCCTGTCCTGCCATGCCAGCGACTGTACCAAGTCGACGGCGAATTGGGTGGACGGGAAGCGCACCCGCGGGTCGGGTGGCGGGTCGTGGCCCCTACGATCACGGAGCTCTTGAACCGCGCCGACCCGTCTTCTCGTCCGATGGCGCTGCTCTCGGGGCGTGGTGACCCCGAACTGACGCGGTACTCCTACTTTTTCTGCGACCCGGTGGCCCGCACCCGCTCCTGGCAGGAGGCCGCCTCCCTGGCGGCGGGCGAAGACGATAGCCCGCGAGCGGTCGGCCTCGCCCACTACGAGCACGGGTGGCGCTTCGTCGATCCGGCCCGGGGGCTCCGGCCCCATCCGTTCGGGGAGGCGCCGCTGGAGTTCTGGATCTTCGACGGCTGCTACGTTCGGGACGAGCACGAAGGTCAGGGCTGGGTATCGGGTCGAGCGTCGATGGTACGCCGCCTGCTGGAGTCGTCCGACGCGCCAGCGCCCGCCGGCCGAACGCTCGGCGAACTGCATCCACGCTGGAGCAAGGCCCACTACGTCCGACGGGTATCAGCGCTGCTGGCTCTCATCCGAGACGGCGAAGTCTATCAGGCCAACCTCACCTATCCGCTGCAAGGTAGATTTCAAGGCGACCCCCGAGCGGCCTTCGCACGCTTGGCGGAGCGGGCCCCACCCTTCGCCGCGTTCGTGAGCCGCGGTCCCGGTCGGGCAGTGGTCTCGGCCTCGCCCGAGTGCTTGCTCCGCTTCGAGGCCGGCACCGGCCGGTCTTCCTCCTTCCCCATCAAAGGCACCCGGCGCCGGGATCCGGACCCCGCGCGCGACCGGGCCCTGGCCGAAGCCCTGGCCACCAGCGAGAAGGACCGGGCCGAGCACATGATGATCGTCGACCTGGTCCGCAACGACCTCGGTCGGGTGGCAGAGGTGGGAAGCGTCCACGTGGACCCCCTCGCCTACGTCGAGTCCTTCTCCACCGTGCACCACGTGACGAGCGCGGTCCGGGCCCAGGTGCCGGACGGTGGTCGGGCCTTCGAGGCCCTCTTCCCCGGGGGCTCGATCACCGGCGCCCCGAAGCTGCGGGCGATGGAGATCATCGACGACCTGGAGGGCGAGGCCCGGGGCCTCTACACCGGCTCGGTGGTCGCGCTCCACGGCGACGGCTCGATCACGGCCAGCATCGCGATCCGAACCGCCGAGATCGCGGCCGGCGAGCTCCGCTTCGGCGTGGGCGGGGGGATCGTGGTCGACTCGGTCCCCGAAGACGAATGGGAGGAGACCAAGGTGAAGGCCCGGGCCCTCAGCGAAGCCCTCGCCGGCTGAGCCCCTAGACGAACTCTTTGGCTCGGGCGGTGGCGACCCGCCCCCGGGGGGTTCGCTTGAGGAAGCCCTGCTGGATGAGGAAGGGCTCGTAGACGTCCTCCAGCGTGTGGGCCTCCTCGCCCAAGGCGGCGGCGAGGGTGTCGAGGCCGACCGGTCCCCCCTCGAAGGCGACCACCAGGGCCTCCAGCAGGCGGCGGTCCATCTCGTCGAGGCCGCGCCCGTCCACCCCCAAGGCGTCGAGCCCCTTCCGAGCGATCTCCAAGGTGATCCGGCCGTCGCCGAGAACGTCGGCGAAGTCCCGGAGCCGGCGCAAGAAGCGATTCGCCGCCCGGGGCGTACCTCGGGAGCGGCACGCGATCTCTCGTCGCGCGCCCTCTTCGAGCTCGACCCGAAGCCGATGGGCCGAACGCTCCACGATGATGCTCAGCTCGTCGTACGAGTAGAAGTCGAGCCGGGCCGAGTAGCCGAAGCGGTCCCGAAGGGGCCGAGAGACCAGGCCCGATCGCGTAGTCGCGCCCACCAGGGTGAAGGGGGGCAGAGGCAGGGTCATGGTCCGGGCGTGGGCCCCTTCGCCGATCACGATGTCGAAGCGAAACTCCTCCATCGCCGGGTAGAGATTCTCTTCGATGGAAGGCGTGAGGCGGTGGATCTCGTCTATGAAGAGGAGGTCGTTGGCCTGCAGGGAAGTCAGGACCCCGGCCAAGTCACCCTTCTTCTCCAGGGCCGGCCCCGAGGTCACGACGCATTGGGTCCCCATCTCGACCGCGATGATGTTGGCGAGCGAGGTCTTACCCAGCCCCGGCGGCCCCGAAAAGAGCAGGTGGTCGACGGGCTGGCTCCGGCGGCGGGCGGCCTCCACGAAGATCTGGAGGTTGTCCTTCACCGCCTTCTGCCCGACGTACTCCCCAAAGGATCGGGGACGGAGCGCCGAGTCCAGGGGGCCGTCCCCCGGCAGCGGCTCCCCCGCGAAAGCGCGGCTCTGATCGGCGTCGCTCACCCTTCGCTCTTAGCACGCCCATCGGTGAGACGAGCGAGGGCGTTCCGCAGCAGCTCCGGCAGTGCGGCGTCGGGCTTATCGAGAGCGAGCTCGGCCGCCACCGCCTCCACCCGCTCGCCCCTGAAGCCCAGGTTGAAGAGCGCGCTCTCCAGATCCGAGCGGCGCGGGCTCGCCCCTTCGACCGGCTTCTTCGTCTGGGTTCCGAAGTCCGCCAGTCGGTCGGACAGGTCGACCAGGATCCGCTCTGCCGTCTTCTTGCCTACCCCGGGCAGCTTGGACAGCCGCCCCACGTCTCGGCTCGTGATCGCGTCTACCAAGTCCCCGACCGGGCTCTGCAACAGCTGGATCGCCTTGGTCGGGCCAATCCCTTGGACCCCGAGGAGGAGATCGAACATCAGCTTCTCCTCCGCGTCGTCGAATCCGAACAGCAGCAGCGCGTCTTCGCGGACATGGGTGTAGACGTAGAGCTCCACCTCGGCTCCGGCTTGGGCCCGATTGTTGATGGTGACCTGGAGCTCATAGCCCACGTCCTGCACCCGCAGAAGCACCCGCGTGGCGCGACGCTCCAAGACCCGGCCTTTGAGCCAGCCGATCATCAGGTCCGCGCCTCGGCCCGACCGATGGTGGCCCCCGCCACCGCGACCGCCAGGGCGTCGGCGGCGTCGGTCGCCGGCAGCTCGGAGAGCCCCAAGAGAATCCGCACCATTTGCTGAACCTGGTGCTTGTCGGCCCGCCCGTTTCCGGTCACGGCCCGCTTCACTTCGCTCGGGCTCAGATCCGCGACCCGAGCGCCGCAGCGCCCCGCCGCCAGCAGCGCCACGCCTCGGGCGTGACCGAGGACCAAGGCGCTCCGGGCGTTCTTTTGGTGAAAAACCGACTCCAGCACCACCCGGTCCGGACGGTGGGCCGCAAGCAGCTCGCTCAAGGTTGCGAACAGCCGATCCAAGCGCAGGCTGAGATCCGCCTTGGGGAGGCTGATCACCTGGTGGGTCAGCGCCGAAAGCCGAGAGCCCTCGGCCCGGACGACCCCGAAACCCGTTCGCTGGGATCCGGGGTCGATCCCGGCCACGATCACGGGCCGACTCCGGCGCTGCGTTCCCAGAGGATCACCCCTCACTAGTGCGACAGCCGGCCACGGCCTTCAAGGGATTCATGGTCCTGCCCGGGCGCACTCCAGAGGAGGCCGCGGGTCTCCGGGCGTGGGGCGGCACCACCGCCAGCCCCGCTCCGTCTTGGCCAGGGCCTCGTGCACGGCGTCCGGGGGCGAGCCGCCCGGATGGACCCCCGACTCCCCGACCCGGACCTCGTCCAGCGTCGCGGTCCCACTTCGAATTGAGATCGTGAGCTCCTGGCTCGACATGGCTCCCCGGGGCCGAACGACCAGCGCCTCACCCGGCCGCCATCGGGTCCAGCTGCCACCGCTCCCGAAGTAGGCCCCCGGCGCTCCGGGCAGCACTGTCACGGCCGGCGTCCCATCGACGGTGTGCAGCTCGAAGCGCACCGCCGACAGATCCAGGGCCTCGCCTCGATTCACCAGCTCGACCCACTCGTCGGATGGGGTGACCGAGCCGTGGCCCGGGCTGCCATCGAAGGGGAGCCCCGCCGGTTCGCTGTCCCCCCAGTCCCGGAGTGGGGTGGCGAGGATCTCGGTCAGCTCCACCTGGATCCGCGGGCCGGGCACCAGCTCGATGGGCCCGAGCCGGACCTCGTTTCCGCTCAGGTCGGCGACCTGGCCCTCCAGCAGGCCGGGTCCCTCGACGGGAACGGTCAACAGGAGACGGCCAGTGTGGACGAGAGGGCGGGCCACCGGGAGCGCCCGCCCGTCCAGCCTCGCCTCGACCCATACCGGCTCGTCGACTTCAAAGCTCAGCTCCACGCCGGCTCCGCTCCAGGCCAGACTCGGCGGTCCCAGCTCCGGAGGCTCGAGGTCGGGCTCGGCGCCGAGGTCCACGGCCAGGGTGGAGCCGTCGACAGAGAGCGCGAAGCTGTCCGCCGCCTGGGGCGGCACGGCGATCCGCCGTTCCGGACCCGACTGCGCCGCCACCTGGGCCGCGCCCCAACGGTGCCGAAAGCTGGTCGCCTCGGGGGCGTGGACGACGAGCCAGCGCAGATTACGGGGAGCGAGGGGGGACAAGGGCGCTCGGAGCTCGACCGGGGGCCGCGGCGGAGCCCCTAGCACCGTCACCGCGACGGTGCCCGTTCTACTCTCGAGCGGTCGACCCTCGAGGTCGAACCAGCCCGGACCGAGGCCGACCTCCAGGCGCCCGATCGGCCAGCGGGTGACGGGCCGAAGCACGAAGCGCTCCGGCACCTCGGTGGTGGAGGCCGCATGGTCGGGCAAGCCTAGCAGCCCTGTCGGACCCGCCCAGGCGTCCACCGGCCGGTCCAGCTCGAGGACCAAGGGATCTTCAGGGCCGAGCTCGACAGGGCTCAAGGCGGCGATCCCGAGGGGCTCGCCGGGGCCTTCGGGCTCGAGGTTCCAGCAGCCGGCGCAGAGGGCCACGGCGCCGAGCCCCCATAAGCGCCGTCGCTGACGACCTCCAGCCGTCCGTCGAGCCGCGCCGCCTCCAGCGCACGGTCCACGCTCGGCCCTTCGTCCTCCATCTCGATCTCCAACGCGACTCTGCGCATGTACAGATCCACCAGCTGCTGGCGGCGCCGTCGCCGGCGCTCCGTCATCCGCTGCAGCTGTAGCTCCAGCGAGGATTCCCGATCGTCGAAGACCAGCCGAGAGAGGTCGAAGCTCGCTTGGACCGAGCCTCCCAGCGCCTGGCTCTGGGTGATCACCCGCTGGCTCGCGTCCCGAACGCCGAGGTCGAGGTCGGTGCCGAAGCGCCCCCTCAGGCGGGGGACCAAGCCCCGCCACCGGGCCCGCCTGGAGGCCGAGCGAAGCCGAACCCTCTCGTCCGGACCGGCGAGGACCGAGGCCAGGCTCGGGAGCCGGCCGCGGCCCTCTACGAGGGCACGGACCCGGGCCGGGCCGGGTTGGGTGGTCAACATGGAGCAAAGAAGAAGGGTGCCAAGCATGTCGGGTCACACCGCCTCTCCCACCAAGAAACGGGCCAAGCTCCCAGATGACGCGAAGCCCCGAATCGGCCACGGATTTCGACGGCTTGCGTCGAAATCTGCCAGCGGCACCCTCCTTGCCTCCGGGGAACCCAAGGCCTAGGATCCCGGCCCATGTCCTGGTGGCCGATCGCCCTGGCGCTGTGCGCAGGTGCCCCCTCGCTTCCGGAAGCGAGCGACTTCGACCGTTGGATGCACGTCGCGCCGGACGCGCCTAAGCCGAACCAGGCGCCGGGCTGGGATCGTCATCGCGGGCAGCCGACGGTGCTGCGGGTCGGTGGCGCCCCTGCGCCCCGATGGGTGTCGAGCCCCGTCTCTGCCGCGACCTGGTTCTTGGAGCAGCGAAGCGCGGCGTGGGGCTTGAACCGTGAAGCCGTCCAGCGCCTTCGGATCGGCGAGGTCCACGATCTGGGGGCCGGCACCATCGTGGTCAGCTTTTCGGCCGAGCGAGACGGCGTGCCGGTCTTTCGCGACGAGCTCCACGTCGCCCTCGACCAGAGCCTCGCCCTCCTCGGGATCACCGGCCACATGAGCCCCTTTCTCGACCGGGCGCCCGAGGGACGCTTCGGCATCGGTCCCGAGTCCGCTCTCTCGGTGGCCCTCGGCGACGCCGGCGGCGATCCATGGATGGACCTGCAGCGCGCCGGCGAGGACGCCGGCTGGCGCTGGTTCGCAGGGCCTGGCCTCGGTCGACCGACCCGGGTCCGCCGGGTGTACTACCCGGGCCCGACCGGTCTGCGGGCCGCCTACCACGTCGAGCTGGTCCTGGATGGAGTGGGCCGCAACGAAGCCTTCGCGTACGTGGTCGACGGCGAAGACGCGCAGCTTCTGTTCCGGCGCAGCCTGATCGACGACTCGTTCACCTACCGCGTCTACGCCGACCCGACCCAGGAGCCCGCCGACGGGCCCAACGGCGACGACGAAATCCCTGACCGCTCCGGCACCGTCGCTTCCCCGCCCCGCACCTTCATCTCTCCAACGATGATCACCCTCTCCCACGCCAACATGCTGAGCACCCAGGATCCGTGGCTGCCGTCCGGCGCAACCGAGACGGCAGGCAACAACATCGACGCCTACGCCGACCTGAGCTCACCCGACGGTCTGACCTCGGGCTCCGACGATTTCCGCGCCACGACCACCGAGCCGGGCACCTTCGACTACGTCTACGATCCCGACCAAAACGCGAGCGCCAACGACACCCAGCGCAGCGCCTCGATCGTCCACGCCTTCTACACGACCAACTATTTGCACGACGACTTCTACGACGTCGGCTTCGACGAAGCGGCCGGCAACGCCCAGAACGACAACTACAATCGAGGCGGCGTCGACGGAGACGACATCCGGGTGGAGCTGCACGACTACAGCGGCCGCAACAACGCCAACATGTTCACCCCCTCCGACGGCGGCCGGCCGCGCATGCAGATGTACCTGTGGAGCGAGATCGACCGGGTCGCCGTTCGCGGCCTGACGCCGAGCGGAATCGCCACCGACTTCGAGAGCGAGGGCGCCAACTTCGGCCCCCTGGAATTCGACGTGAGCGCCGAGCTCGTCGCGCCCACCGACGGCAGCGACCCCGATGATGGCGGCGACCCCAATGACGGCTGCGACCCGCCCTTCGCCGAGGACGTCGAGGGCAAGATCGCCCTCGTCGATGCCGGCCTCTGCAGCTACGCCGACCAGGTCGCCAACCTGGAGGCGGCGGGGGCCGCGGCCGTGATCATCGCCTCCACCTCCACCGGCAGCCCGCCTCTTGTTCTGAGCGGTACCGGCAGCCCGAGCATCGGTGCCGTCTCCATCGACGCCGGCGACGCGGCCCTTCTCCGGGCTCAGATCGCGCCCACGGTCCGGGTCCAGCGGGACGAGGGCGAAGAGGTGGACTCGGGCCTCGACACCTTGGTCCTCGCCCACGAGTGGGGTCACTACATCAGCAATCGACTGGTCGGGAACGCGGCCGGCCTGTTCGGCAACCAGGCCCGGGGCATGGGCGAGGGCTGGAGCGACTTCCACGGCCTGCTGACGACGGTCGAGCCGGACGACGTCCTAATCCCCGGCAACGGAGGCTGGGAGGGCGCCTTCGCGGCCAGCAACACGGTCGCCTTCCGCGGGCCCTACTTCGGCATCCGCCGGCTGCCCTACTCCACCGACTTCACGAAGAACGCCCTCACCTACCGGCACATCCAGCTCGGCGAGCCTCTCCCCGCCGGTGTCCCCACCGCCTTCGGGAAGGACGGCTCTCAGAACAACAGAGTCCACCGGACGGGCGAGGTGTGGGCGTCGATGCTCTGGCAGTTCTACGCCGCTCTGCTTCAGGACCCACGCTACGACTTCGACGAAGCTCGAACCAAGATGAAGCGCTACCTGGTGGCAGGCTACAAGCTGACGCCGGTCGCGCCCACCATGCGCGAGGCCCGGGACGCCCTCCTCCTCGCCGCCCTCGGCAGCAACCGCCAGGACTTCGAGCTGATGTTCGAGGCCTTCAGCCGCCGGGGCGTCGGCGCGACTTCGACCGGACCGAGCCGCTTCTCGACCACCCAGCGTCCGGTGGAAGAGAGCTTCGAGCTCGAAGGAACGCTGCTCGGGCCCGAGCCCCCCGACGACGAGGCGTTCTGGTGCGACCGCGAAGGCATCCTCGATTCTGGCGAGACCGGCGAGCTGGTGGTCGAGGTCGTCAACGACGGCATGAGCGAGCTCACCCAGCCCACGCTCGTCCTCAGCAGTACGACGGCCGGCCTGAGCTTCCCCGGCGGCCAAACCGCCGCCCTCTCGGCCATCCCCTCTTTCGGAAGCGCGACCGCCACCGTGAGCGTGGCCCTGGAGGGCCTGTCATCCGTGACCCGGGCCAGCGTCGACTTCGAGGTCGTCGACCCCGTGCTCACCTCCAGCACCCCCCGAAGCGGCCGCATCGAGTTCCTGAGCAACTACGACGTGGTCCCGAACAGCGCCGTCTTCGACGACGTCGAGGCCGAGAGCAGCCCCTGGACCGTGGACCGCAGCCGGCCGGACGCCAACGGCTTCGAGCGCTTCGCCGTCAGTCCCGCTCAGCACCGCTGGCGGGGCGTGAACGATGGCTTCGGCATCCCGACCGACGTCTACTTGACGTCGCCGCCCATCGACGTGAGCGCCAACGCCG
The DNA here is from genome assembly GCA_964477875.1 of uncultured Myxococcales bacterium. Lineage (GTDB taxonomy): Bacteria > Myxococcota > Kuafuiibacteriia > Kuafuiibacteriales > Kuafuiibacteriaceae > Kuafuiihalomonas. The sequence goes on from CAYZFR010000134.1 coordinate 8,582, forward strand.
ACTTCATCGTCTCCTTCGACCACCGCTACGATATCGAGACCGGCTGGGATGGCGCCGCCATCGAGATATCGACCGACGGCGTGACCTGGGAAGACGTCTCGAACTACACCGATCCCGGCTACGACGCTCCGCTGAACAATCGAACGGCCAGCCCCCTCAATCAGACTTCAGCCTACAACGGCCGCAATCCGAGCTGGCCCGGCTTCGACGTCGTGAGCCTCGACTTCGGCCGCAGCTTCGCCAGCCAGACGGTGCAGCTGCGCTTCTGGCTGTCCTCGGATCAGTACGTCGCGCGCGAGGGCTGGGAGATCGACGACATCATCCTCTCCGGCGTCAACAACACGCCCTTCACGAGCCTGGTCGCCGACCGAGGACGCTGCATCAACCGACCGCCGAACCCCGTCGCCGCCCCGGATCAGGTCGTGTTCGAGCGGGAAGAGGTCCAGCTCGGCACGGCGAGCACCGACCCCGATGGCGACGTCCTCGCCGTGGAGTGGACCCAGGCCAGCGGCCCCACCGTCACCCTGGACGCCGAGGACGGCTTCGTGGCCCCCGAGGTGGAGGAGGACACGGTCCTCGCTTTCGACTTCGAGGTGGCCGACGGCGAATACACCCGCGGTCCGACGAGGACCCGCGTGTGGGTCCGAAACCGCAACCGCCCCCCCGCGGTGCAGGTCAGCGGCCCGCGGTCCGGCATCGAGGGCGAGCTCATCGAGCTGACGGTCATCGGAGGCGACCCCGAGGGGACGCCTCTGCGCTACGCGTGGCGGCAGGTCTTGGGCACGGCGATGGACGGGATCCCGGCCCTCCGTGAAGAGGGTACGTTCACCGTGCAGCTGCCCGAGGTCGCCGAGACCGGGTCCGTCATCCTCGAGGTCCAGGCCGACGACGGCCTCCTGCGCAGCCCACCGGCCCGACACGAGATCGTGGTCGAGCACGTCAACCAGCCCCCATCGGCCCCCACTCTGGCCGACCTGGAGGTCGAGGAGCGAACCTGGGTGAGCCTCGTGGCTCGGGCCACCGATCCCGATGGCGACCCGCTGACCTACGCCTTCCAGCCCCTCGGCGCCGCGCCCGACGGGATACAGTCGGGGGAACGCTATCGGATCCGCACCCCTGGCATCGCTCAGGACCGCTGGACCCTGCGCTACGCGGTCACCGTCAGCGACGGCGAGCTCATCAGCGAGCCGACGGAAGTGGCGGTCGTGGTTCGCAACGTCCCGCCCCCGCCCCGGCCCGACCCGCCGGACATCCGACGACCGGTGCCGGGGCCACAAGCCCAGGCTGGTCTTCGAGACGGCGGCGGCTGCGCCAGCACCCCGGTCGACGCCCCGCTGTGGATGTTGTTGATGGGCGGCCTCGGGTGGATCGCCCGCCGGCGACGCGCTCGAAGCTGAGGGGTTCTCAGGCCGGGCCGCGGAGGTGGACGAGGTCTTCGTTCATGCTCCCGCTGCGAAAGCCCTCCAGGTCCAGGGTGATGCGGCGGAAGCCGGCCGTCTTGCCGAGGGCAACGAGCTCGGCGCGACGGGTCATGGCGCGGTCGAGCTCGGCGAGGCCGATCTCGAGGCGGACCATGTCGTCGTCGCCCTTCACGAGGCGAGCCCGCAGGTCGTGAAAGCCGAGCTTGCGCAAGCCAGCTTCCATCGCCTCCACCCGCGCCAGGCGGACGTCGGTGACTTCGACGCCGTGGGGGACCCGGGACGCCAAGCAGGCCAGCTGCGGCTTGTCCCAAGTGGGCAGGCCCCGGACTCGGGACCGGGCGCGGATCTCGGCCTTGCGCAGGCCGGCGTCGGCGAGGGGGTGGCCGACGTCGTGCTCTTTGGCCGCCTGGTGGCCCGGCCGCCAGTCTTGGAAGTCGTCGGCGTTGAAGCCGTCCAGGACCGTCGCCCCGCCGGCGGCGGCCAGCAGCGACGTGGCGTCGAAGAGCTCGGTCTTGCAGTGGTAGCAGCGGTCGGGTCCGTTGGCCCGATAGCCGGGGCGACGCATCTCGTCTGTATCGACCACCCGGTGCACGACGCCGAGTCGGCGGCAGAAGTCGGCGGCGCTCTCGAGCTCGGCCGCCGGCAGCGAGGGGGATCGAGCGGTGACGGCCTGGACTCGGGCACCCAGGGCCTCGTGGGCCACCGCGAGCAGGTAGGCGGAGTCCACCCCGCCGCTGAAGGCGACCAGAGCCCGGTCCAGTCCCGCGAGCGACGCGAGGAGCTTCTGCTCCTTGGCCAGGGCTTCCCGACTCATACCTCAGTGCTCGCGCAGAAGTCACGGACGGGTCGAGTGCGAATGCCTTCTGCCGCCGGGAGACTCCGGGTGCCCGAGCCATCGCCAGCCAGAACGACCCATTCGACCCCCGGCCAGGCCACCGCGCCGCCCACGTAGGCGGC
>CAYZFR010000135.1:0-8804 GCA_964477875.1 uncultured Myxococcales bacterium
ATCGGGCGAAGGGCGGCCGGAATTCTTCAAGGTTTTGCTGACTCAGGGCACTAGTCCAGCTCCATGTCGGTCTCGGATTCGAAGATGGCCATGACGCCACTGGCGAATCCGAGGCCGCCAAACCAAGCCGCGCAGTCCGCGAGGCCTGATCCGTGAGGGGTCAGCCAGCCATCCAGCAGCCAATAGAGGCAGGCCACCACCAGACCGATGAGTGCGCCGAACGCCGGTCGGCCCATCCTGTTCGAGAAGCGCGCGTCGAGCATTCCACCGTCGTATCAGGTCTCGTCGCTCGTCAGAAGACCTTCAACCCAGAACGACCAGGTGGGGAGGGGTGTCGCCGGCGCCCGGACGGACCGCAGCTCGCACGTCGTATACGCTCTGCATCAACTCAGGCGTCAGCACCTCCAGCGGCGGTCCCAGCTGGCGGCAGCGACCTTGGTCGAGGACGGCGACCTCGTCGGCGTAGCCCAAAGCCAGATCGAGGTCGTGCAGGACGACCAAGACGGCGTGGCCTCGCTCGGCCTCTTCCCGGCACAGGCGCAGCACCTCTCGCTGATGTTTCAAATCGAGCGCCGAGGTCGGCTCGTCGAGAAGCCAGTAGCGCGAGCTGTGGTTCTCCTCGGCGTCGAACCCCGCCAGCTGCGCGAGGCTTCGGGCGAGCTGTACACGCTGGCGCTCGCCGCCGGAGAGGGTGCTGCTGTCTCGGCTTGCGAGGTGCAAAACGCCGAGCCGCTGCATCGCAGCTTCGGCCAACGCCATGTCCCTTCGAGTCGGCACACCGCCGCAGTAGGGATGGCGTCCGAGGAGGACGACCTCGAGCGCGGTGAAGGCAAAGGCGAGCTCGGTCCGCTGGGTAACGACGGCCCGCCGTTGCGCTAGCTCCACGCGAGACCACGCAGACAGGGGCCGGCCGTCCAGACGCACCGTGCCCTCGCTGGGGCGTGTGCTCCCGCTCGCCACCGCGAGGCAAGACGACTTGCCGGCCCCGTTCGGCCCTACCATCGCCAGCACCCGGCCCGGCCGCAGCTCTAGGCTCAGGTCCTCGAGAAGCCTCGCCCGTCCGATCCGTAGGCCAACGCCGTCGAGCACCAGGCCCGTCATGCCGCTCCCCTCCTGAGCAGGACCAGGAAGAAGGGCGCCCCGAGTAGAGCGGTCATGATCCCGATCGGCAGCTCCACCGGCGCCACGATCGTCCGCGCGAACACGTCGGCCCCGGCCAGGACGAGGCCGCCCGCCAAGGCGGCCAGCGGGAGGAGGCTCTTGTGGCTAGGCCCGTAGAGCAGTCGGAGCGCGTGGGGAACGACCAAGCCCACGAAGGCGATCTGGCCTGCTACCGCAACCGCGCAGCCCACCATGGCGGCCACGCACACGACGATTCGCCTGCGCAACACGTCGGTCTCCACCCCGAGGTGCTCGGCCTCGACGTCCCCCAGCGCCATCAGGTCGAGCTCGTGCCGGGTGCGAAGCGCGAGGGCCCCCGCCACTGTGACCATGGCCCCGAGGATTCCGATTCGCTCCCAGCTTGCGCCCGCCACGCTGCCCAAGGTCCAAAAGGTGATGTCCCGGAGCTCGGCGTCGTCGGCGACGAAGATCAGCAGGCCAGTCCCCGAAAAGGCGAGGGCGTTGATGGCGATGCCGGCCAAGAGCATGGTCGGCACTGCCGTCCGGCCCTGCCGGACCGAGAGGCGATACACGAAGGCCGTGGTCGCCAGACCAGCCAGAAAGGCGGCCAGCGGAATGGTCGCCGACCCGAGGAAAGCCGACACCGCCTCCACCCGGCGGCCGACGACGATGGCGCTCGCCGCCCCCAGCGCGGCGCCGCTCGACACCCCGATCAGAGTGGGGTCGGCCAATGGATTGCGGAAGAGACCCTGCATCAGCGCTCCCGACAAGGCGAGGGCGCCGCCTACCAAGAGCCCCATCCCGAGCCGCGGCAGCCTCAGCTCGAGGACGATGGTTCGGGTCCAGGCTTCGCTGGCGTCTTCCGTGAGCCCGACGCCGTCGCTCAAGGCGGCGAGGACCGACGCTGGCGAAAGCTCGGCCGCCCCCACGAACAAGCCGAGGATGAGCACCGCCGTCGTCGCGCCGAGGGTCACGACGAAGAAGGGCCACGACCCGAGGCGCGGTGGCGGCGTGAGGACGGAGGCGACGGCGATGCTCACGACTCGCTCAAGCGCCGAGCCAGCTCCCCAACCACCGCGCCGAGCTCGGGACCGAAGCCGAGAAGTCGGAGGTCGTCCATGGATATGATCCGACCCGAGCGGACGGCGGGCGTCTTGCCGAGGACCGGGTGGGCTCGGAGCCCGTCGGCGCCGCCCATCGAGGCTAGGCCGCCGTCGGTCATCAACACCATTTGGGGCGCGGCCTGAAGGACAGCCTCGGACGAAAAGGGCTTGAAGCCGTCGACGCCGTCGACCGCGTTTCGACCCCCAGCGAGCCGGATCACGGCGTCGGCCCCGGTGTCTTTGCCGGCCACCAGCAGCGTCCCCGGGCCTCGTGCATACACGAAGAGCACCGAAGGCTCGGCGTCAGGACGCTGGACCGAGGCCAGATCGCGGCGCAGGCGCTCCACCATCTCCTCCCCCCGCTCCGCTTCGCCCAGGGCCTCGGCGAGTCTCGCGATCCGCGCCGCCGCCCCGTCGACGGTGTTCGGGGTCGGCACCTTGGTCACCTCGACTCCCGCCGATGCCAGCGCATCGAAGAGGGCCGGGGGGCCGGTCTCCTCTACCGCGAGGACATGGCTCGGGCGAAGGGAGAGTACCCCGCTCACCGAGACTCGCCGGAAGAAGCCCAGCTCGGCCGGGTCGCCCGGAAGCTCGACGCTGGTGCTCGTCGAATCGATGCCCACGATCGCATCACCGTGGCCGAGCCGCTGGACGATGTTGGTCACCGCACCGCCGATCGTCACCAGGCGCGCCGGGGGCTTGGCCTCGGCCGAGGGTTCCGTCGAGGCGAGGGCCGCGGCGGCGAAGAAGGCCATTCCGAGCGGGCTCGTCATCGGAAGCTCCGGGTCCCCGGTCCGGCGAAGGCGAACGCGAACTCGACCCGGCCCTCCTCCACCTGCTCGAAAGTCAACTTGCCAAAGCTGCCGTCGGCGAGCCGGAGGGCGAAGACCTCGCCCGAGCCTGCGCCCTCCATCATCACGCCGCTCTGGCCGCCTTGGTCGGGGACGTAGCCCTCGGCCGGTGCGGTGACCAGAGCCCTCATGTCGGTCTCGCCCGTGGACTGAACGGCCGCCTGTCCGGGACCGCTGTCGCCCCCGTTGGTCCGGAGTACACCGTCTCGGAAGGCAACGTCCCAGTCCAGGCTCTCTTCGGGGCGCTCCGGCTCGACCACGGCGCCGGCGCGAAGGCTGAAGTAGGTCCAGTCCGAGCTCGCCTCCATGATGTTGCTCGCAACTCGAGGCAGGCTTGGGACCGGCCAGCGGGTGAGGGTGAAGCGGCCGTCCTCCCAGGCGTCGATTCGATAGCGGAAGGTCTGCCCATGGCTGCTTCGCGCCAAGAACTCGGCGTCTCTTGGGCTCACGCTGCGGGTGGCGGGGTTGTAGTCGAACCAGGCGGACAGCGCCTCGTTGGCGGGCGTCCACTGATCCATCGGCACCGGAGGACCGGGCGGGGGCAAAAGGACGTCGGTCCCAAAGCCGGTGGTGCCGGCGTGGTCTCCGTCCGCCTCGATGGCCTCCCGGCCGCCCCCGAGTCCCGGCCCGCTGGCGCCACCGTTGGCGCGGATCAGAGTCCGCCGAAAGGCGAGATCCCAGTCCGTGGACCCGCTCGGGTCATCGACCGAGACGATCTCGGCCTGGTCGAGCGAGACGTAGACGAAGTCTTCCCGAGACGAAGCGTCGATCTCGAACTGGACCGGCGCGTCGTCGGGCGCCGCGATGGGGGCCCATCGGAAGCTCGGATAGCCCGAGGAGCCGACCTCGGAGTAGTAGTCGAGAAAACGAAGCTTGAAGTAGGCCCCTTCGCTGGAGCGCAGCGCGAACACGACGCCGGCCGGACTCAAGACGTGGTTCACGGGGTCGTAGTCAAACCAGCCGTTCGGTGAGGCGTCGTTCGGGCGACCGATGGCGAAGTCGGTGCCGTCATCGTCGATGAAGCTCGGTCGCTCGGAGTCCACTTCGCCGGTAGCAGGCTCGTCCACGCGATAGACCGCCACCGGGGCCTCGCTCGTGCTCGCGAAGTCGGCGCCTGGCAGAGGCGCCACCGCGACCGAGCCTGGGCCACTGTGGCCGCCGTTGAGCTTCATGTTGGAGCGACGGAACGCGATGTCCCACTCGGGTACTGCGCCCGGATCTTCGACTTCGAGTCGCACCGCTTCGCGGCCGGCGTCGAGGTCGACGTAGACCCAGGCTTCTTGGTCGCTGGCGTCGACCTGGGTGGCGACGCTGTCGCCCTGATCGATGTTCCGGACGAGGGCGGTCGAGTCGCTGGGCCCATCGCCGTCGAGGATGGCGCTCTCGCCTCCGCAGGCGAAGAGGAGGGCCGGGGTGAGCAGGGTCAGTCTGTTCGTTTTCATCAGTATCTTCCTTCGAGCCCCGCAAAGACGCTGCGGGGGAGAATGGGGAGCACGGCCGCGTCGCCCGCGTCCGTGAGGTTGTCTCCGCCCACGAAGGCGGAGACGTAGTCGCCGATGGTCTTTTGGACTCTGGCGTCCAGCGTGACGAAGGCGGGGATGAAGATCGTCTCCGTCCCGCTATCGAGGTCGGTGAACAGGGGCGCTCGAGAGGCCCAGACGCCTCGCACCCAGGCAGAGAAGCCAGTGGCGCGATGGTCGAAGAAGGTCCGGAAGGTGAAGCGGTGCCGGCTTCGGCCCGGAAGCGTTCGGTCTTGGGTCAGATCTCGAGCGTCGAGATAGGTGTAGCCGAGCTCGGTCCCCAAGGCGCGGACCCAGCGCATCGTCCACAGCAGCTCCACGCCCTGGGTGAGAGCCGATTCGACGTTCTCGTTGGTGAAGGTCTGGGTCCCGTCGTTGGCCGTTTGGTCGAGCTGGAAGACGATGAGATCCTCGACATCGTTTCGGTAAAACTCGGCCTCGAAGCTCGAGCCCTCGAAGAGCCCGTCCGGCTTTCGAAGCTGTATGCTGGCGGTCAGCCCTCGGGAGAGCTCGGGATCGAGGTTCGGATTCCCGACGACGGTGTAGCCGGCAGCCGGATTCTCGAAGACCAAAAAGAGCTCCCGGACCGCGGGAGCTCGGAAGCCGAGGCCGTAGCTGGCCCGGAAGCCCAGGGCCTCGAAGGGACTGTAGCGGGCCGAAATCTTGGGCGCCGGGTACACGCCGAACTGGGAGTCCAGTTCGAGGCGAGCGCCGGGGACCAGCTGCAGCTCCGGTAGGATGCGCCACTCGTGCTGGGCGTAGACCGAGAAGCGCCCCCGCTCCCCCTGGCCCTCGCGAAGTCGGGGAGAGGCCACCGTTTCGTAGAGTGTCTCGATCCCGGCAGTGAGCAGGTGGCTTTCGGCGATTTGGCCATCGTACTGACCGGTGAGCAGCGCGAGCTCGTCGATCGTCGTTTGGGCGAGATCACTACCGTCATCGCCGACCTGATCGCGGACGAAGTCGTCGCGGAAGCGGCTGTAGGTGCCGGTAAAGACGAGGCGATGGCCGGGGGCTAGATCGATGCGAGGTCCGGCGGCCACCGACCAGGTCGTGGTCTGGTTGCGGCGGTCGAAGCGGGCCCGGGCGTCGGGGTCGCGGAAGACGGGGTCTTCGACCGCCGCCTGGTTGAGGGGCGCGCCAAGTTCGATGCCCGCCAGCTCCCGGCGGAAGAGGTCGGCTCGCAAGTCGAGCCGCACATCGGGCGAGAGGGTGAAGCGGTGACTGGTCTCGACGTCGAAGCTGTCGAGCTCGCTGCCGGTGGTGGCGGCATCTTCGGGGGCGAGGTCGAAGGCGCCCTGGTGATGGAAGCCGGCGGTCAGGCTTCCGGTCCACCCGCCCCGCCGGGCGCCGAGCCGGGTCGAGACGTCGAGGGTGCTGGGGCCGCCGACCGACAGGAGCCCAGTGCGCCGGTCCTCCAGGCTTCCAGCAGCGACCCGCGCCCAGGCTTCGAGCGGGCGCGCGGCGTCCTTGGTGATGATGTTGATGACGCCGCCCAGCGCGTCGCTGCCGTAGAGGGCGCTGGCGGGGCCCTTCACGACTTCAACCCGCTCGATCCGCTCGGCGGGGATCCGGGACAAGTCGAAGACGCCGTCCACGCGCCCGTTCATTCGCTGCCCGTCGACGAGGATCAGGGTGTGTTGGGCGTCCAGGCCCCGGATTTGAACGCCGGCGCCGGCGAAGGAGCGCTCGATCCGGATCCCAGGGAAACCATCGAGGACCTCCTCCAGACTCTCGGCTCCCGAGGCCTCGATCTCTTCTCGACCTAGGCTTTCGGTCCGAACGACGGCCTCGGACTGGACCTCTTCCCGGCGGGCCCCGGTGACCACGACCCGGTCCATCGAGCCCCACTCGGCGCCTGCCGCGCCCCCCGAGGGGCCGGACGAGGAGCCTCCGGCCGCCACCGAGGCGGTGCCGGTGCCGGCGAGGGCGATGAACGCGAGCCAGGTGAACATCGCGAAGACACGGATCTTGATTATCATTCTCAAAGTCAACTAGTGTATTTCCATGAGCGACTCTCAAGCCGTGCTCGCCGAGCGCGAAGAGCAGCAGCGCATCACCAAGACCAAAGCCGCCGTCGAGGCGCGGCAGCTCCTTTGGTCCGCTCGCAACGGTGTGCTGTGCACGCTGTCGGCCAAGGTAGGCGGTTGGCCCTTCGGCTCCGTGGCGCCCTACGCCATCGACGCCTTCGGCCGGCCGATCTTCATGGTCGCCACCATCGCCGAGCACTTCCGAAATATCCGGGAGGACCCGCGGGTGAGCCTGTTCGTCCAGGCGAGCGAGGCGGCGGAGGCCAAAGACGAGGTCGACGTGCAGACCTTCGGCCGCGTCACCGTGATGGGGCGAGCCAGCCTCGCGACGCCGGAGGAGCGAAAGGACATGGCGCCTCGCTACTATTTCCGGCTCCCCGACAGCCGCCGCTACCACGGCACCCATGACTTCGTGTTCCTGAAGCTCGACGTGGAGCGGGTCCGCTATATCGGCGGCTTCGGGAAGATCTTCTGGATCGACCCGGAGAGCTTTCAGGTCGACCCCGCGCAAGATGCCCTTCGCGACACGGCAAGCGGCGCCGTCGCCCACATGAACGAAGACCACCGCGACGCCCTCGCCGAAATGGTCCACGGCTTCTTCGGCCTCGAGGTCCAGCCCGAAGCCTGTGAGATGACCGCCGTCGACGAGCGGGGCCTGTGGCTGGAGGTCGACGGCCACGGTCGCCACCGCGTCGACTTCGATCACCCCACTGGGCCAGACGAGCTACGCGTTCGGGTCGTCGAGACGCTCCGCTCGGTCCGAGCTCGCCGAGGCTGAGGGATCGGATCCGCCGCGTGGGCGATGGACCGTTCCCGCGGTCATATCTCCAGGTAGCCAGCGCCTACGCGGCGGGAGGGCCCCCAGATTCGGGGCTCGAGGGCGGCGCCGACCTCGACTTCGATGCGGCTTTTACGCTTCATCTCGACGCCCTGATGCACGGTGAGGCGGCCGTCGGGGAGGCGGCCGTGTCGTCGAAGAAAGGCGGCCAGGGGGCCGGCCGCGGAGCCGGTGGCGGGATCTTCGTCGATGCCCGGTACGCCAAGAAGCCGGGCCCGGACCTCGGCGCCGCCCGCGAAGGCGAAGGGGTACAGGCCCGTCGCTCGGTCGGACAAAGGCCGCCACACGCCTGGCTCGAAGCGAGCGCGGCCCAAGGTCTCGAAGTCCTCGAGAGCTACCATCGCGAACGGCGTGCCGACGCTCGCCGTCTCGATCGGCAGGTCGAGCAACTCGTCCTCTTCGAGGCCGAGACTGCCCGCCACCTCGGCCCGCGGAAGCTCGGGCCCGAACGCTACCGCCGGCTGGGCCATGGACCAGGTGTCGGCTTCCAATCGCTCGACCTCGACGGGTCCGACGCCGAGCTCGAAGACCACCTTCGGTGCATGGTCGAGGACGAAGGCGGTGCCCACCGTCGGGTGGCCAGCGATGGAGACCTCGAAGCGGGGGGTGAAGATCCGAATCCGAAAGTCGGCTGTCTCCGAGGGGAGAACGAAGGTCGTCTCGGACAGGTTCAGCTGCTGGGCAATGCGCTGCATCCGCTCGGCTTCGAGCCCGGCCGCGTCCCGGAAGACGGCGAGCGGATTGCCCCCGAAGGCCTCACGGGTGAAGACGTCGACGATCTCGTAGTGCAGCCGCACCCGATCCGTCTACCAGCTCAGGTCTCGCTGGAGTAGAGGTCGCCGTCGAAGGTGATGCCGAGGATGATGTACGGGAAGGCCTGGGTCACGTCTTCGCCGGTCCGGAAGCGATGCTCTAGCCACCAGTTGGCGATGAAGACCAGGGTCGGATCCTGAAAGAGCCGCTTCTTGGAGGGGAAGGTGTAGGTCAGAAAGGGTCCGACCCGATTGGTGGGGTTGTTGGGGTCCTCCGTCCCGACCCCGACCGGGAAGTCGCCGTCCCTATAGAAGGCGGTGGCGTAGGTCCAGCGGGCGCCGAGCTTCCAGCGCCCGGTGAGGTAGAGCAGGTCGACGTCGTTGTTCACGAACCAGCCGCCGTTGGGGATCAGCAGATCGAAGAGAGGCTCGTAGTAGAGCTGATCGCCGTCCCGAACGTCGTAGTCGGGGCGGCCGGCTCTGAAGGTGTCGCGGACCGCCATCGGACCCACCTTGAAGCGAAACTCGGCCAGGCCGCTGAACTGCCACCCGGAGGTGGAGTAGTTCCGAGCGTCTGGGTCGTCGGAGGCC
>CAYZFR010000135.1:8904-10921 GCA_964477875.1 uncultured Myxococcales bacterium
AGGCCGGCGTCAAGACGACTTGTCCACCCACCCCGATGAAGTTGTCCTTGAACAGTGGCGAGTCGGATTCGTAGAGCCGAAATCGGTAGCTCCCGTCGGTCACGCTGATGAGGCCAAGCGGGTTGGCTCGGGCGACGGTCAGGTTCTTGAAGCGCAGCTGCTCCTGGGGCGTGGAGGGCTGGGCGAGGGCCGTGCCGGAGGGGCCGGTCAGGAGCAGCGCGAAGAGGGCGAGGCCAGGGAGAACGAACTTCATCTCGACACGCCTCCATCGAAACGAAGCCGTCTGGCAATTCCTCCTCCCGCGCTTCGGTGCGTCTGGCGCGACGCGTCAGTCGTCGAAGTCGCGGTCAGAGAACTCGAACTGGGCCGCCGTCCTGGGCCTGCCTCAGGTGCCGCAGAAGGTCTGATGGACGAGCTGATCGGGACGCGGCGGCTGCACGTAGTCGGGCGTGGCTTCCTCGGGCCGCCGGATGGCCTCCACCAGCCGATGGAAGGGTTCGAAGTCGCCCTCGTAGCCGGCCGCGATCGCCGCTTCGACCTGGTGGTTGCGGGCCACGACGGCGGGGTTGGCCCGCCGCATCTTCGCCAGCCGCTCCGCTCTTGGCGCGGGGTCGGCCTCGAAGCGGGACGCCCAGCGGGCCGTCCAGGCCTCCAGGCCCAGGGGCCCCTCCGAGCTCTCGTCCTCGGCCTTCCGTCGCAGGGCGTGGAAGGTCTCGGTGAAGTCCAGCTGCTCGGACTCCATCGTCTCGAACAAGGATTGGGTCAGGGCGTCGTCTTCCTGGCTCAGCTCACCGAGGCCGAGCTTTTCGGCGAGTCGGCTTCGCCATGCCTCCGCGAACAGGTCTGGGAAGGGGTCCATGACTTCCTGCGCCTTTGCGATGGCGGTGTTCTCGTCTTCGTCCACCAGCGGCAGGAGGGCCTGCGCGAATCGGGCCATGTTCCAATGGGCGATGCGAGGCTGGTTGGCGAAGGCATAGCGGCCGCCGCGGTCGATGGAGCTGAACACCTTGCTCGCGCTGAAGGCGTCCATGAAGGCGCAGGGGCCGTAGTCGATGGTCTCCCCCGAGACGAGGACGTTGTCGGTGTTCATGACGCCGTGGATGAAGCCCAGGCCCTGCCACTGCGCGACCAGCCGCGCTTGGCGGGTCATGACCTCGGTCAACAGGGCCAAGGGCGGCGACTCGGCCTCCCGAAGGCTTGGATAGTGGCGCTCGAGGACGTGATCGAGAAGGATACGCAGGGCGGCCCGGTCCTCCTGGGCCGCGAAGTATTCGAAGGTGCCGACCCGAATGTGGCTTCGGGCGACTCGGGTCAACACGCCGCCGGGAAGGGCCCGGTCCCGGACCACTCGGTCGCCGGTGGCCACGGCGGCGAGGCTGCGGGTGGTGGGGACGCCGAGGGCGGCCATGGCCTCGCTCACGACGTACTCCCGGAGCACCGGACCGAGGGGCGCCTTGCCGTCGCCGCCCCGAGAGTAGGGCGTGCGGCCCGAGCCCTTGAGCTGGACGTCCCAGCGCTCGCCGCTGGCGACCAGCTCGCCGATCAGCACCGCCCGGCCGTCGCCGAGCCTCGGGTTGAAGTGGCCGAACTGGTGCCCGGCGTACACGGTCGCGATCGAAGCCGCGCCTTCGGGGAGCCGATTCCCGGCCAGGACCTCGACCCCGGCCGGGCTTCGGAGCCCCTCGGGGTCCAGCCCCAGGGTCCGAGCCAGGTCTTCGTTCAGTCGGATCAGGCTCGGGTGGGAGGCCGTCTCCGCCCGAACCTCGGAGAAGAACCGGGGCGGGAGCCGGGCATAGCTGTTGTCGAAGGTCCAGCCCCCGTCCTGCTCGGAGGCGGCGCCTGAAACATGATCCGATGGGGTCGCAGGCCTCGAGCTCTTCGCGGTCTCCGCTTCGTTGCGGTCCATGACCGGACGCTAGAGGGGGACGGCGCCGAAGCCCAACCATTGTCGGCCTCGACGCCGCCTGTTCCCATGGTTTCGCCGCCGTGGGCGGGGGCTCAGGGACAGTCGGTGGCT
>CAYZFR010000136.1:0-10879 GCA_964477875.1 uncultured Myxococcales bacterium
CCCTGGACTTCGCGCCCTCCAAAGTTCGCATGGCTGGCGGCCACCTGGCGGTGTGGACCCCGGACCGGCTCGATTGGGTCGACCCGAGCGGAGGCCGCAGCGTGACCCAGCTGTCTGGACCGATTCTCGACGTGGGCCCCCGGGGCGCGGCGATTCGACGCGGTCCGGACTTGGCCCTGGTCCGGCCGGGCCAGAAGGTCCCCGCCTGGAAGACCCCGGTCGAAGAGGCGAGGGCGGTCGCGGTCACCGGCGAGCGTGTCCTCGCCCTGGTCGGTCCGCGGGTGCTGCTGCTGCGGGGACGGGACGGCCAGATCATCTTCGACGAGCCCCTTGGCGACGGGCTGCGCCTGTTGGACGCCAAAGCTCGACACGCGATCTTGGCCCATGAAGACCGGATCCTCGTCCTGGACATCCTCGGGGGGCGACGCCTGTTCGAGCGGCGGGGACCTGGCCGGGTCGTGGCTGGTCTCGTCCTGGCCGATGGTTTCGCGTCCGCCCACGAAACCGGTGACCTCATCCTCTTCGACGGCGAAGGCACACCGCGCCGCCGCGCTCGCTGGGCCTATCCGATCCGAGGCCTCGACCGCCGTCCCGAGCACCCGCGCCTGCTCATGCTGTGGACCGACCACGCTTTGCACGGGCTCGACGACCCCGGTCGAGACGAGGGCGCGGGCACCGCGCTCCTGGCGCTGGCCGAGATCAGGCGTCGCGCCGGCGACGGTGAAGCCGCCCTCGAGCTCGCAAGCGCCGCCGCCGCTTTGACCCTGGGACCGGTGGCGGAGGCAGAGACGATGCGGGCGCGCCTCCTCCCGGAGGGCGCAGCCCGAGATTGGGCCCAGGAGCGCGCCCGCAGCGCGGCTCGGCTCGGCGAGGCCCTGATGCCTTTTCGAGCTCTGGGCGCGCCTCGGCCCGTCGCGCCTCAGTCGACCAGCACCGAGGCCGAGGACTGATTTCCAGCGTCGTCTTCGACCCGAACCCCGACCACCGAGGCATCGCCTCGTTCCGGAAACCGCGCTCGGACCGACTCTTCGCGGCCATCGATCATGCCGTCCTCAGCCTCCAGGAGAAGCCAGGGACCGCCATCGATGGAGACCTCGGCCTTCACGAGGAGGCTCTCGGTGTCCGAGAGCTTGCAGCGAAGCTCGAGGTCCTGGCCATCCCGCTTCGCCCGGAGCTTCCGGATCGACGGGGCGCCATTGTCGATGAGAAAGGGAGAGGAGATCATGGACGACGAAAGATTTTGGTCCGCCCCGTTGCTCGGTCGATCGTCGGCGCGCACTCGAGCCTCGTAGCTGCCGTCGGCGAAGGCTCGGGTGTCGAAGCTGACGAAGGGATGGGTCAGCTCCTTCGCGAGCTCCACCCAGGGCGCGTCCCCTTCGAGGCCGCGGATCTCGACGCTGAACAGCAGCTCGTCGCCGTTCGTATCGCTGGCGTTCCAAGCCAAGGTCCGGTAGCCCTCGACCCGGCTCTGCCGAGCGCGGACCGGCTCGTCGTCTTGGTCCTCGTCCCGAAGCTTCTCCAAGCTCCCGTTCGTGATGGTGATCGTCTTGTCACGTTCGCCGTTCGGCGGGAGCGGCTCGAGCGCCACGCCCGCATCGAGCGCGAAGAGCTCGAAGAGACGAGGAGGTTCGTTCAGGCGCACCACCGACGCGTGCATGGAGCGAAGCTCCGGCGTTCGTCCCCGCTTCGACTTCAGGCTCGCTTCGAACTGGGCGTAGCGGCCCCTGGGTACATCGACTTCGCAGCCCCGCGCTCGGTCGCAGGGCTTGGACCAGCCAGACCAGGTCTCGTCGGCCTCCTCGGTGTTGCCGGTCCGGATCCGCACCTGCACCCGAGTCCCCGCCGGCAGCTCGGCGTCGAACCACACCCGACCTACGCGGCCGACCCGCTGAAAGTCTTGTTCGGTCGATCGATAGACCGAGTGGTCGCGCAGCTCCGCCGAGCGTCGAATCAGGGCCCCCGCCGGCGCGGTCCCCAAGAGAAAGGCGCCACTCGTCTCGGCCAACAGGGTCGAAACCGAGGCCGCGTCGACCCGGCCGTCCAGACGAAGATCTCCACCGCCGAAGCGCAGCGCATACACCCGACCCTTGGCCCCCGGTCCGGTGGCGGTCCCCATGACGAGCTCGCTCCCGAGCACCATAAGGTCCAGGGCACCCTCGCGCTGGCTCCGCCACAGCAGGCGCACGCTTCCGTCGGGATCGACCCGGACCAGCTCGCTGCCCTTGAAGGGACTCTCGACGTCCTCCTCGTCGTCTCCTACGGCCGGGATGTACACGAAGGGGGCCGTCCCGGGCTTGCGCTTCGTGCTGACCAAGCTCGCGAAGACCTCCCCCTCGGGCCCGAGAGCCAGGCCGGTACACTCCTCCAGGTCGCTGTCGTAGAGGGCGCGGATGCGCCCGTCTCGCCGCTCGAAGACGATGCCTTTCTCGCCGGTGCAAAACCACTCCGCTTCGCTGGAGATGGCGATGCTCCGCAGATGGGCTTCGCCGGAGGACCACACGGTTTCGATCTCGTCTCCGTGCCTGCGCAGCAGACGTCCGGGAACCCCGGTCGCGATCCAGAGCCTGTCCCCCCGAGCGGCGAGGTCCCAGATGTACTCGGCGCCGACCTCGAAGCTGTCGGACGCCTGGCCTTTGGCCAAGGCGACGACGCGCCCCTTGGGGGAAAAGCCCGCCAGCACGCCCTCCTCGGTGGCGAGCAGGCTCGTCACCGTCCCTTCGACGCCCGCCTCGATGGGGACCAGCTCTCGATCTTGGAGCTGAAACAGCCCGTCGACCGTGCCCACGTACAGCCGTCCGTCACCGCCTAGGGCGAGGGCGGTCACGGGGCCCGAGCCCGCCACCACCTCCTCGAAGGCGGAGCCGGCGACGACCGTGCCGCGGGCGGTGAGGGCGGCACTCACGGGATCGCCCTCGAACATCTCCTTCGGGTCCCCGTAGCGCAGCTCTCGGGTGGGCTCGGCAGCGCCGAGGCTCGGCGTCAGCGCGAGGCCAAGGGCAGCGAACAGAAAACGGCAGCGAGTATTCGTCATGGTCGTTCTCGGATCTCGAACTCGAGCTCGACCCCGCCCTGCACCACGCCGTCCGAGTCTCGCTCGACGACCGGGCCCGAGAGGCGATCGATCTTCCGACTCTGAGGCGAGCCGTCCAGCAGGGCCGACAGGCTCGCCGGCGCCGCCGCGTAGGTGCGACCGGGCAACGCTCGGCCGCTGGTCGATCCGAAGAGGGCCGCGTAGAGCCGGTCGCCGGGCCTTCGCTCGTCGAGGATTTCCACGAGATCGCCGAGGTCGGCGGGGACTCGGCGACTCCCGCCGAACTCGATCCGCTCGAGCTCCAATCCTCCGCCGACGAACAGACGCGCCTTTCCTCTGGGAAAGCCAGACGGCACCCGAAGCCGGATGCGCTCGGTGCGCTCTTGTCCGCGATAGCTTCGCAGGACGACGTCGGCCTCGACCATCTCCTTCGGGGCCACCACCCGGCGCCGGAGGCGGGCCCCGACGACCTCGTGAATCGCCACTCGAGGTCCCGAGTCGACGACGACTCGGATCCCCTCGAAATTCGGCTCCTCGAAGTCGTTGCGCGCCAGGATGGAGGTCATGCTGGCCGCGTCCCGGGCCGCGAGGGCGGCGATCTGAGAGGGCGCTGGTCCACTGAAACGATCCGAAGCGCGCAGCTCGCGACCCGAGACTCGGATGGAGGTGGCGACGTCGACGGTCCCGCCGGGGGTCGCCGCCACTCGGCCCGAGAGCACGTCGAGGATGACGGTCTCCAACATGACGGGGAGAAAAATCGGGTCCTCGACGATCTCGACCCCTACGCGCCGTCGGCCCGCCTCGCTTCGCAGCTCGACCTCGACCGGCACCATCTCGGGGGCCCGGCCGATGTCGCCGGTGATGGCGGTGAGTCGGTCCTGGCCGATGCGTCCCACCCGAAGAGAGGCGATGCCTTGCTTGTAGGAGCCGGCGTCGCTGGCCAGCGTGTTCAGGATGCCGGCCGTGGCCATGGGAAAAGAGACGGAGCCGAAGCCGACGAAGGGGTGACCGAAGGCCACCACGTCATCGCCGTGGACGTAGGTCACGGTGCCGATGGCCGCGATCCGCTTGTCGCCGTCGACGAGCATGGCCGCGATGGGGCTTCCGGGGCCGATGGGCAGGGCAGGGGTGGCGCCGACGCTGCTGGAGACGTTGGAGGACAGGCCGAGCCGGCCCGAGGCGGTAGCGCCCAGTCCTCTCGGCGAAGCGCTCGGTGAAGAGGCCGGAGCAGCAGCCCCATGGACGGGGCCGAGGGCGGGCGAGGACAAGCGCTGGGCCAAGGAGGCGACGGCGGCCCCCCCGAAGCCCTGAGCGCTGATGGGGGCACCGATGGGGGCGGCGTCGGCCTCGGCGCCGGGGCCTCGCTGCAGGACCGGCGCCGAGACCCAGTCGACGGGACCCGAGGCCCGAAGCTCCTCGGGACGGAAGCCGCGGCGGAGGCGGAGGCCGACCTCGTGACCAGCCGTTCGGACGGCGGGCGCGTCCCGCGCCGCCAGCATCCGGGCGATGGGCGTGATGCCGGCGATGGGCTCTTTGGAAAAGGATCCGAAGCGATAGGCCACCGCCCCCACGAGGCGGCCGTCGATGTAGACCGGGCTTCCGCTCATGCCTGCGATGACGCCGGTGAACTCGATCCGCTCACCGGACAGACGGGCGAGGATGACGTCCTCGTCCGGGCCCAGCATGTCCTCCATGATCCCGAGCACCTCGACGTCGAAGGATTCGAGGCGGTCGCCGGAAAAGACGGTATAGCCGACGCCCACGTCCCCCCGCTCGACCTCCTCGAGCGCGTAAACCTGGTCGGGCGACGTGACCGGGAATTCACCTTGGAACGCGACCTCGGGCGCGGCGATGAGCCCGAGCCACAGCATCCACATGGGCTGGGCATATCGCACTGCGCGGCCGGACCAAAGCCTAAGGGGCTAAGGGGGCACTCAGCCGAGCCACCACGCCGCTCCCGACACCGCGAGGGCGGCGAGGACGATGCTGGCCAGCATCAGCTTGAGCCGGGGCGACATGGCGTCGTCGCCGACCCGAGCCGGCGGCGCGTGGAAGCCGAGCAACGCGCCGACCTTCTTCAGCTGGGCGGCGGCCCGCGGATCGGCGTGCGGCGGCTCGGCCAGGGTGCGGTAGCAGCGCACCGCGAAGCGCAGCTCGCCATCGGCGAGGCAGGCCTGAACGAAGCGCTGCTGCGCTCCGACATCGTCGAGGTTTGCAGCGGCGCGGCGCCAGGCTGCGTCCAGCTCGGTCGACGGCGCCCCGGGCGGCGAAGCTGGCGCTGCGCTGGGAGACGACGGAGCGTCAGGCTCGGGGAGAGAGAGCTCGAGGAGGGGCAGGACAGGCGCCTCCTCGTCTTCGCCGGTCGAAGCGAAGGGGTCGTAGCGCGCGTCTTCGTCGGGGATGGCTTCGGAGAAGGCTTCCTCGAGAGCGGACTCGATCTCGTCCGCGCCGACGCCGGACCAGGGCTTTTTGGCGTCGCCGCTCAAGACTCCTCGACGATGGCGATGATGTCGCCCTCGGACACGGGCTGGCCTTCTTTGACCCGGATCTCCTTCACCGTGCCCCCGTCGTCGGTCTCGACGGGCATCTCCATCTTCATCGACTCGAGGACGGCGATGACATCGCCTTCGTCCACCGAGTCTCCGACCGCGACCTCGACCTTCCAAACCGTGCCGGTGATGTGTGCCTTGATTTCGGCCATGCTCTCGGATGGCCCCGAATCGATCGGCCGTCAACCCGACTCGGCGGCCACCGTAGCGTTGCGGGCCTTCACCTGCTCGAGGAGCTGTTTGGCCGCCGGGTCGTCGGGGCGGAAACGGAGGGCGCGTTTCACATGGTACCGCGCGTCGTCGAGCCGCTCCTCCTGCAGGGCGACCTGCGCGCACACAGTGTGGGCCCGGCCACTCTCGGGGTCGATGTCGAGCGCCCACTGACAGCTCATCTCGGCCGCTTCGAGCTGCCCCGACTGCAGCCGCAAGGCGGCAAGGCTGGTCCGAATCGGCGCTAGGTGAGGGCTGTGGTCCAGGGTCTGCTCCAGCGCCTCCGCCGCCTCCTCCATCAAACCCAGCTGGCTGTACATCTGATAGGCGGAGATGAAGATGTTCTCGGGCGCCCACGCGTGGTTCAGGGCCGAGAAGAGGGCCGTCTCCGCGTCGCGAAGGGTCGCCTTCGCCTCTTCGGCGTAACGAATGGCCTCTTCGTTTTGATTCTTCGACCTGAGCTGGCGCGCCTTCCGCATCAAGCCGACCGCTCGCTGCATCAGAAGCTGGCCCAAGTGCTGCCTGTAGTAGCTCTCGCCCGGATTCCGTCTGATCGCTTCCTCGGCGTCATCGATCATCGCGGCGAAGTCGCGCCGCCGCCCATCTCCGACGAAGGCCTGGTCGGCTCGCCGCACCTGATTGACGCGGATCATGGTGGCGCCGCACAACAAGACGACGGCGCCCGACGTGAGGACGGCGACCGGCGGCGGCCCGGGGACGATGTCGAAGAGGCGCTGTCGCCGTGCTTCGACCTCTCCGGCATAGAGGACCGCCGCCGCACCCAGCATGAAGAACAGAAACACCGAGCTGGCCACCGAGTCGAAGCCGCCCACCGAATAGACGGAGTAGCTCATGAACGAGGTCAACAGCCCGAAGGCGAGCGCCCGATCGGTGCGGCTACGACGCCGGTCGTTGAAGACCCTCCAGCCCTGGAAGACGCTGGCGGCGAGGAGCCAAAGGTAGGCAGCCGTGCCGATGAGACCCAAGGAGGCGGCGATGTACAGGTAGTTGTTGTGGGGGTTGTCGTGGTTGGTCATGGGGTCGAGCGCCTCGAGGCGCTTCGACTTGTGGCTCATGAAGGCGTAGCGATAGGTCTCGATCCCGATGCCGCTGAGCCACACGGCCCCCTCACGCCACCCCGGGTTGGGGGCGTCTTCCGGACCGAGCTCGGGGATGGGCACCGGCCCCAGCTCTTCGCCCGCCACCTTCTCCTCGTAGAAGGCGAGATCCCGCTTCATCCGCTCCAGCGTCTCCTCGTGGTGTATCAGCACGCGGGGACTCTCCAGCCACAGATAGGGTCGCGTCCCCTGGCCCGCGCCGTACTTGACGCTTTCGGGGTCGAAGGCGGCTGGGATGCTTCGGATGGTTCGGGTGTAGACGTTGTCGAGCAAGACGACGCACGAGCTGCTCACCACCAGCACGACGCCGAGACTCCCCCAGCAGGCGATCCGCATCTGCTTCAGCCGGCGCTCCTGATCGGCGAACAGGTTGGGAAGCAAGACGAAGCCACCGACCACCGCCGCCGCGCTCCCAATCCAGGAGCCTCGTGTCCGGGCTGCCACGATGCCGGCCACCACGCAGAACACGAAGGCGATCATGGCGCCGGCCAGGAGCCCATCGGCGTTGCGCCGACTCGCAGCCGTCGAGGCGCGGAGCGCCTCGGGTCCCAGGCTTCCCGCCATCGCACCAGCGAGGGGAAAGATCATCGAGAGGCAGAGCGTGACGACATAGCTCTCGGGCGAGACGTCGTCGAAGCCGAGGGGCGACAGCTGCAGTCCGAGCACCCCGACAAAGCCGAACAGGCCGAAGGCCACGGATGCGGCGGGCGAGCCCGAAGCCTTCTCTTTCTCGCTCCCATCGAGGACGAAGGCCCGGCCGACCGCGACCGCCGCCAAGAGCACGACCAGCGGAAACACCAAGGCGAGACTGTTTCCGGCGAAGTTCGCGTTGCCGAGAAAGGAGAAGGTCTTGTCGTCGGGTGCCTCGAAGAAGCCGAAGGGGTCGGCACCGGCGCTTTGCACCAGCGCGTAGGCCCCGACCACGCTCCCCAAGGCGGCGAGGAAGCCGAAGCCGGCCAAGGCGCCTCTTCGCCCGGCCAGACCCGCCGATGCTGCGAGGTATAGGCCCGCGCAAGCCAGATAGCCTTGAAAGCCGAACTGACGCTCGTAGACCCCGTTGAACGACATCCAGGGATCGATCGAAGTCAGGGTGGACAGGCCGACCGCGCCCACGAAGGCCAGCACCGGCGCCAGCAGGACCCGGGTCCCCTGAAAGCGCACCCCGTCGGTGGCGGCCACCAGGAGCCAGCCGAGGAGGGCGATGCAGCCACCCATCTTGAGGGCGAAGGCTTTGGGGATGTCGAAGACGCGGTTGACGTCACGACTGAAGTAGAGGGCCACCAGCGCCACCGTCAGGGCGGCGACGACGGCGAGGCCGGCGTCGACGGCCTTGAAGGTCGAAGAAGAAGGGGCGGCCGAAGCCCGCCGACGTTTCGCCACGCCGCCTGGTAAGCACCGAGGCCTTGCAGTGTAAACGGCCATCCGACCGCTTCCGCGTGGACGGTTCGGGTCCGCCATGATAGCGACGCCCTCGGTTGATGCTGGAGACCGTCACGAAGGGCTTCCGTGCGGCCCGGGAACGGCTTCGGGGCGACGCGAGCACGGCCGGCATCTCGGCCGCCATACGAGACATCCGACTCTCGCTGCTAGAGGCCGACGTCGACATGGGGGTGGTCAAGACCTTCCTCGGCTCGGTCAGGGCGAGGGCCGAAGAGGAGCTCGGCACCCAGGCCAAGGACGAAATCCCGGCCTACCATCGATTCGTCGCCATCTGTCAGGACGAGCTGGAGCGCCTCCTCGGCGGGCAGCGCGTCGAGATGGACTTCGCGCCCCTGGGCGTCACCGCCGTCATGATGGTGGGCCTGCAGGGCTCCGGTAAGACCACCACCACCGCGAAGCTCGCCCGGCATCTTCGGGACCGCCACGGCAAGAAGGTGATGATGGTGGCGGCCGACCTCCAGCGCCCGGCGGCGGTGGAGCAGCTCGAGCAGCTGGGAAAGCAGCTCGACATCCCGGTCTTCAGCAAGCTCGGCGCGACGCCCATCGAGCTGTGCGGCGAGGCTCTCGCCAAAGCCGGCAAGACCCGGCGCGACGTCGTGCTCTTCGATACCGCCGGCCGACTCGCCGTCGACGAGGCGCTGATGGACGAGCTGCGTCTCATCAAGGATCGGACCAAGCCCCAGGAGGTCATGCTCGTGGTCGACGCGATGGTCGGCCAGGACGCGGTCCGCACCGCCCAAGCCTTCGACGAAACGCTGGGCATCTCGGGCTTCGTGATGACCAAGCTCGACGGCGACGCCCGGGGCGGGGCTGCGCTGAGCATCCGGCAAATCACCGGGAAGCCCATCAAGTACCTCGGCATGGGGGAGGGGACGGAGGCCCTGGAGGTCTTCCGGCCCGAGGGTCTGGCGAGTCGGGTCCTCGGCATGGGGGACGTGACGGGCCTGGTCGAGGACTTCGAGCGTCAAGTCGACGTCGAGAAGTCGGATAAGGATGCCGAACGGATGATGAAGGGCCAGTTCGACATGGCCGACTTCGTCGAGCAGATCCGGCTCCTGGAGAAGATGGGGTCCTTGGAGGACCTCTTCGCCAAGATGCCGGTGTTCCAGGAAGGGGTTCGCCCTGACACTCGGGAACTCCTGAAGATCGTCGCTGTCCATGACAGCATGACGCCGGAGGAGCGGCGTCGCCCGGCCTTGGCCCGGGTCCCTTCCCGAGCCGCGCGCCTGGCGCGTGGCACGGGGCGGAGCAAGGAGGTCATTGGGCAGGTCCTCGATCGCTTCGACACCATGCGCCGCATGATGATCGCGCTCGGCGACAAGCCCTCACTTCTGTCGAAGATCCCTGGTTTGGACCAAGTCGCCCAGGTGCGGAAGCTTCGCGGCCTCGACCTCCAGAGCCTCTTTGGCGACGCCTTCGCCGAGGCCGAGGAGCCGCCGCCCTCACCGGCGCCCGCGCCCGAGCCTTCTCCTCAGCCGGAGACCCGGCGGCGGGAATATTTCGCAAACTGGAACGCTGGGACCAAGAAGAATAAAAAACCCTCCGCTCCAAAAGGGAAGTCCAAGGACAAACGCAAGATGGAGCGCAAAGCCCGGAAGAAGAACCGGAAATGAAGGCTTCGAGGCGGTAGAGACTCATGAAGAAGACGACCCGACGAACGATGACGCTGGCCCTGGGCCTATGGATGGCGCCCGTCCTCGCCCAGGCCCTGGAGATCTCGGAGCTGCGCAAAGACGACGTCGAAGGCTTCGGCTACTTCCAAAACGCGCTCTCCTTCGAGGAGGTCGAAAAGCTCCCCACCCGCACGGCCAAGATCAAGCGGGTAGCCCGGGACATGGGCTGGTCGTCGACCCGCCTTCAGACCGCCATCGAGCGCTACGAGAGCATCGACGGCGACGTCATGGAGCTGGCGGCGGAGGCGGCGAAAGAGGCCCTCGCCAAGTCTCGCGTAAAGGGCCGCGTGGTCAGCGTCGAGATCGACGACAGCAACGAGTCCCACGTCGTCGCCTACGTTCGCTGGCGCGGCACCTCCTCCAAGGAGGTCATCAAGGACGCATCCTCGATCGCCCACGCTATCAACGAAGCCACCCCCTTCGTGTCCACGGTGTCGCTGGCGGCCATCCACCCCAAGGCTCCCGAAACGACCAAGCGCACGGTGTGGCAAGGGAAGGTCGGCGACGTGGCCATGGCCCGCATCCAGCCGAATCGCATCGAGGACTACGCCGACCGCCTCTACAAGCGCATGTTCGAGGACGTCAAAGAGCTCCCCTTCTGAGCCCTCCTAGTGTGCTGAGGAACGGATTTATTCGTCTGGAACGCTTCGGCGAAGAGGGCGCTGATTGGGCATCAGCAGCCGCAAGGCGGAGCCGTCCGGAGGGTTCTCTACGATGAAGAGAGGCGCGCGACGCGGGGAAAGGCCGGGCCGCGAGGCCTTTCGGCGGGCGCGCCCCGAAGCGCCTGGGCTCCGAGCCAGACTCGGGCTCGCGGGCACGGGCAGGTACCAAAGCGAAAAGTCAGCCTTCGGCTTCGTG
>CAYZFR010000137.1:0-10809 GCA_964477875.1 uncultured Myxococcales bacterium
TCGGCGACGCGGGAGCATGGTCTCTACGTGGGCGGCCTCGATGCGCGCGGCCTCTGGAGACGTCAGGATCAAGATCCGCTCGATCAGATTCCGGAGCTCTCGAACGTTGCCCGGGAAATCGTGCCGCGCAAGAGCCGCCATCGCCTCGTCCGAGAAGGGTTTGGCCTCCAGATGATTGCGGGCCGCGATCTCGTGGCGAAGGTGCTCGACGAGAAGCGGCACGTCCTCCCGCCGGGCCCGCAGAGGAGGAACTTCCAGCGGGACCACCGCCAAGCGGTAGAAGAGGTCTTCCCTGAAGCGACCCGCTTCGACCTCCGCCTCCAGATCCTTGTTGGTCGCCGCCAGCACCCGAACGTCGGCCTGAATGGGATCCCTTCCCCCCACCCGCTCGAACTGGCCGGTCTGGAGGACGCGAAGCAACTTGACCTGCATCGCGGCCGGCATGTCTCCGACCTCGTCCAGAAACAGGGTGCCACCATCCGCCTGCTCGAAGCGGCCCTCGCGGCGCCGGTCCGCACCGGTGAACGCCCCCCGTTCGTGTCCGAAGAGCTCCGCCTCGATGAGCTCCGAAGGCACCGCCCCGCAGTTCAAAGAGATGAAAGGGCCCCCCGCTCGAAGACTGCCGTCGTGGAGGGCACGCGCGACCAGCTCCTTGCCGCTCCCGTTCTCCCCGGTGATCAGGACCCGACCCTCGGAGCCCGCGACCCGCTCGATCTTCGCCCTCAGAGCCTCGATGGCGGCGGAGATCCCGATGATGGACCGAAAGCCCTCGGCCTGGCCCAAAGCCTCGTGCAGCTGCGCGTTCTCCCGAGACAGGCGCCCCCACTCGACCGCATTGCGCAACGTGACGATGACCCGGTCTGGTCCAACCGGCTTCTCCAAGTAGTCTCGAGCGCCCCGGCGGAGCGCTCGGACGACGTCCTCCATCGTCCCGTGGCCGCTCATGACCACCACCGGGCAGTCGATCCCTGGCTCCTCGAGCAGACGCAGGCCGTCGCCGTCCGGCAGGCGAAGATCGAGCAGCACGGCGTCGTGCCCGCCGCGGGCCAGGGCTCGACGGGCTGACGCGAGATCGGTCGCCTCCTCGCTCTTGATCCCCTCCATGCCGAGGGCCGTCGACAGAGCGGAGCGGATAGCCCGCTCATCGTCGACGATCAGGATCCGCATGAACGCTCCATATCGAGTCTGCGCCGCCGGGTCGAACGGGAGGGAGCGAGCTCGAAACGTGCTATGGGCGTGGCGATGCGGCTGACCGACTCCCAAGAAGTCCGCGAACGGGTCGACCGCCTCGAGATCCCGTTCGATGAGCTGGGCCTGGACCCCTACGGCATCCGAAAGAAGGAGCTCGTCTCCTGCCTCTCTCTTCTCGAATTCTTCTACCGCCGGTACTTCCGGGTACGCGCAGAAGGGGTCGAAAGCATACCGGCTCGCGGCCGGGCGATGCTGGTGGGCAACCATTCCGGGGGCTGGGCGGTAGACGCAATGATGGTCGTCGCCTCCTGCTTGCTGGACAAAGAGCCGCCCCGGCTCGTCCAGAGCATGGCCGACAGGTTCATGTACCGGATGCCCTTCGTGTCCGGCCTCAACGCCCGCACCGGGCACTTCGTGGGCCTGCCCGAGAACGCAGAGCACCTCCTGCAGCACGATCGGTTGCTGATGGTGTTCCCGGAGGGCGCTCGGGGGACGGCCAAGCTGTACTGGGAGCGAGACAGCCTGCTCGACTTCGGAACCGGCTTCATGCGCCTCGCCCTCGAGACCAACACGCCGATCATACCCTTCGGCTTCATCGGGGGCGGAGAGGCCATCCCGACCATCATGAACCTCTACGGCCTCGGCAAACGCCTCGGCGTGCCCTACGTCCCCATCACGCCCTACCTGCTCCCCCTGCCCCGCCCCGTCCCCTTGAAGGTGCGCTACGGGACGCCGATCTGCTTCGACGGCAACGGCACCGAGGAAGACGCGGTGATCCTGGAGTGGGTCGACCGGGTGAAATCGGAGGTCCGCCGACTCATCGACGAGGACCGGCCGTGAAGGTCCTCGTCGCCGGCATCGGCAGCGTCATAGGCCGCCACCTGACCAGAATGCTGGTCGCGGGCGGAGCTACGGTGGCCGGCATCGACCGCCGCCCGTGGCTCGACCCGCCCGAGGGCGTCAAGCTCCATCCTTTCGACATCCGCAAGCGCCCGGCCGAGGACGTTTTTCGGACCTTCCGGCCCGATGCCGTCGTCCACATGGCGACGGTGACGCACTTGGAGCGAAAGACCGAAGAGCGCTACCGGATCAACCTGCACGGTACCCGGGCGGTCTTCGAAAACTGCGCTCGCTACGGCGCCAAGAAGGCGATCTTCGTCGGTCGTCACACCTACTACGGCGCCACGCCGGACTCGCCGCTGTTCCACAAGGAGTCCGCGCCCCCGATGGCCAGCACCACCTTCCCGGAGCTGGCCGACCTCGTCGCCGCCGACCTCTATGCCACCACCGCGCTCTGGCAGCACCCCAGCCTGGACACGGTGATCCTCCGCCTCGCGTATCAGCTCGGCCCTTCCCGCGCCGCTACCCTGGCCTCGTTCATCAAGGGCCCCCGGGTACCGACCATCCTCGGCTTCGACCCCTTGTTTCAGTTCATGCACGAGCTGGACATGGCTCGGGCCATCCAGAGCGCGCTTCAGCCCGGCCTGCGCGGCGTCTACAACGTGGCCGGCCCCAGCCCGGTCCCCTTGTCTACCCTCGTCGAACAGACGGGCAGCACCCGCCTTCCGATTCCGGAGCCTATCTTCGTACGAGCCCTGGGTCGCTTCGGACTCCCCGTCCTGCCGCGAGGCGCCCTCGATCACATCAAGTATCCGGTGGTGGTGGACGACGCGAGCTTTCGGAAGGAGGCGGGCTTCGCCCACGAGCACGACGCTCGGTCGACGATGAGGGCGTTCATGCAGGCGGGCGCCAGCGAGTGATCCGCTGCGCCGCGCGCTCGCTCTCTTCGATGCAGTCCAGGAGCGCGACGCCCCGGAAGCCATTCCCGACCACGAACAGCCCCGGTTGATCCCGCTCGACCGCGTCCATCGCCGCCACTCGGGCGTGGTGGCCCCGCTCATACTGCGGAATGCCCCGGGGCCAGCGGACGACCTTGCGGATGAGAGGCTGGGCTTCGGGGTCCACGCCGGCGAGGGCAATCAGCTCTTCCCGCGAACGAGCGAGCAGCTCTTCGTCCGTCCCCTCCGCCAGCTCGGGTCGTCGAGCGCCGCCGTGCAGAGTTCGAAAAGACACCAGGCCATGGGGCGCATGCTCTGGAAAGACCGAAGAGGCCCAGATGCAGCCCAACAGGTTCCGGCCCTCCCGATGAGGGGCGAGAAAACCGAAACCATCGGGGCGACGCTTGAGCACCTGAGCTGGAAACGCCTGCATCACGACGCTGATCGGCGCATGCGGGATAGCGCGGGCGGCCTGCGCAGCCGCCGGAGACAGCGGACCCACGAGGTCTGCGGTCACGAAAGCCGGAGCGGCCAAGACCAGGCCGTCGAAGACCATGCGGCCGAAGGGGCCTTCCACCCACCATCCGCCCTCGGCGGGGCCGAGACGTTCGACGGGATGGCCGGTCCGAACAGGGCCGGCGACCCGCGCGAGACCGTCGACGAGCTGTTGAAGTCCGCCCTTGAAGCTGTAAAGCGAACGGCGCCGGCGTTTTTCGGCCGGGGAGAGACGCTTGTTTGCCCGGGCGAGGGCGAATTGACCCCGGATCAGGCTCCCGTGCGCGCGTTCCAAGTCGTGCATGCGGGGAAAGGCGGCTCGCAAGGACAGGCGGGCGGGATCGCCGCCGTATATCCCGGTCACGATGGCGTCGACCATGACTTCGGCTGCCTCCGGTCCGAGTCGCCGGACCGCGAAGTCCTGCACCGACTCGTCCTCGGGGCCCTCGGGCGGCCACAGCGGCTCGGTCATCAGTCGAAGCTTGCCCGCCCAGGACAGGAGCCCCGAGGCCATCAAGTCGCCGGGCCCCTCCGGCACCTGGACCAAACGCCCGTCTCGGACCAGGAATCGCCGGGCGCTCCGCTCGTCGGCCTCGACCAGATCCTGTCCCAAACCCAATCGGTCGATGAGCTCGAAAACGGCGGGGACCCGTCCCAGGAATCCGTGAGGACCTCGCTCCAGGACGAAGCCTTCTTGCAGGTCGGAGCCCACCTTGCCCCCGACCCGGTCTTCGGCTTCGAGGACGGTGGTTTGGTAACCGCGGCGCCGCAGCGCCTCCGCCATCGCCAGGCCAGAGGGTCCGGCGCCGACGATGCCGATGTGGCTCACGGGCCGAAGCCTTCCTCCGAGGCGTCGCGTCGGCCCATGCGCTTGGCAGCCTCGACCGCCACCGCGACGTGCTCGGGGGGGGTCTTGGGCAGGATCCCGTGACCGAGGTTGAACACGAAGCCGTCCAGCTCCTTGGCCTCGGTCATGATCCGCTGGACTTCGCGCTCGATGCGCTCCGGCGGACCGAAGAGGGCGCAGGGGTCGAGATTGCCCTGGAGGGCGACCTTCTGACCGGTTCGACGACCAGCTTCGTTCATGGGGAGGGTCCAGTCGACGCCCAGGGCGTCGGCGCCGATCGAGGCCAGGTCAGGTAGCACTTCATGGGCCCCCTTGGCGAACAGGATGATGGGCGCGCCGCTCGGCTTCACCCGCTCGACGATCCGGAGGAGGTGGGGCAGCCCGAGGTCGCGGTAGTCGTCCGGGGCCAGGACCCCCGCCCAAGAATCGAAGACCTGGACCGCCGCCGCCCCGGCTTCGATCTGGGCCAACAGATGATCCGAGACCACGTCGGCCAGCTTCGAGAGGAGCCGGCGGGCGCGCTTGGGATGCTGGAACATCCAGGCCTTGGTCTCCACGAAGTTCTTCGAGGTCGTGCCCTCGACCATGTAGGAGGCCAAGGTGAAGGGGCCACCAGCGAAGCCGAGGATGGGGACGTCCGGCCGTTCGGCTCGAAAGGCCCGGATTCCGTTCATCACCCAGGGCATGTCCCGAACCGGGTCTGGGGTCTTCAGGGCCGAGATGTCGTCGTCTTCTCGAACCACTCGGCCCAGCTGAGGCCCGGGGGCGAAGTCCAGCGGAATGCCCATCGCTTGTACGGGGATGAGGATGTCGCTGAATACGATGGCGGCGTCGAAGCCGAAGCGTCGGATCGGCTGCAGGGTGACCTCGGCGATCAGCTCCGGCGAACGGCACAGCTCCAGGAAGCTGACCCGACTTCGCACCTCTTGGTACTCGGGCATGTAGCGTCCTGCTTGGCGCATCATCCAGATGGGTGTGCGGTCCACCGGACGGCGTCGAAGGGCAGCGTCGAGCCGGGTCGAGGTCATCGGCGAATCTGTAGCAGCCCTACACCCGCGGCGAAACAAGGGAGGGAATCGGTTGGCGGCTCGCCTGCCTTCTGAGAGCGTCTGACCGGATGCCGAAAGTGTTCACTTATGGCTCGGACGCCCTCCAGGGGAAGATGTTCGACCGTATCGGTCCGAGTGACTTCTCGAGCGCGGCGGTGCTGCCCGATCACGAGCTGGTTTGGAACAAGCCCAACATCAAGAACCCCGAAGAGGGCCTCCCGAACATAGTGCCTGCCGAAGGAAAGGCGGTCGAAGGAGCCCTCTTCGAGCTGAGCCGAAATCAGCTCGAAATGCTGGACGGCTTCTTCGGCGGCTACCAGCAAGTCGAGGTCCGGGTGCGAACGCCCGACGGCCACGGGGTCAGCGCCACGACCTGGATCGCCCGAAGAACCAAGTCCGGCCTCGCCCCCAGCGGCTCGTCCCTCGCCGACGCCTCTCAGGCCGTCGAGGAGAACGCCCCCTTGCCTCCCGAGGACCCCGAGGCACAGCAGGAGGACGGCGCTTGACCGAACTCATCGTTCACTTCGTCGCCGGCACCGACGAGGCGTCGGCGCGATCTTCGATGGAACAGATGGGGGGTTTCATCCGACGCCGGATGCGGGCCGATGATACCGACGAAGTCATGCTCTTGGTGCGCTTCGATGAAGAGGCCGAAGAAAAGGTGAAGGCCCATCCCCGAGTCGACTGGGTAGAGCGCAATGCGCCTGGCTTTCGCCCGATGTCGACGACGGATTCTTGACCCCCTTTTTCGGGCCATGAAAGCTCCCCGCCCGTGAGCGCGCGTAAATCGCTTCTTCTCGTCGACGCCGATACAAAGAGCCTTCGCGTGCTCGAAGTCAGCCTCCGCAAGGTCGGCTTCTCGGTAGGGACCGCCGCCAGCGCCGCCGAGGCGATGCAAGCTGCCTTGACGTCACCCCCCGACCTCGTCATCACCGATACGCGCCTTCCCGACATGGATGGCTTCGAGCTCTGCCGCCGGCTGCGTCGCGACGCCCGCACCAGCCACGCGGTGGTGGTGTTCCTGACCGAGGGCGCGAGCCCGGAGCTCAAGGTGCGCGGCATCGACGTGGGCGGAGACGAGTTCCTCACCAAGCCGGTTCTAGTGAAGGAGATCATTGGTCGCATCCGGGTCTTGCTGGAGCGCCGCAGCTCGGAGCTGGCCCAAAACGATCGTCCCGGCTCCTTGTCCGGAACTCTCGCTAACATGGGCGTGGTTGACCTCCTTCAGGTCATGGAGGCGGGCCGCAAGAACGGCGTCGCCAAGATCGTCTCCGACCGGGTGCGCTCGGGCGGTTTCGTGGAAGGTCAGCGAGAGCAGGGCCTGCTCTTCTTCCGGGACGGACAGGTCGTCGACGCCGAGGTGGGTCGCCTCCGAGGTCCCGACGCCGTGTTCCGCATGCTTCTGTGGGAAGACGGGATGTTCGACGTCGAGTTCGGCTCGGTCGCGCGGGAGGACGTCATCCAAGCGCCTACCCAAGACCTGCTGCTGGCGGGCCTGCAGCGGGTTGACGAGTGGTCGAAGTACGTCGATTCGCTTCCGCCGCTGCAGGCTCGCTTGCGGGCCGACCTCTCTGCCCTCAGCCAGCGCCGGTCGGCGCCGCCTCGGGAGGTCCAGGACCTGATCAGCCTCTTCGACGGGCGGCGGACGCTGTTCGAGGTCATCGCCCAGTCGCCGGTCGATGACTCGAGGGCGCTACGCATCGTGTCGGCTCTGAACGAGCAAGGCGTGCTCCGGGCATCGGACGAGGGGGGCGAGGACGTCGAGGCCCTCGATGCCTGGCTGAAAGACGACCCTCTGGACGAGGCCCTCCCCAGCCTTCTCGAAGACGCGATGATCCCCTCCTCCCGGACGCCGAGCGAGATCATGTCGGCCGCCGAGCCGGGCCAAACCAGCCAGATCACCCGGCAGACTCTTCCCGCCACCCACGCGGGCCCGATTCCCGGGGCCCAGACCCAAGGCCCCGAGTCCCGGCGACGGCCGGCCCTCAAGGTCCAGAAAGTGGGCGGCGAGGACAGCGGCCGGATCCGTCCCTCCGAGGTCACCGCACCGGCTTGGCTCCCCAGCGCCGCGCCGGCCCCGGGCTGGACCGGGGCGTTGGCCAGCACGGCCCCCGCCGCTGCGCCCAGCGCACCCGAGGCCCTCGATCTGAGCTCGGCGAGAGCCCGCGCGGGCTCCGCCCCGTCGAGGGCGGTCTCTCCGCCCCCGCCCCCCCCATCGGTCAGTGAGCAGGCGGCCCGGCTGTCGGAGGAGGCGCCGGCGTATTCTCCCAGTGAAGCCTCGACTTTCCGGGACGACTTCTTCAACGAAGGCGGTGGGGGCTCGAACACCACCCAGAAGGTCCTGATCGGCGTTTTAGGCGCGCTCGCGGTGGCCATCCTCCTGGTGGTCCTCTTTCAGGGCAGCAGCAGCCCCGATGGGCCGACGGCCGCGGAGCTCGAGAAGCAGGCGATGGAGAAGGCTCGAGCCGAGCTGGCGGCCGAGACGGCGGCCCGAGAGGCGGCCGCAGCTCCCGCCGACATGGGTCCCGCCGAAGGCCAAGAGGAGACCTCGGCCGAGGAGGAAGCCGAGACCGCGGCCACCGCCGCCGCGCTGACTGGCCAAGCTCCGCCGGCCAAAGAACGGGCGAAACCACTCCCGCGGAAGCCCGCGCCCGCGCCCGCGCCCGCGTTCGGCGGCGACGACGGCACCTCCCCATCGAGTACGAAGGAACTCCTCGCCGAAGCGCGATCGGCCTTGGAGTCGGGGCTCTACAACCAGGCCGAGGCGAACTACCAGGAGGTCTTGCGGCGCAAGCCCGAAGATCCGGCGGCCCAAGCCGGGCTGGCCTTCTTGTACATGGAGCAAAAGAATGACGATCGGGCCCTGGAGCTGGCCGAGGAGGCGATCGGCTCCAACGCCCAGAGCGCAGCCGACGCCTACGTCGTCATCGCAACCCTCGCCATCAACAAGGGCGACAAGCAGCGGGCCATCGAGGCCTACCGCAGCTACCTCGCCGCTCAGCCCAACGGCCGCTTCGCCGAGGGTTCGCGGGACGCCCTCCGTACCCTCGAAGGCGGTTGATGCGCGTCCTCGGGATCGAAAGCAGCTGCGACGAGTTGAGCTGCGGCATCGTGGAGGCCGGCGGTCATCGCGTGTCCGCCAACGTCGTTCACTCTCAAGAAGACCTCCACCGGCGCTTTGGCGGCATCGTTCCCGAAGTGGCCTCCCGAGATCACGTGCGCCGGCTGGAGCCGGTGCTGGCCCAAGCCCTCGATGAAGCGGGCATCGACCTCGCGCAGCTGGACGGCATCGCCGTGACCTGCGGACCAGGCCTCGTGGGTTCGCTGCTCTGTGGGGTCGAGTTCGCCAAGGGCCTTGCCCTGGCCTGCGCCCGCCCGCTCGTGGGCGTACATCACCTGGAGGGCCACCTCTCCGCGCCGGACCTGGAGGCCGAGGGCGGCCTGCAGGCCCCTTTTACCTGCTTGCTGGTCAGCGGCGGCCATACCCAGATCGTCGAGGTGCTGGGACGAGGGGGTCCGTACCGAATCCTAGGTCGGTCCCGGGATGACGCCGCTGGCGAGGCCTTCGACAAGTCGGCCAAGCTCCTCGGACTGGGCTATCCCGGTGGACCGGCCATCGACCGCATTTCGGAGCAGGGCGACCCCGATCGCTTCGTGTTCCCGCGTATGATGAAAGGTCAGGACAACCTGGATTTCTCCTTCTCCGGACTGAAGACCCACGTGCGTCGAACCATCGAAGAGCAGGGCCAACCCAGCGGTCAGGCTCTGGCGGATTTTTGCGCCGGCCTGCAGGGGGCCATCGTGGACAACCTGCTGGACAAGGCCCTGCGGGCAGCCCGGGGCAGCGCCCGCCTGGTGATCGTCGGCGGCGTAGCCGCCAACCGGCGGCTGCGGTCGGAGGCGGCTCAGCGGGCGGAGGCGTCAGGGATCGAGCTGCGTCTGCCGACCCGGGCTTTTTGCACCGACAACGGCGCCATGATCGCGAGGGCGGGACAGCTGCGCCTGGAGCGAGGCGAGCGCTCGGCCTGGACGCTCGACGTCCGGGCCCGCTGGCCCCTCGAAAGTCTCTCGTGAGCCTTCGGGCCGAGTTGGAGGCCCGTCTGGTCGCCACCGGCGCCCCCCCCAAGAAGAGCCTGGGGCAAAACTTCCTGGTCGACGCCCGGGTCTTGGACGCCATCGGTGGCGCCGCGACGCCCCCTTGCGTCGAGATCGGTCCAGGCCCCGGTCTGCTCACCGACCGCCTCGCGGAGCTGGGGCCGGTCCTCGCCATCGAGAAGGACCGGCGTTGGGTCGAATTTCTTCGAGCCCACTTCGCCCAGCGCCAGGACGTCGAGATCCGCGAGGGCGACGCGCTCCACGTGGCCTGGTCGGGTCTCGATGGAGGCTCCCTGTGCGGCAACCTGCCGTACTACGTCTCGGGGCCTCTTCTCGTTCGTGCCCTGCGGCGGCGGGCCCATCACCGAGACGCGATCTTCATGCTGCAGGAGGAGGTCGCGCAGCGTCTTCTCGCTCCACCGGGCCGCAAGGCCTACGGGCGCCTCTCGGTCATGAGCCAGCTCTGTGGCCAGATCGAGCGGATCTGCCGCGTTCACTCTTCGGCCTTCCGGCCAGCCCCCAAAGTCACCAGCGCCGTCCTGCGCATTCGCTTTCGGACGGATCTCGAAGATGAAGCCTTCGACCGACTGGAGCGCTGCGTGAAGCTCGCCTTTGGCCAGCGAAGAAAGCGCCTCGGGAACGCTCTCGGGGCAGGCTACGATCGAGAGGTCCTGGTCCAGGCCGCCGAGGCGACGGGCTTGTCTCTGCACGACCGGGCCGAAGCGTGGCCGCCCGAGGCCTTCGCCCAATTCAGCGCCGCGCTCGCTCGGACAGAACCTCCATGCGCCGCCGAAGCCCCGGGGAGGGGGTCTGGCTCCGCGCGTGATCCAGATGAAGCAAGGCCTTCTTCGTCGCGCCCAGGCGAATGAGAAGGTCCGCCGCCGAGTGCCGGGCCTCGACGTCGTCGGGGGCGAGGGCGATCCAAAGGCAGAGAAAGAGGGCAGCGCTCAGCGCGCGCGGTAGACGATGCGCCCCTTGGTGAGGTCGTAGGGCGATAGGGCGACCGTGACCTTGTCGCCCAGGACGATGCGAATGAAGAACTTGCGCATCTTCCCGGACACGTAGGCGAGAATGTTGCGGCCCGGTGCGATCTCGACCCGGAACATGCCGTTGGGCAGCACCTCTTTGATCACACCTTCGCACTCGATCTGGTCGTCTTTCGGCATCGTCGTTCAAGGGCCGCCTCTCGCGGCCGCCGGAAATCTGAATAACGATCCGTCGACTGTCAAACGAGTTGGCTAGGGGGGTGCTGAAGAACGGCTTCACCCGTCTGGCTGGCGGTCTTTCCGTGGAACGCTGCGGACGGCTCCGCCTTGCGGCTGCTGATGCCCAATCAGCGCCCTCTTCGCCGAAG
>CAYZFR010000138.1:0-10736 GCA_964477875.1 uncultured Myxococcales bacterium
CCACCGAGATCTACACTCTTTCCCTACACGACGCTCTTCCGATCTCCAAGGAGGACCACCGAGGTGACGCCAGCTCGCAGCTTCGACTGCGCGAGGCGGTCGGGCTCGCTCGCCACGACCTTCGGCGCACGCCGCAGGTCGACGTAGAGACCGCGCTCCCCGGACCCGACGGCCGCCTGGTCCCGCGGGCTTTCAAGCTCGACCGCACCCAGATCTACCAGGCGACGGAAGGAACCACCGGCAAGCTCCATGAGCACGTGGTCGCCGTTCTCCGAGAGGCGGGCGTCGATCCCCGAAGTCTCGGCGCCGTGGTCCTGGCCGGAGAAGGAGCGACCTTTCCGCCCTTCGAACAGGCCCTCGCCCGACTCTGTGACCAGGAGCCCAGCACCACGTCGCCTCCGGCGCAGGCCCGGGTGCTGGGTCTGGCGAAGCTGGGCCGAGCTGTCCAGAACCAGCTGGTGGCGAAGAGGCCCGACACCCTCGACCAGTCGGTCGGGGTCGGACTCCCGGGGGGGCGCTTCAAGGTCCTGCTTCCGGCCGGCGCCAAACTCCCGGCCCGTGTTCTCCGGGTGCAGCCCCTACGTTCGAGCCAGACCGAGTTCGTGCTCGATCTCCTTCAGGGAAACGGAGAGCGAAGCAGCTCCTGCACGCCCCTGGGCGAGGTGGCCCTGAGGGGCCTGACCAAGTCGTCCGACGGCCTCAAGATTGAAATGGAGCTCTCGGTGGGCGAGACGGGCATCCTCGACGTGCGGCTTCGGGAGCCGAGCTCCGGCCAGGAGCGGTCGGCGCGCTTCGCGACCTCCCAGGCCACCGAAGACGTCCCGCCGTCCCCGCCGAGCGACGAGCCGCCGGAACCCGAAGGCTCGAGGGGCTTCCTCGGGCGCCTCTTCGGCCGCGGCTGAGCGGTCAAATTCGGACGAACTCGAGAGCGTCGCGGACCGAGGTCTTGGTCGCCTGCTCCAGCATGTCGTCGGCGGGCGAGCGCCGGCGCTCGGCCAGCTCCCGGAGGGGCTGAACGCACTCGGCGCAGTCGGGCGCTCCTCGCGCCAGTCGAGAATAGGCGAGCTCCACCAGCCATCGGGCGAGCTCGGCGGCGGGCCCGGCGGGCGTGTCTGCCTCGAGACCCTCGCGAGCGATCCTCGGCTGAAGTTCTCGGAGTGCCTCGTAGTCCAGCACCGAAAGACGGTCCTCGACCTGCATCCGGGTGTCTTCATCGTCGAGGATGCCGCGCCAGAAGCCGGCCACCGCGGTGACGAAGGCTGGCGGCAGACAGTCGGCGCTGCGCAGCTCGACATAGCCCTTCGCGCGGACCTCGGGGAAGAAGGTGGTCAGATGATCGAGGAGGTCACGGACGGTGACCGGCGTCCCTTCGAAGCCCTCCTTCACGAAGGCCGAGAAGGGTCGCTGGGGCGGCGGGATGAAGCGCTCGTCTCGGATGAAGAACATGGGGGGCAAGCGCATCGCCCGCTCCAGGATCCGCTCGACGGTCAACCCTCGGACATCGAGCATCTCGGGCCAGATCCCGCAGCGCTGGTCGTCGGTCTCCAGCCAGATCTGATAGCGGAGCGTCTTGAATCCGTTCGGCTTGCCCCGCGTGAAGGGGGAAGCCGCGACCAGGGCCGCCACGAAGGGAGAGGCACGAACCGCCGTACGGACCTTGTCGGTCAGGTTCTTCTCGTCTTTGAAGTCCACCGTACATTGAATGGAGGATGTGAGGTGCATCATCTCGAGCGCGCGGGCGCCCCGCTCACCGAGGTAGCGGCGCATCATGTCGTAGCGCGGCTTCGGCATGCGGGGCGCGTCGTCCAAGTGGACGAAGGGCTGATGACCCAGACACCAGAATCCGACGTCGCGACCGGCCCCCGCCTCGCGCAGGTCGTCGCAGTAGCCCAGCATCTCGTCTCGCAAGGCGCGAAGCGCCCGGTAAGGCCGGGTGGCGTACTCGATCTGTCCGCCCGGCTCCAGGCTCACCGCCTGACCGTCGCCTTTGAGTCCAACCAGCGCGCCGTTTGTCTCCCGCTCCTCGGCCCATCCGCGCTTCTTGCCGATGTCGGCGAGAAGCTCCGCGATGGTCTCATGCTCGATGGGCAGCCCCGTCGCCTCGTCGAAGCCGAAGAGCTCGAACTCGGTTCCCACCATCCACTCCGACTCGGGCTTGGCCCCCCCGAGGAACAGGCTGTGTAGGTCTTCCTCCGACGCGGCGGAGACGGGACGCCCGAGAAGGTCGTCCCCGCCCGCAGAGATAATGGGCTTCGACACGTGCGGGCAAGGGAGCAGGTCCGGAGAACGCTCGCAAGCGCGACCGCGCCGAGGCGTCCCGGCGGGCTCGAGTGCGGCATCTTGCATGAAGCCCCGCCCGAGGCGAAGCTGACCGTCCGTGGCGGCCTGGGCCATCCCTATCGCCCTCGCGCTAACGGCGACGGCGACGCCCTGGAGTCGGGATCTCCGAACGGCGACCGAGCTTCGAGGACCCGACCGCCTCTGGGCGGCGTGGCTGCAAGCCGAGAGCGAGTCTCGCCCCCTCGAGATCGAAAGCGTGCCCGCGGCGGCGAGTCCCGAAGTGGCCTTTGGCATCGAATGGATGGAGGCGGTCCTCGCCCAGCGCCGAGGCCAGCGAGCGGAGGCCGTCCGTCGCTTCGTCGCGCTGGGGCTCGCGCCCGCCCTCTGGCTCGAAGCCGAGGGCACAAAGCTGCGCGCCGACGCGCTCGGTCCCGAAGGTCGGATACGGGCGGGGATGTGGACCGGGTCCGACGAGATCCTGGCCACGGCTCGACTCGACTTCGGGAGCGGCCGCCGGCTGGTCCTCCGCGTCGCCGCCGGCGGCCCGTGGCGACTGCTCATCGACGGACGAGAGGTCATGAGCGGGGAAGCGGGCGAGATGGAGGCGAGCCGCCTTCGTCTGCGCGGTAGGGGCGAGCACGAGCTCGAGCTTCGTTTCACGGTCGAACGACATGGTGCGGTCTGGCTCCGCGCGACCGACCCCGCCGGCCGCCCGGCGCCTGAGGCCTGGGCGACCGATTCCTCTTCGTCAGAGACAGGCCCAGCGCCGTCGCCGCTTCACGTGGAAGCGACGCCCGAAGCCAACCCACCTTCCATCGCTCTGCACGCCCTGCTCGCCGAAGGCGCGCGCCGGGGCCCGGAAGCGGCGGTCCGGGGGCTGGCCGAGCTCACCCGCCGGGAGCCGAGGAACGCCGCCGCCTGGGCTTGGCTGAGCCGCTGGGAGCCGAGACGCCGGGTGGAGGCCGCCAAGCGCGCGGTCGCTCTCGCCCCCGGCGATCCAGCGAGCTGGGTCACCTTGGCCCACGCCTGTGGGGACCTGCGGTGGCCCTGCGCTGGCGAAGCCCTCGCCCGAGCCCAGGCCCTGGACCCGACCGATCCCGAGCTGCGCCGCGAGAACGCCGCCTTCGCCTTCGACCGGCGAGACGCGGGCCTGGAAGCGCTTCGCCGACTCGATCCAACACGACCGCTGGAAGCGGCCGAGCGCGCCCGCATGTGGGAGAGGCTCGGCCGCCCCGAGCGGGCTTTGGTCGAGGCGCGATACGCCCTGAGCGCGCTGCCGATGCGGACCGACCTGCGGGCCCTGATCATGCGCATCGAGGCCGAGGCCGGTCGGCCCGAGGTCGTCCTCCGGCAGGCCACGTCGGCCCGAGCCCTCGCCCCCGACCTCCCTCGCTGGTGGTTTGCCACCGCTCGATGGATGCGGGCCGTCGACGCTTCGGCGGCGAAGGTCGCGCTGGCGCGAACCCGCTCGCGCTTCCCGCTTCACGCCGAGCCCCTGCTCATCGAAGCGGAGTGGGCGATGATGGAGGGGCGTCCGGTGGCCGCCCTCTTGGAGCGCGCGCTCGCGCTCGAGCCAGAGCGGACCGAGCTTCGTGACTGGGCTGCCCTCTCCTCCCGGGCCCGCCGTCCGCTGCCTCCGCTTCCTCCGATCAGCACCGCCGAGCTTCGGGCGGGGGGCGCCGTTCTGTTGGACCGCCGCCGTTTCACGGTCGAGGCGGGAGCTTGGTCGAGAGTGCAGGAAAGGATCCTCCGGGTCCAGGACCCAGCCAAGGCCGGCGTCGCCGCCGAGTCCTCGATCGCCTACGCGCCAGCCCGAGAGCGTCTGGAGATCGTGGACGCCGTGTTGATGCGAAGGGACGGAACCAGATTGCCTCCCGCCGCGATCCTCGACGAAGGCCAAGACCAGCCCGTCGACGGCATGTATGTCGACACCCGGCACCGGATCATTCGCTTCGACGGTCTCGAGCCGGGCGACCTCGTTCGCATCGAAACGCGGAGCGAGAGCCGAGGTCGAGACATGTTCGGGGGCTTCGTCGGGAGCGTGGAGGCGGTCCAGGGCCTCTGGCCCGTCGCCGAAGCCAGGGTCGAGCTCGTGCACCCCAAGGGCCGGCCCATGAAGGCCTACGCCCGGGGGCTGCAGGAGGGTCCCCCTCGCATCGATGCCGGCCAAGTGCACCGCAAGTGGACGGTCCGAGACCTGCCCCCTCTGCCGCGGGAGCCCCTTGGTCCCGCCTACATCGACTTCGGTCCCTTCGTGAGCACCAGCTCCTATGAGAAATGGTCGGAGATGGCGCAGTGGTACGCCGAGCTCGTTCGACCCCAGCGCCGACTCGGCCCCGACGCCCGAGCCGCGGGTCGCCGGGCGACGGAGGGGCTGCAGGATCAGCGCGACATCGTCGATCGACTCTTCCGCCTCACCGTCGACGAGATCCGCTACGTGGGGATCGAGCTCGGCATCCACGGCTGGAAGCCCCACGAGGCGTCGGAAGTCTTTCGCCGGGGCTATGGGGACTGCAAAGACAAGGCGACCCTGCTCTCGGCGTGGCTGGCCGACCATGGGATCGCCTCCAGTCTCGTCCTCGTTCGAACGGCGGACCGCGGCGTCTTTCCGGAGGACGCCCCTACGATGTGGGCCTTCAACCACGCGCTCCTCTACGTGCCCTCGCTGGACCGTTTCCTGGACCCGACGGCGGACTTCGTCTCCGCGAACGAACTGCCCACCCTGGACCAGGGGGCGATGGGGCTGGTCGTTCCACTGGAGGGAACAGGCCGCCTCCTCCGACTGCCCATGAGCGAGGCGGAGGACAACTTCAACGAGGGACGGGTGACCGTCTTCGTCTCCGCCGCGGGCGGCATCCGCATCGAGGGCCGGGAGCGCTTCAGAGGCGCGCCGGCGAGCCACGCCCGCCGGGAATTCGAAGACGAGGGCCGTCGCTTCGAGCGTCTACAGCGGCAGCTCTCGGCGCTCTTCCCTGGCTTGGAGCTGACCCGAGCCCGCTTCGAAGACCTGCCGGAGGCTTTCGTCTACGACTACGGAGCCGAGGTCGGCGGCCACGGGCGGCGAGAGGGGCGCACCCTTCACCTCCCGAGCTCGCTCTACCGGCACGAGCTGACCGATGCCTACGCCGGCCCCTCAGAGCGAAGCACGGACCTGGTGCTCGACTTCCCGTGGCACACCCGCAACGTCGTCCGCTATCGCCTCCCTCCTGGAAGTCGGGTGCGGGCGCTGCCGCCCCCGATCGAGGTCACGGGTCCGAACCTCTTCTTCACCCAGTCCTTCGAGGCGACCGCGGACGGCTTTCGGGTGGTGGACGAAGTCGTGATGTCCGAGCGCCGCCTCCGGGCCGTCGATTATGAGCGCTTCCGACGAGCCTGCCGCGCGGCGGACGAGGCCATGCTTCGAGAGATCGAGGTCGAGTTGCCGTGAGTCGGCGAGGACTTTACCTCCTGCTCCTTCTGCCCGCCTGCGCGGGCGGGAGGGCGCCCATCTCGGACGCAGCCCCTCCCCTCAGCGCGCCTCTGCCCCTCGGATCGGCGGCCGGCCTGTGGCCAGGCTTGGCGGCGGCAGAAGACATGGACTGGGCCTCCGCCGGGCGCGCCTGGAGCGATCTGATCCTCGCCGGCGGAGGAGGAGACGAGGCCATCGGCGCTGCCGAGCTGCTCGGTCAGCTTCCCCTCCCTTTCCGGGCGCGCTCCGTGGCGAGGGCCGAGCGCGGCGCCCTCACCCATCCGGTGCGGGCCCGCCTCGCCTGGACCGGCCACGGCGTCCAGCCCACCCACTGGCTCGACGCCCTCGCGGTGCGTCGCGCCGAAGGGACCGGTCCCGACTGGACCGCCCGAGTCGAGCGTGGCGGACGGCTTCGGGTGGGCGGCGGCTGGAGCTCGGGTCGCTTCGTCCTCCAGAGCTGCGCTCGCTTCGAACGACCGCTTCGCGCTTCGGTCTGGATGTGGACCAACGCCGAAGGCGTCGTCCGGCTGAACGGCGAGGCGCTCCGGGAAGGGGACGTCCCGAGCGTCGATGCCCAGGTAGTTCTGCAGCCTGGCTTGCATGTCCTCCGCGCCGAGCTGGCCGTCGACGCCGAGGACGACGAGCTGGCCATCTGGTGGCCGGGCTGGGCAGAGCGGGTCGAGCCCTGCGGCGAGGAAGAGCCCGCCGACCATCGGGCTGAGCTGAGAACGCCGCCCGAGCCCGAAGACTGGCCCGCGCGCTTCGTGGCCCTCCGAAGGGCCGAGGGGGGCGTCGGCGCTTGGCCACGAAGGCTCGAAGCCCTGCTGGGTGAGGTTCCCAGGCTGGCGCCCGACGCCCCGGCGCTCATGGGGGCGTGGGCGCGCTGGGCCCTGGAGCTCGGAACGCCGGCGGCCCGGGTGTTGGATCGTCTCGACGGGCCGGTCACGCCCTGGGGCCAGGCCATCCGCGCTCGGGCGCTGGCCGGCGTAGACCCCGCGAGGGCGCGGACCCTCCTCGCCGCCCTCGACGATCCGAGGGAGAGCTTCGGCGCGTTGCTGCGACGAGGTCGCCAGCGGGAAGCGCTCGCCCTCGTCGACCGCCTGGATCCCGAGAGCATGACCACCGCCGACCGCACCATGGCGGCGAGCTTCTTCAGCCAGTCGGGATGGCCCAAGCTCGCCGCCCGCTTTACGCCCGAACTCGTCGTTCCGCTGGCCGAGGCGCGTTGGCGGGCCCGGGTCGATTCGAGCTCGGCTCGCCAGCATCTCTGTCCACGAGCCGACACCCTTCAGGGGCGGCTCCAGTGCGCCGAATGGTCGCTGCTGGCCGAGGACTTCGGTCGCGCACGGACGCTGCTCGCTTCCTTGCGGAGCGAGAGTCCGGGCTGGGCCCCTGTTCATCGCCTCCATCGACGTCTGGCCCGGGCGGAAGGGCGAGATGCCGGAGAGGCGATGCTGGGGCTCCGCCGGGCCGGCGAGCTGCGGCTGGACTGGGAGCTGAAGGAGGAGGGACCTCCCTGGCGCCCCCCGCTTCCTTTCGCGCCTTCTGGTCGACTGGGTGACGGCATGCGGGCGGAGCGTGGGGCCGGGGACGACCGGGTGGTGGTGGTCGATCGCCGCATCGAAGACTGGCTCGAAGGCGAAGGGCGGCTGGCCACGACCCACGTCTTGGAGCGAGTTCAGACCCGCGGAGGCATCGACGCCGTCGGTCAGGTCACACCACCTCCCGACGCCGCCATCCTTCGAGTCCGGACCTTGAACGGCGCCGGGCCAGCGTCTCCCGCCGAGCTCCAGGAAGGCTCCATCGATCTGAGCTTCGTCGATCTCGACCCGATGGACGGCGCCGAGGTGGAATGGATCAGCGCAGAGTCGACCCCCGAGGACGAAGTCGTGACGCGATTCTCCCATCAGGGTCGACACGCGGTCGAGTTCTCCGAGCTCGTGATCCGGACGCCCGTGGATCGCCAGCTCCGTTGGGTTGGCCTCCAGGGCGCCCCCGAGCCCTTCGTGGCCGAGGAGGGCGGAAGGCGGATCCACCGCTGGCGCTTCGAGTCCGTGCCTCCCTGGCGAGAAGAGCCCCACGGGCCGCCGGCCCGCGAGCTCCTTCCCCTCACCCTGGTGTGGATCGAGGGCGCACAGGCCCGAGCCCGCAAGCGGAACATCGAAGCGCTGGAGCTCCCGCCCAGCCCCTGGGCGGCGGCTCTGGGTCGACGCCTCGCCGCCGGCGCTCGAGGCGTGGAGGCGCTGCGTCGGGTCTTCGACTGGGTTGAAGCCAAGATCGAGCCCGGGGCCGGCCTCGGGGCCCGGGCGCTGCTGGAGCGCCGAGGCGATCGAACCCGCCTCTTGGCGCAGATGACGGAAGGGCTGGGCGCGCACTTCGTCCTCGGCCGAGGCAGGGCGCGCTGGCCCAGCGTCGTCCCCGATCCCCGCCGCTACGACGAGCCCTTGGTGCTGGCGGAGCTGGACGAAGGTCGAGTGTGGATGGGCTTCGATGGCCCCTCGTCCTGGTTCGGACGTCTGCCCGCCGACTTTCGCGGCGGCAGCCACCTCGAGGCCGGCGGCAGCGTGCGGGTCTTTCGACCAGAAGATCTGGGACCGGAGCACCTCGACGTCGTGCTGCGCCTCGGGGCCGACGGCGCCGATGCCGAGGGTCGGCTGGAGCTACGAGCGGTAGGCCGATGGCGAGGGCGGCTCGACGCCATCCTCGACCAAGCCGACGCCAACGAAGTCGAAGCCCAGCTCGAGCGAGGCCTCTCCGAGCTCCTGGGCGCGGTTGACGTCGTTGGCTGGAGTCGGACCCCGGGCGGTCTGCAGGCCGACTTCGCGGCCACCGCGCTGTTCGAGGTCGAAGGCCGCACGCTCCGAATGCGACGGATCGAAGCCACACCCCTCGGAACCATCCTCCTCGGCCTGCCCGGCCCCGAGGAGTTGATGCGACCGGCCCGCAGGCGGAGTCCTCTTTGCATCGAAGAGCGCTCCGAGCGCCTGCGGCTGGAGCTGGACCTCGCCGCCGAGGCCGCGCTCCGCTCTCCGCCCACCTTCGCCCGAGGGGCGGGCTGGGGTCGCTTCATGCAGCGCTTCGAGGAGACCTCGGGGACTTTCGCGCTCGAGCGACGCTGGTCATGGTCTTCGGTTCGCGTCCCGCCCGAAGACATGCCTAGCTTCGTCGCGGCCATGGAGCGGCTCGTGGACGATACGACGGTCGAGCTCGATTTCGTGCTCCAGGACTGAGCGTG
This sequence comes from uncultured Myxococcales bacterium, assembly GCA_964477875.1. Lineage (GTDB taxonomy): Bacteria > Myxococcota > Kuafuiibacteriia > Kuafuiibacteriales > Kuafuiibacteriaceae > Kuafuiihalomonas. Next base: position 8,964 of record CAYZFR010000138.1, read on the forward strand.
CTGCCGGCGCTCACCATCGCCTACGTCGCGGGGCTGGTCGCGCTGAGCGCCTGGGCTGGCCGGGGCGTTTCTTCGGTCGAAGACTACGCCCTCGCAGGTCGACGACTCCCCCTCGCGCTGGCGGCTCCGACCCTGCTCGCGACCTGGTTCGGGGCCGGCACCCTGCTCGCGGCCGCAGACGAGGTTCATCGACGCGGCATCACCGCCGCGACCCTGGATCCGATCGGCGCTGGGCTGTGCCTGATCCTGGCCGGGATCTTCTTCGCCAAGCCCCTCGTCGAGCTCCGTCTCACGACGCTCCCCGATCTCTTTCGACTCCGCATGGGCAAGAGCGTGGAGCGGGTGGGCGGACTGCTGATGGTACCCACCTACTTGGGATGGGTCGCCGCCCAGTACGTCGCCCTCGGTCACCTCCTGGCGCTCATCTTCGGAGTACCCGCCTGGGCGGGGACGCTCGGCGTGGCGGCGGTCGGCACCGGCTACACCTGGCTGGGGGGCATGTGGGCCGTGACGCTCACCGACGCGGCCCAAATCTTCCTCGTCGTCCTCGGCCTGATCCTGATGACCCTCGGCACCCTCGACGGGGCCCCCGAGCTCGCGAGCGCCCTGCCGGCCGAGAAGCTCCAGCTGATCCCGCCCGGCGGCTTTCTGCCCTGGCTGGGCGTGCTCCTCGCTGGTTCTCTGGGCAACTTGCCTTCCCAGGATCTCATGCAGCGGGTCTTTGCCTCGCGGACGGCCCGGGTGGCCAAGAGCGCCTGCATCCTCGCCGGCATCGCCTACCTCCTGCTGGGGATGCTGCCGGTGTACCTCGGGTTGGTGGGCGCGACCATGGGCCTGGAGCCCGAGGCGGTGCTGCCCCAAATGTCGGAGCGCCTGCTCTCGGGCCCGATGCAGGCCATCTTCCTGCTCACCGTTCTCTCGGCCGTGCTCTCGACCATCGACTCCGCCCTCCTCGCCCCCGCCACCGTCCTGAGCGAGAACGTGCTCGCCTCCGTGTCTGGATGGAGCCCCCTCGCTCGCAATCGAGGCTGCGTCGCCCTGGTCTCGGTCAGCAGCCTCGCCCTCGCCTTCAGCGGCGAGACGGCCTATGGCCTCCTGGAGGCGACCTACGAGCTCACGATGGTGGCCCTGCTCGCGCCGCTATGCTTCGGCTTGAAGCGGCGAGTCGAGCCGCGATGGGCCTTGGTGGGCATGCTCGGGCCGAGCCTGATCTGGACGGCCCACTTTGCCCTCGACGCCACCGCCCTGTTCGGCCTCGTTCCGATCGGGCTTGGTTGCACGGCCCTCTCAATGGGCATCTTCGCGCTCGGCACCCGGCCCCTGACGACCGTCGGAGAGCCGGGCGACGTGTAAGAGCGCGTCTCCCAGATATACCACCGCCGTCTTCTGGCGGGCGATGACCAGGCCCTCGGTGCGCGCCCGCAGAACGGACTGCCCTCGACCGATGCTGCTGCGGATCACGCCCAGGGTCTGTCCGAGCTCCACTCGGTCCCCGACCTCGACCCGAGGGTGGAAGAACCCGCTCTGCCCCGCCCGGAGCCAGGTGCTGCTGCGGGAGCGAGCCGACCGAGGCCACTCGCCTCGGCTCTCCACTTCCCGCATGCCGACGTGCTCCAGCACCCGGAGCGTGCCGTCGACGGCCCGCTCGATCGACACCTCGTCGAATCGTTCCGCCTCGCCTCCCTCGTACAGGAGGACACGGGCCCCCGCCTTGCGGGCCGCGGATCGCAGCGACCCGTCACGAAGCGTCGCGTGCAGTACGATGGGGGCGCC
>CAYZFR010000139.1:0-5855 GCA_964477875.1 uncultured Myxococcales bacterium
GCCCCGGGGCGGCCTCCACGTCCTCGGCGTCGAGGTGGACGAGCAGGTGCTGCCGCCGCCCCTGGGACGGCACGTGCTGCTGTCCAACGGACGCCGGGACCCGACGCGTCTCGACCCTCAGGAGCCGGACACCGGCGATCGCCCGGTCTGGATCGTGCGGCGCGAGGCCGAGACCGCGGGTCGGGTCCAGCTGCTCCTGCACCTGCCGGTGAGCTCCTTGGAGGCGAAGGAGACCCGCCACATCTCGGTCGACGAAGTCCTGCAGGCGCGGCTGGAGCGCCTCGTCCCCTTCCTGGAGGATGGCCAGCCCAACTCCTTCGATCCTACCCGGGCGGGCCGACTCGGCTCGCCCGTTCTTCCCCACCCGTTTTTCGACGTCGGACTGGACGAGGTGACCGGCTTCGGGGGCGTGTCCATGCGGACCGGCCTCAAGAACCTGTTCCTGGCCGGACCGGCGGTCGTGCCGGGCCTGGGCCGTGAGGGCGAGTACCTGTCGGCGCTTCAGGCGGCGGGCGCCGTCGAGTCTCTCTTGCGCCGCTGACCCGCCTGGAGCAGGCCGGGTCCATGCGGTCCAAAGCTCTTCACACCACCTCCGCGCCCGCTGCGGTCGGACCCTACAGTCAGGCCATCGCGGTCACCGAGGCCCAGCAGATGGTCTTCTGTTCGGGCCAGATCCCGCTCGGACCCGACGGTGAGCTGATCGACGACGTCGCCGAGGCGACCCGGGCCTGCATGAAGCAGCTGGACGCGGTGCTCGGGGCCGGAGGTCTGGGCCTGCGGCACGTCGTCCGCTGCACGATCTACGTGGCGGACATGAAGGACTTCGCCACCGTCAACGCCGCCTACGCCGAGTTCTTCGACGCCGTCCCGCCCTCTCGCGCTTGCGTCCAAGTGGCCGGCCTACCCAAAGGCGCCAAAGTCGAGATCGACGCCATCGCCGTACAGTAGGGTTGGGCCCGGCTTCGCCGGGACCAACTATCCCGAGACCCGCTCGACGCTGTGGATACCTTTCAGGTTGGCGATGGAGCGCATGACGGAACGGAGCTGGCCGGTGTCTTTCACCGACACCATGAACATGTTCACCGCTCTGGCGTCCTTCTTCACCTGGCAGTGGGCGTTGAGGATGTTGACGCCCGCGCCGCTGAAGGCCTGGGACATGGTGGCGAGAAGACCCGGAGTGTCGTCGGTGACGATGCGCAGCTGAACCGCGCGGGGGACCGTGCCCTTGGTGTCCCAGGCCACTTCGACTTTGCGCTCGGGGTCGAACTGCTGGGCGGTGACGCAGTCCATCGAGTGGACGGTGATGCCGCGGCCCCGGGTCACGAAGCCGACGATCGGATCGCCGGGCACCGGGTGGCAGCACTTGGCGAAGCGCACCAGCATGTCGTCGATGCCCTGCACCGTCACGCCGGTGGTGGACGAGCGCTGACGGGCGACGGCGTCGATGAGCTTTCGAAGACCGCGCTTCGGCTCCTCGGCGGCCGGCTTGTCCGTGACCTCGGAGGGGAGCGCCTTCCGCATGACCTCCCCCGCCCTGAGCTTTCCGTAGCCGACGGCGGCGATGAAGTCGTCCCGCTTCTCGTGCTTGCTGGCCTTGACCGCCGCGTCGAGCTCTCCCGAGCGGGTCAGCTTCTGCAGCGAGCGGCCGTACTTTCGGGCCTCCCGCTCCAGCAGGTCGCGCCCGATCTCGATCGCCTTTCTCCGCTGCTCTTTGCGCAAGAAAGCGTTGATTCGGGCCCGAGCTCGCCCCGTCTTGACGAAGGTCAGCCAGTCCTTGCTCGGGCGCTGGGTGGGCGAGGTCATGATGTCGACCGTGTCGCCGTTCTTGAGTCTATAGCGCAACGGCACGATGCGACCGTTGACCCGGGCGCCGACGCAATGCTCGCCCACTTCGGAGTGGATGAGATAGGCGAAGTCGACCGGGGTGGAGCCTCGCTTCAGCTCCTTGACTTCGCCTTTGGGCGTGAAGACGTAGACCTCGTCCGAGAACAGGTCGACCTTCACCGTGCTGATGAACTCGGACGGGTCCTGCAGCTCCCGCTGCCACTCGATGAGCTGCCGCAGCCAGGCGAACTGCTCGTCGCCCGCCTTCGCGCCTGGCTTGCCCTCCTTGTAGGCCCAGTGGGCGGCGATGCCGTTCTCGGCCACCTGGTGCATCGCCTCGGTGCGAATCTGGATTTCGACCCGATGGACGTCGGGGCCGATCACGGTGGTGTGCAGGGACTGATAGCCGTTGGGCTTCGGCATGGCGACGAAGTCCTTGAATCGGCCGGGGACCGGACGCCACACGGAGTGGCAGACACCGAGCGCCTCGTAGCAATGGCCGAGCGTGTCGGTGACGACGCGGAAGGCGATGATGTCGTTGACGTCTTCGAAGGCGATGCCCTGGGACTTCAGCTTTCGCCAGATGCTGTAGGCGTGCTTGACGCGGCCCTTTACCTGGCAGGGGACGGCGTTCTCGTGGAGCTTGGTCTCCAGCGTCGCCTGTACCTCCTTGATGTATTCGTCCCGCGTGCTCCTGGTTCGGGCCAGCTGAGCGGTGAGCTCCGCATACTCCTTGGGGTGGAGGTGCTGAAGACAAAGATCTTCGAGCTCCGCCTTGAGCCAGAAGATGCCGAGGCGGTTCGCGAGCGGAGCGTAGATGTCGAGCGTCTCCTGCGCGATGTTCTCCCGCTTGTCGGCCGACATGTGGCCCAGGGTCCGCATGTTGTGGAGGCGGTCCGCGAGCTTGACCAGTATGACGCGAATGTCCTTCGACATCGCGACCAGCATTCGTCGAAAGTTCTCGGCCTGCTTCTCGAAGGCGGTGTTGAAACGGATGTTCAGCTTGGTGACGCCGTCGACGATCTCGGCCACCTGGGGACCGAAGAGCCTCTCGATGTCGGCAAGGGTGACGTCGGTGTCCTCCACCGTGTCGTGAAGAATGCCGGCGCAGATCGCGAACTCGTCGAGGCGCATGTCGGCGAGCAGGCTCGAGACCTCCAGGGGGTGGTTGAAAAAGGGCTCCCCCGACTTGCGCGTCTGGCCCTCGTGGGCACGGGCCGAAAAGACGTAGGCTCTGCGGATGAGGTCCGTATCAGCGACGGGGTGATAGCCTTCCACCCGCTCGATGATGTCGTTCAACCGCATTCTCGACGTCCGACCAGTATAACACCGCGCATCAGGACGGTAAACTCATCCACCTCTTCCCGCGTTGCCGCTGCGGAACCAACGCCGGATGACCTCCGCCGAGGGTTTGCCGCGCGGGGTGTAGTCCGCGTCCTTTCGTCCGCCGAAGCCGAACCAGTTCCAAATGAACACGCCCTGGAGCTCTTCCACCCGCCCCCAGGCTCGAATGAAGGCCCGAAAGGCCCGAGCCTGCTCCTCCAGGTCGACCCCGGCCTCTCGGGTCTCGTCCCAGGGATGCATGGCGGCGCCGTCGAGGCTCGGATAGCCCAGCTCGGTGATCACGACCGGGCGATTCAGCTCCGAAGCCCAGCTTCGGAGCTCGTGCCGAATCGGCTTCCAGGCGCGAAGCAGCGCCTCCTCGCTCGCGTCCGGGTCTCGGGTGAGCTCCCAGTAGCCGGTCAATCCGACGACGTCGACGAGGTCCCAAAAGCTGACCGGCCGGTAGTGATCCCAGTTCGCGCTGTAGAGGAGCTCCAGCTCCGGCGTGTAGCTTCGAACCCGCTCGATGAGCGCCTGCCAGCGGGTCCGCATGCCTTCCCGGCTCAGGAGCTCGGAACCTACCGACAGGCGCTGGGCGCCGCTTCGGGCAGCGCGACGACCGGACTCGACGATGAAATCTTCGTAGGCGGCCCACCACGCATCTTCGTCTCGGGGCTGGATCCGGCCCCTCCACTGCTCGGGGTCGGAGCTCAGCAGCCGAACGATGGGAAAGGCCGTCACGTGCAGCGAACGCGATCTCGCCTGGCGAATGGTTCGTTCGACCTGGCGCCAGCTCGGGCTCCAGCTTCGGTGTCGCCGGATCTGGGGATCGTGGACATCCTCGGACCACCAAACCCACACGATGCTCACGTGGCTGGCTCCGAGCTCGGCGATCTCGTCGATCAGCGGGCCGTAGTCGAAGTCGGGGTCGGCTGAAAAGAGGCCGAGCGCCACGCCTCGCTCGTCGGGAGGGGTGTGGCTGGATGTTTCGCCGGCAGCGCCTGCCGGATCGGAGACCGCAGCACCGAGGACCTGAGCCGGTCGTCCCAGGACGGCTCCGAGCAGCAGGACCGATGCGATGCCCCTCACCGCTGCACCAGCCACCAGACGTCGGAGAGGCTCTTGAGCCAAGCCTCCACCGCTTTCTCGTTCCGAGAGCGCCGGAAGGACAGGAGCATGGTCGGGATCTCGTAGAGCTCGAGGTCGTCGATCTCGGCGTCCAGATCCCGGCCGATCAGAATGGCGAGACGCGGGGGCGGACTTCGGATCAGCGCCTGCCGGTCGGCCGCCGGGAGCGCGCAGCCCTCGGGAGCTTGCCGCCCCGCGACCAGGGCGGCGATACAGGGCATGGCGAGGGGATCATTGCCCACCCGCAGGCGGCGGCGACTCGACAGCTCGGCCTGACGGAGGATCTCGGTGACCAGGCTCGAGCTGCGCGGCTCTCGGGTCCGGTCCACCACCGTGGGCTTCAAGTCGATCTCGGACAGGAGGACCGCGCTGGGCCGGGCCCACTCCAGCAGCTCGAGCTCGTCGCCCCGGAAGACGACCAAGACGTGGTCGTCCTCCCCCAGGTCCTCCAGCGAGCTCCGGGCCCAGTCCAGCCGAGCGGCTCGCTGGACATCGAACTTGGCGACCTGGTCCACGTCGAGGCCAGCTACCCGGCCCGCGCCGAGGATCCCGTGCTCTTTGGCCGCCTGGGCGCACCAGCTCGTCTCGAGTCCGCTCTGGGCCTGGTCGAAGCAAAGGGCGTCCATGCTGGAGCGCCGGACCGCTTCCACGAAAGGGGCTTTGGCCAGGCGACCGAAGGCGGCCCGGGCCCCGTCCAGCGCTGCCTGACGAGCCTCCCCTTCCGACCAGAACGCCTTTTCGGCGAACAGTCGGGCTCGAGTAGCCAGGATCGCGGTCAAGTCGATGGCCTGCCACTTCGCGGTCGGCTCCACGTCGACCGTGGCCAGGGCCTCGTCGAGCATGCCCGGCTCGAAGCCCTCGGTCTGCGAGCGAGCCTGGCGAGCCTGAACGTTGGCGAGGAGCGCGATGGCGTGGACCGAACCCGCGTTCCTGGCCTCCTGGGCCGCGCGGGCGGCTTCGTCGAGCGCGCCGGTGGCGGCGAGCAGCCGGGCCTTCAGAACGTCGAGACGGCCCCGGTCGGAGTCGATGAGCTGGTCGGCCGCGGCGATGATTTCGAGGCCGACCTCGGGGCTGTTTCGGGCGCACGCGGTGGCGACGTGCTCCACCACGTCCAGGGCGAGGAGGGTCGGCAGCTGGCCGTCCTCGGTCGAGAAGGAGACCGACCAAGCCAGACTCTCGCCGAACTGGGCCCGGACCTCGGGATCCCGACAGACCGGATCGACGAGCTGGTAGAGCTGGGTGCTGCGAGCGGTGGACTGGACGTCCTGACCCAGCAGGGCCCGGATCCGGACGAAACGCTGGTGGGCCTCGGGTGGTTTGAAGGCGGCGATCCGTTCCGACACCTCGGACGACTCGGTGCAGGCGCCCAGCCCCAGCGCAAAGATTCCGCGGATGACGCGAGTTGTGCTCCCGGCCTTCACAGACGGGAACAACTCCACTGATCGTCTTGTTGTTTCAAGGGTGACGGAACCGGACCGGGGACGGACGGGGCGTGGTTGCCCCGCCCGTCCCCGGCCCCGGACCCGGGAGTCGGGGTCGCCGGACCCCACTGCTACCGCCTCTTCGCTCCACGGACGGCG
>CAYZFR010000139.1:5955-10603 GCA_964477875.1 uncultured Myxococcales bacterium
GGGAGTCGGGGTCGCCGGACCCCACTGCTACCGCCTCTTCGCTCCACGGACGGCGCAACGAGCCGTGCGTACCGGAATGAAGACTTGGCAACCAACGCAGCGTCATCTCGGTGACTCGACCGGGAGCTGAAGCATTCCTTGCTTGAACCAGACGGCTTCAACTCGCGATCCGTGTCCCGCGTCATCCGCGGACGCCGAACTTCGGCCGCCGCCAAAACGCCGTCAACGCCGGATCTCTTTTCGATCCTGCGTCGAAAGCCCAACTGTCCGAAACGACATTGGTTCTCGTTTCGTGACATCTGCATCGGCTTTCGAGGGGCTCCCGCCTAGCGTCTTTCTCCACATGGTGTCCACGGCGGCTCGGCCCCCATGAAAAGCGGCCTCTGCGGCACTCGCCTGCGCTCGAACGGTCCAAGCACGCTTCGCCCGGGATCACAGGACGGGGAGGGTGTTTGCGGAGCAGGTTCATTGCGACTCCCTGGGTCTCAGTGTCCAGCTTTCGAAAAGCTCGTATACCCACTGCGGCCCAACGACCTCCGAGCATTGGGGCTCAAAAACACCTTGCCTGGAGCGGGATCCGGCACGAAAGACGCTCGAGTTCCTGACTCGGAGGGGCAAGGATGTTCCGGCGCGTCCTGAGGTCCCCTCGAGAGTCCGCAAAGTCCGAATCATGCGCTAGCTTGGGGACATGGATGCAGAACCAGGGTCTTCCCGAGCATTAGGGAGCTGCATGACCTGCGGGACCGCTCTCTACGAGGGGGATTCTTTTTGCGGGCGCTGCGGGGCTCGGGCGGTCGGACCCTCCAGCTGCCCCGCCTGCGAAGTGGAGCTGAGGCCCGGCGCACGTTTTTGCCATGCCTGCGGCGTGCGGGTGGTCGGCGCCCGCCCGGGCCAGGACGTCCCGCTGCCGGAGCTGGACGAGCAGCAGGTCGACTTGCAAGACGCGAAGGGGAGCTTGCCGAAGGCGGCGCCGGCCCGGAGCAACGTGGGAGGGAACGTGCTCGTCTTCGTGGCGGTCGTGGCCGTCCTCCTGGTCGTGATCTACGCCATGAACCGCGACAAGCCCAAGGAGGCGACGATGTTCTCGGGAGCGCCGCCGGCTGAGGCGCCGGTCGCCACGCCTTCCGGAGAGCCCCCCGTCCCCAGCGGTCCCACCGTTGCGGGGGAGGTCGTCCTGGGCGAGGGGGTCGAAGCGCCGGCGGACGCGGTCTTGTTCATCACCGCTCGGCCCAGCGGCGCTCGGGGCGGCCCTCCCCTCGCCGTCCGCCGCCTGGATCCGGAGGCGTTTCCTGCCGCCTTCTCCCTCGGGCCCAGCGACGTCATGATTGCGGGGCGCCCTTGGAAGGGGCCCATCGATCTGACCGCCCGCCTGGACCAGGACGGTGATGCCCTTTCCCGCTCCCCCGGCGACCTCGCCACGCCATCTCCAGTGTCGGGTGTCGAGTTGGGCGCCACCGGCGTCCGTGTCATCCTCGCGCCCGAGGAAGGACGTTGAGCGACCCTACCCCATCTCCCGGCCTCGACTCTTCGACCGACGACTTGGAGCGCCTCTCCGAGGCCAAGGAGCGTCTCGAGGTCGGGCTGCAGCAGGACGGTCGCCTTCGTGCGCCGGCGTCCGAGGCGCGACGCCTTCTGCGGGACCGACTCGAGCGGGCGGAGCTGTTGCCCACTGGGCCTGGGTGGACGGTGCTGCGCAGCCTGGACGGTACGACGGGTGAAGCCCCCGCCGACCGCGAGGTCGTGTGCTGCGGGACGATGCTCCAGAGCGGCGTTTCTTTGATCGACTTCATCGGATTCCTCGCCACCGGCTACCAAACCGGCGTCCTCACCGTTTCCAACCAGGACACCGAGCGCTCGGTCTATCTGCACCAAGGTGACGTCGTCTGGGCGTCTTCCAACAGCCCGCAGGACCGCCTCGGCGAATTTCTCCTGCGGAGGGGCAAGATCACGCGGGAGCAGCTGCAGACGGCCATGCGTCGTGGCGACACCCGCATCGGCCGGGCCTGCGTCGAGTGTGGGTTCATCGCCGCTCACGATCTTTGGACCATCGTCCAAGCCCAGCTGACGGAGATCTTCGACCAACTGCTCCGGGCCGAGGAGGGGATCTGGACCTTCGCCCGAACGAGCTCCGAGGCCCTTGCAGAGTCGAAGATTCACCTCTCGACCCAGGGGCTGCTCGTCGATGCTCTCCGTCGCCTCGACGAGATGAAGGTCTTCCGAGAGCGGATTCGATCGGCCGAGGAGCTCGTGCAGCGAGGTGCCGCCGGCGCGGAGGCGGTGACCGGCGCCCGGGAGGTCTCGGCCGACGATGCGAATGCGCTTCTGCGGCATCTGTCCCGGCCGACCAGCATCGCGGAGTTGATGCGGCGGCTCGGTCGCTCCGAGTTCGACGTCACCCGCCTCGTCCACCACCTCTCGAAGCTGGGCGTGGTCGAGATCGTGGCGTCCCATGGCACGGGCCCGGTTCCTCGCCGCCAGCCGGTTGGTCTGGAGCGAGCGGCCGAGGTCCTGGAGGTCTACGACATGGCCCTCAAAGAGATGGCGGACGAGCTCGGGCCCCGGAGCGAGGGGGTCGCTCGCTCGGCGCGGGTCTTCATCGCGGACCCCCATCAGCGCCACGCCGAGATCCTCCGCGGGGTCCGCCTGAACGCCGACGGGCGCTTGGACCAAGCTGCGATCCTGGCCTGGGCCGAGCAGACGGCCGTCCCCGTGGCAGCTCTGAACGATGCGCTCAGCGAGCTGCTGTTCTTCGTGCTCTTCCAGGCCACGGACCTGTTGGGTCATCGCAAAGGCGACGACCTCGCGCGCCGGGTGAAGATCATCCTCGCTCTCCTCAACAAATCGAACCCGTGAAGGGTGCTTGGTGGGCGCCGCTTCCTCGTGGCACAAGCAAGAGGTGTCCACAGGCACCGACATCGTCCCTGCCCTCCGAGACCCCGACCGCAGCGTCATCCCTGGCCTTCCGGATGAGCTGACCGAGCTGCATCTGCACATGGGCGGCGCGGTCGCCCCCCACGTCCTTTTCACGATGGCCCACGAACAGGGCTTCAAACTTCCAGTGAGGGACTACTTCGAGTTCGTCGACCTGGTGACCTCCAACCCCGACAAAGTGAAGAACCTCGAAGACTACGTCCGGATCATGCACGAGTGGACCGAGAAGATTCAGTCGAGTCCGGCCGCCATCGAGCGCTCGGTCTACGAGGTGCTGGCGAAGGAGTTCCGAGGCTCGCGGGTGACGCGGATGGAGCTTCGCTTCAACCCCATGAAGAGGAACCTCGGCGGGGAGCGGGACCTGGACCACATCATCCACGCTGCCCTCAGGGGCCTGGATCGGGTCTGTCTCGAGTACGGAATCCGAGGCGGCCTGATCTTCTGCCTCGCCCGGGAGTTCGACGCCGACATCAACGACATCATCGTCGACAAGGCCATCAAGTACGCAGATCGCGGCGTGGTCGGCATCGACCTGGCGGGGACCGAGAGCCACAATCTCGAGCTCCAGCCCGACTCGGTCCGGCGCTTCGCCGACATCTTCGCCCGGGCTCGGGAGGCGGGGCTTCGAACCACTGTCCACACCGGCGAGACGCCTCACACCGAGGGCGAAGGCGTGATGGCCGCGATCGAGCACCTCGAGCCGCAGCGCATTGGTCACGGGATTCGGGCCGCCTACAGCCCCGAGGCGATGAGGATGCTCCGGGGAGAAGGCGTGACCCTGGAGATTTGCCCGACCTCGAACCTCCATACCCGGGCGGTGAAGGATCTCGAGGAGATGCGCTTCGTCCTCGAGACCTTCAAGCGTGAGGAGGTGCGCTTCACGATCAACACCGACGCCACCTACATGCTGGCGACGGACCTTCGCCGGGAGGTCGAGCTGCTGTCGAAAGCCCAGATCCTGGATGCGGCCGACGTGCAGCGCTGCTTCGAGACCGCCCTCGAGGCGAGCTTTCTCAGGAACTGACTCAGGCTAGCAGGCCATCGGAATAAGGGGATCGACAGTCGATCCTGGGCATGATCTGCATGGTTTATGCGGGGCAAGCAGGATAGGCAGACTTCGATGCTGTGTCTGGTCGCCATCGAGGACCAGGTTCCGGCAGACCATCCCCTCAGGGACATCAAGAGGATCGCGGATGAGGCGTTCAAAGGGCTTTCGCCGACCTTTGACCGGATGTACGCGAGGCGGGGGCGTCCGTCTGTTCCTCCCGAGCACCTCCTCAAGGGCATGCTGCTGATGGCCTTGTGAGGAAGCCCGGAGCAGCATCGGTTGAGCCGGACGGTTTGGGCGTCCGTTTCCACTTGCGCCACGACGTATGTCGCCCCATCTCCGAGCCCATGGGAACGACGCGATGTGTTCGCAGCTGGATCGGCGTGACGGCCGGGCTGGCCCTGGTGGCGGCCTGCCAGCAGCAAGCCGAAGCCCCCAGCGAGGGCGAAAAGAAGGCCGAACCGATCGCCAAGGTTCCCGAAGCGGAGTCTTCCACCGAAAAGGCGGTCGAGCCTCCAGCCCCGTGGGAGCGGGTCCAAATCGAGAGCTTGTCCCAGACCCAGCAAAAGCACCTCGGGTCCGCGAAAGCCGCCAAGAAGGCCCTGGGTCAGGGTCTGATGAAGGAGCTGAGCGCTGCCCTGAAGGGCGGAGACTTTGCCAAGGGCGTCG
>CAYZFR010000140.1:0-10490 GCA_964477875.1 uncultured Myxococcales bacterium
GTCGCCTTCGTTGGAACCGCCGCATGCTCCGACGACGGAGGAGACGATGGCGGAGGCAACGGTGATCCTGTGACCGACGCAGACATGGACGGCGTCGCAGCCTCTGCGGACTGCGACGACACGGATCCCATGCTCGGCGCCATCGCCAACGACGCCGACTGCGACGGCGTGCCCACGACCAACGACTGCGATGATGGAGACGATATGGTCGGCTCCAACGTGGATGACCTCGACTGCGACATGATCCCGACCGCCCAGGACTGCGACGACATGGACGCCATGGTCGGCTCCAACGCCAACGACATGGACTGTGACATGGTCCCAACCGCCCAGGACTGCGACGACATGGACGACATGGTCGGCTCCAACGCCAACGACATGGACTGCGACATGATCCCGACCGCCCAGGACTGCGACGACATGGACGCCATGGTCGGCTCCAACGCCAACGACATGGACTGCGACACGATCCCGACCGCCCAGGACTGCGACGACATGGACGCCATGATCGGATCGAACGCCGACGACATGGACTGTGACATGGTTCCGACCGCTCAAGACTGCGACGACATGGACGCGATGGCGGGACCGATCGCCGACGACACCGACTGCGACGGCGCCCTGAACGAGCAAGACGAGTGTCCCGATGACGCCGACTTCGTCGAGGCCCCAGCTCCGGTCCTCGACCGTCGTTTCCCGGGCCAATTCTCGGCCACCACCGTCGACGAAATCGAAGTCTCGGGCTCCGTGAGCCTCGGCTGCGGCGGGACGACGCTCGACACGATCTCGGCCAGCGTCGGTGGAACCCCCGCGAACGTTCAAACCCAAATGATCGACGCCAGCACCCTGGCCTGGACCCTCACCGCCCCCCTGAGCTCGGACGCGGACAACGTGGTCAGCGTATCGGCCGTCGACTCTCGCGGGCGCATGGGCAGTGTCGATTCGACCATTCAGCAATACCAGCCCCCCCAGCCTCCGCCGACCGAGCTCCTCCAGTCTTCCCAGGGCATCGACGTCGACCCGGCCACCGACACCGCCTACGTGGCCGATGAGGCCCTGCAGGGCGTCTACGCGGTCGATCTCAGCACGGGCATCACGACGGTCTTATCGGCCATGGGCGTGGGCACCGGTCCCGCCTTCAGCGATGATCTTGAGGGCGGCATCGCCCTCGACGCAGGCAACGGGCGCCTTCTGGTGACCGATGACGGCGCTGACTCGGTGATCGGCGTCGACCTCACGACTGGAAACAGGACCCTGGTTTCGGGCCCCAACAACACCGGCCCTGCCTTCGGCATCATGTATGGCATCGCCGTGGGAACCGGTCGAGCCTTCGTGGCCGACAGCAGCACCGACGGCATCATCGCCTTCGACCTGACGACGGGTGATCGAACGCTGATCACGAGCCCCAGCCTTGGAACCGGCCCCGACCTCACCACGCCGCGCGACGTCGACATCGACTCCGCGAACAATCGGCTCCTCGTAGTCGGAACAGGCGCCGACGCCTTGGTGGCGGTGGACCTGACCACCGGAAACAGGACCGAGATCTCGGGACCGAACGTCGGCATGGGCGTGGCCTTCAATTCCATTCGCGGTGTTACTTTCGACGCGATGAACAACCTCGCGCTGGTAGCCGACGCCGGCAATGGCAACGAGGGTATCGTTGCCGTCGACCTCGCGACCGGGAATCGAACCGAAATCTCGGGTCCCAACGTGGGCATGACACTCTCGGTTGGTGCCGACTTCGACAGCACGCGCGGCGTCTACATCGACCAGCCGAACAACCGTCTCCTCGTGGTCGATGACCAAATCACCTCTCTCGTCGCGGTAGATCCGGGAAGTGGCGACCGGACGCTCATCGAGCCAGCCGTGCCCCCGCCGCCAGGGGTCGGGAGCGGACCCAGCTTGCTGGACCCGACCGGCCTCGTCCTCGTTCCGGACGAAAACGCGCTGTTCGTGGCCGACGACACCCAGGCGACCATCTTCCGAATCGATCTCAGTAACGGCAGCCGCAGCGTCCTCGCCGATTCCACCAGCATGGGTGTGACCCTGGACTCGCCTCGCGGCCTCGGCATCGATGCCGCGAACGAGCGCCTCCTGGTGCCAGACAACGGCCTCGACGCCATCGTGGCGGTCGCCCTCGGGACCGGGCAAGGCAGCATCGTCTCCGACGATGACTCGATGGACGACATGAGCGAGACCTTCGGAAGCCCTCGCGGGAGGGCTCAGATAGGTCCTGGCGGGATGGCTGGCTTCGTAGCCGATACGGCTCGCGACAGCGTTTTCCGCTTCGACCTCACGACCGGCGAGCGCACCACGCTCGCCGAGGCCGGAGACGGCCCGCTCGAGGGCGTACAAACAGTCGACCTCGATGCGGCCAACAATCGACTCGTCGTCTCCGTGGCCAGCACTGGCGACGACGACGTCTTGGATGCCGTATTGGCCATCGACATCACTTCGGGTGCGATCACGACCTTGTCGAATCGCTCGACCGACATGCCTGCCGTGGGCATGGGGCCGGACATGCCCAATCCTCGTGGCCTAGCCCTCGATCTCGCCAACGACCGAGCCCTCGTCTTCGACGCGGATCTGGACGCCCTGTTTGGGGTCGACCTCAACAGCGGTAACCGGACCATCCTCTCCAGCGCCACCAATGGTGATGGTGACTTCTTGGTTCTGGAAGACAACAACACCAACTCGCTGGAGCTCGACCCAGCCAGACAGGTCGTCTACGCAGCCAACGAGACTTCGGATGTCATTATCCTCATCGACTTGGTCTCTGGCGATCAGGTCGTCATATCCCGCTGAGCGTCAGGAGTCGGGAAGCGCGGAGCGGGCAGCGGCGAGCACCTCGTCGATGAGCGCTTCCGCGTTTCCGAGGTGAGCCTCGGGGCGGCAGGCCTCCTCCAGCTCAGCTTCGCTCATGTGAGCTCGGACCTTGCCGTCCCCTGCCAATATTTCCTGCAGCGAACGCTCGCTTCCCGCCTCCGCCCCAAGGGCCTCCCTCAGGATCGTATAGGCCTCGTCCCTCCCAACCTTTTCGGCGAGCAGAAACATGATCGGCTCCGACAAGACGAAGCCGCGAGAATGTTCGAAGTTGCGCCGCATGCGAGCCTCGTCGACGACCAGCTCGCGCAGCATCGAATCGGCTCGGTCGAGGCTCGCCGCGAGGCCACGAGCGGCCTCGGGCACGATGCGCCAAGACACCACCCGCTTCGAAGCCGCCCGCACATCAACCTGGTTCATGAGCTGAACGGCCTGCCCCGCGTACATGGCCCCCAGCTGAAAGAGGCTCTGAATCATGTTGGCGTCGCGAGGGTTGGTCTTGTGGGGCATGGTCGAAGAGGGGCCCTGCCGCGTCGCCCGACGAAGCTCTCCCACCGCCGTGCGCCCCATGGTCTCCACGTCGTTCGCCAGACGAACCAGGCTTCCCTGGACCAAGGCCGTGAACTGGACGAACTCGGCCACCCCGTCCTGACTGCCGTTCCAGGCGCCGCGGGGCGGCGTGAGGCCGAGTTCGGCCAGCACCAGCGCCCTCACCTGCATCCCCTTGCTTCCTAGTGAAGACAAGTGGCCGACCGCGCCTCCAAACATGCCCAGCGTCGCCCGCGGTCGAAGGTCGATGAGTCGCTCTCGATGCCGCAGAAGCTCGGCGAGAAAACTCGCTACCTGAAGTCCCCAGCTCGTAGGCATGGCGTCCTGGCTGTTGGTGCGCCCCACCATCGGTGTGCGCCTATGGGCATCCGCCATCTCGACGAGGCGGAGCGCCACGCCCTCGAGCTGTCGCTTCAACAAGTCGACTGTTCGACCGAGCCGAAGGGCCTGGCCTGAATCCAAAACGTCCTGAGTCGTGGCTCCCCAATGAAACCACCGGCCTACTTCGGGCCCACCAACGGCGATCACTTGGTCTACCAGAGGTTTGATGGGCATGCCTTGCCGGCGCGTCTCTCGACGCACGACCTCGAGGTCAATGTTTTCGATCCGAGCCGCCTCTTCAATCTGCGACAGCGCCCCGGCCGGCAACAAGCCGACCTTCGCCAGGGCTCTGCTGATGGCGCGCTCCACTTCCAGCCAACTCTCGATCAGGCTCTCATCGCTCCAGATGGCGCTCATCTGTTCGGTCGAAAACAAGGGATCGATCAATGCACTCACGGCTTCGCTCCTCGCTCAGCGTATGAAGAACTGAAGTACGAGCATCACGATGAGCCCGCTCAGCAATGGAATGAGATTTCGGCGGGCAATGGCCAAGGGAGACACCTTGGCGACCTCCGCCGTTGCGATCACGACTCCAGCAATCGGCGAGACACTCCGCCCCATGCTCGCCGATAGCTGCATCGGAAGGATCAGCAGCGAAGTCTTCGTGCCTAGACCACTCGCGATCTCGGGAACCAGGGGGCCAAAGCCAAAGAAGGAGGCGTTCCCGCTCCCCATCAGCATCGAGGCCATGAAGATCATGACCGTCATGGCGATTCCGATGCCAATGACGCCCAGGCCGGCCCCCCCCGCCATGCCCAGCAAAGCCTCGATGAAGCCGAGGGCGAGGAGTCCCTTCGAAAACATGTCGGCTGCGATGATCAGCGTGACCACTGACTTGAAGATGTCTCCCATCCCGCCCCAGAAGACCTTTAGGGACTGAAGACTGTCTTTGACGCTCCGAACTCGAAGCCCGTGAAGGACAGCCGCCGCGCCCATGCTCGCAAACATGGCGGTCGTGGTGTCGAGTTGGATGGGCTCGGGAAAGAGCCGAAAGAGCTCGGAGAAAACAAGCAGGAGCACCAGCGGGAGAACCGGAAGCAACGCATAGAAGGCCGGAGCCGAGCCTCTCGCCTCGTCATCCGGCTTCATCGGCTCTGTCTCGGAGTACGAAACCTCCGAGCTACGCGCATCCGCCCTCCGATTCACGAAGAAGTACACCACAGCCATGACGAGGCTCATGGGCAAGACGAGCGGGAGCTGCTCCTCGAAAAAGAAGGCGATCGGCGACGTGTTGGCGATCTCGGTCGCCCGCACACTGATCGCCGAGGCAGGACCTATGCCAAAGCTCGTACAGCCGACGACTACGGACACCGCACTCAGACGGCTGACCCCGAGCCGCACCACGAGCGGAAAGACCGACGCCATCAACAGAAGCCCGAGTCCGGCGGCAGACGGAATGCAAACGAACAGCAGCTGACCGATCGGCAGAAGCAGGGACGAGGTCGCATAGGGATATCGAGCAAACCAGCGCAGCGGCCTCATCGCCATTCGCACCAGTGCGTCACTGGCGCCGATGTGTTCCATGTAGGCGACGAATCCGCCGATGGACATGATCATGAGGCCGACCCCTCGGAGAGTCTGGGCGAAGGACTCGCTGACGTAGCGAGCGAGGTCGAAGATGGTGGCCCCCGTCGACTCGCCTAGAGGCGGCATGGTCTGGCCGACGAGAGGAGCCGCCAACAACATTCCCAAGCCGGCCACCAGAAGCACGGCGTGGGGATAGAGCCCCCGCAGCAGAGCCCAGGCCACGACGATGATCACGATGCCGGCCAGCACCGGGCCCAGCGTTCCGATCATGAAGTCCGATCAGCTTCCCATCGAGTCATCGGGCGTCCTGTTGGGTTGGAGGCTCAGAAACTCGAACCGTCGGCGCGGGTCCCGGGGGAGAACAAGACCCCCTCGACGACCCCTGCGTGCTGCTCGAAGTCGCCCGTCAGATCCGGCGCTCGCGTGTAGGATTCGTTGGGATTGTTCGATAGCGCCTCCACGTCGAAGGTGAAGATGACGGCACCTCCGGCATCCTGAACGGTCAGAAAGTCACTGGAGTTGTTCAGATTGAGGCGGTTCTCGAAGCCGTTGGCTGTTTGAACGACGGCGCCCCCAAAGTCTCCGCTGGGACTGCCCCCTCCGAACACCACCAGAGCCTGACGAGGCATGAGCATCGTCCCGTTCGGAACCACGTGCCGCGGCATGCCCATGTCCATGGCATCGACGTCGAAAAACGCCAGACCGCTCACGTCCACGACCATGTTGGAGTCGTTCACCAGCTCGACGAACTCGTCTTCATTCGGATCTCGCCCACCATCTGCGTTGGCGTCACCGTCTCCAGCATCCGGCGGGTCGTAGAGGACCTCATTGAGAATGAGGGGCAGCATCCCGTCATCATCGGTAATGGTGAGCTCCACCACCACGTTGGCACCCTGAGCGCCCATGATGTCGACGGCCTCGATTTGAAGAGTCAGCTCCCCGCCCTGATCCATGTCGTCTATGGTCGTGATGGTGGTCTGAGCGCTCGTCATGCCGCTCGGGACCACCAACATCGTCGAGGCGATGCTGTAGTCTTCGTCGAGCACCGCGGTCCCATCGGTCCTCAGGTTCAAGCTGACCGCGACCGACGACGTTCGGTTTAGATTGGCCTGCAGGGTCGCCATCGCCCCTGCCTCCGACAGCGAGCTCGGCATGACTCTCAGGGACAGCTGAACGGGCGCGTCGGCATCAGAAGTGACGCCGGCCCGCATGGCTTCGGGGACCTGGTCGAAGATCATGGCCGGCACCACGATGTCCGGAGTCTCACGATCGCCATCGGGTCCAGGGTTGTCGCTCAGATCGAGGACCTGGTCGATGGCCGTGTTCGCCGTCAGATCGATGCCCACCAGGTCGTGTCCAGGGAGAAAGAGGTGGCGCAGGGCGGTGTTGGTAGAGAGGTCGAGAGTATCTAGGCGCTGATTCTCGGTGGCGCTCGAGCTCGCCCGATAGCGCAAGATCTCGAGCGATACGTTCTCGGAGAGGTCGAGACTGCCGACGAGATTGAAGTTCATCTCCAGCTCGCTGAGCAAGACGAGCTGACTAAGATCCAGCTCCGTAATCGCGTTGGACGTGATGGTGAGAGTCTGCAGCCCAGTGAAGAATTGGATCCCATCCAGGTCTCGGATGTCCTCCTCCGCAGTTTCGAGGCCAGCCGTCACCAGGTCCATGACGGCGCCGCTGGTCTTGGACAGATTCAGCTCCGTCACCTCGTCGACGGCATCGATGTCGAGCGCGAAGCGATTGGCGGCGGAGTCGTCGTTCTCGACGATGCCAGGGACCTCTCGGTACTGCAGGTACTCGCCGAAGGCATCGTCCGGGATCTGAAAGAGGTTCCGGGTGTCGGGGGGATCGGTCGTCACATCGTCGGTGGAGCAGGCCGCCAGTATCCCCAGGGCCAGCAAACCCGGCCGTGTGTCGCGTCGTCTCATGATTCTTCGTCCTTTCCGCCCCGAACTCGATGACATCGGTCCGGGATGCCGGGTATCTTCCCCCGGTGATTGGATGGTGGGCGCTCGGATGGGTCCTGTTCTTGGGATTTGGCTGCAGCCCGGTCGTCCTCGAAGACCCCATCGAACAAGCATTGCTCGGCAAGGGAACTCTCCGTTTCCAGGGCGACGGTCTCGCCCGCGCCCTCGATGTTCCCTACTACGTCCCGCGGACGGCGAGCGAAGACTCGACCGTCGTCATCGCTCTCCATGGCAACAACCGGGACGCCGCCCGCACCCGGGACAACTGGGTGTCGAAGGCCGAGCAATTCGGAGTGTTGGTCTTCGCCCCGGAATTCAGCGATGCCGGCTTCCCCCGCAGCTCGGGCTACATCCTCGGGAACGTTTTCGTGAACGGAAACGACCCCGGCGGCGCCTCGCCAAAGGACCAAAGCCAGTGGGCCTTCTCGTACATCGAACCGCTCTTTGACGAGATTCAGAGCCAAATCGACCGAGACCTCACGAGCTACGACATCGTCGGTCACTCTGCCGGGGCGCAGTTCGCGCACCGCTTCGTCCTGTTCGAGCCGGAAGGACGCTACCGCCGTGTGGTGGCGGCCAATGCCGGCTGGTACTCGGCCCCGACCCCTCAGGTCGACTTTCCCTACGGGCTCGGCGGCAGCCCCGCCGAGGACGTCGAGCCGTCTCGCGTGTTCGAGCGGCAGCTCATCGTGTTTGCCGGCGAGATCGACACCGATCCCGACAGCTTCAATCTCCGCCACACGCCAGAGGCCGACCTTCAGGGCATGCATCGAAGGGAACGAGCCCGTTGGTTCTTCGACGAGGGCGCTCGCTTGGCGGCGGAGGCGGGTGTGACCTACGCCTGGACCTTCGCGGAAGCCCCCGGGGTCGGTCACAACAGTCGGCTCATGATCCAACGCTCCGCCGACCTGTTGTTCCGTTGACGTCTCCACGGCTCCTACAAGATGACCTGGAGGATGAATTCGCCCGTATCGATGTCGGGCGAACCGTCTGCACCGACGCGCTCGTAGTTCAACTGAGCCTTCAATGCATGGTCGAAGAAATAGTAGGCGAGGCCTCCGCCGAAAGCCTGCGTGTCCTGAAGCAAGGAGGCGTCGGTTCCGAACTCTTGAAACAGCTGGGTATAGCGCGCATCGACGGAGAGGCCAAAGTCGAAGACGTAGCCGACCTGGGCGTTGATGGCGTTGCCAAGCCGTAAGAAGCTCGCGATCTCTGTGGGCAGCAGAAGCGTAGTCGCAGACTCGTTTGTGAAAGATCCCTCCAAGGATGTGGCGCTCGCGTTCGCGAACTCGAAGAGTAGCGACACGCCCTGCCATTTGGCCAAGAGGTCGCCATACACCAGCACGTAGTCGGGCTGGTTCCGGTCACCGAACTGGTCGAAGAGACTGAACTCGTCATGGCCGGCCCCGTTGGGACCGCTGGCCCCGGAGTTTCTGCTGATGGCTCCTCCAAGCACCAATTTGGGCGTCTTCTCATGGCAGAGGTCGGGAACCGTCCCTCGATTCCGCTCCATGAAGTCTCCAAACGGCAAGAAATCCAGCCGGCCCCCATACTTCAGGCCTCCCACGTCTCGATCCCTGGAGTCTTCACCGAAGGAGTTTCGACCGTCGCCCGACGTGATCGAGAGCATCGGCCGGACCAGCATGCCCCCGACTGGGATGTCCAGGGCCATGTAAGCACCGAACTCACGACCCGATTCGGAGAACGTCCGGCTCAAGAGACTCCGCTGAACGAAGCTGAGATCGGACTCCATGTGCAGCTGCTCCCGGTTGTTCGTCGGCGTCAGCACCTGACCAAGCTGGAGGTCCAGCCACTCCCAAGGAGAGTACCGGAGCCAGGCGTCGAGAAGTGGCTCGGGCAACGTGAAGTCGACCTGAAAAAAGAAGCCGAGCCTCTCATCGAAGAACTCGCCGCCCAGATTCAAGAACGTCCTCCGCGCC
This sequence comes from uncultured Myxococcales bacterium, assembly GCA_964477875.1. Taxonomy (GTDB): domain Bacteria; phylum Myxococcota; class Kuafuiibacteriia; order Kuafuiibacteriales; family Kuafuiibacteriaceae; genus Kuafuiihalomonas. The sequence continues at coordinate 9,188 of CAYZFR010000140.1, forward strand.
CGCAGAAACTGGTCGAACTCCCCTTCCACGTCCTGGATGGCCCAAGAGGGCTGGATGAAGCCCCCGAGGCCGACCTCGTGCTTGCCGTCGGCGAAGCTGAAGCTGAGCCCGCTCCCCAGTTCGTAGCGTGCCCGATTTCGAGAACCGACGTCGGCCTCCAGCGTTGGCTGCCCAAGGGCGCAAAGCGCCGTCACCGCGATCGTCAGCATGGTCTCTTCTCCTTCATCGCTTCACTCGACAGATCTCCGATAGATCGGAAGGCGATCGCCCTCTTCCACCCGAAGGACCCCAAAGGACACGAACCCATTGCTCGCCTCGGGCTCCAGTACTTCGGCCGCCATGTTGCCTCGGGGCTGAGACATCGAGACGATGAAGCTCCCAGGCGGAAACTCTCGCACCTCGTCGAAGAGTTCCGTCTCCACATCCTGCACGATCGTCCCCTCGTAGGGGTACGGAGCCCGCTCCCGCCGCGTCACCTCGTAGCCCTGGACACGCATGCGACGTGTCGAGTTCGAGACCTCGACCTCCACACCCAAGAGCTCGAGCCGACGGGCGAGGGCCTCTGCCTCCGGAAGCAGCACGTAGGCAGCCGGTCGAGGACGAGTCAGAACGGCCTTCGAGCGGAGCGCGTTCCGCAGCTCGATCTCGAGTTCGATCGGCTCCACCTTCGCGACGTCGATGGCGTCGATCTTCGCTACCTCACGCTCTCGCCGACTCTTCACCACCACCGGCCCTTTCGCTCGCGCGCTCTCGGCCAGCACCTCTCGGGTACGCTCCACGTTCCCGGCCGCCGTCCTCAGGTAGCTCTCGGCGACCCAGGCGGTGCTCAAGGTCCGGCGCTTGAATCCAGAACGACTCAGCCCGACTCCCCTCACCTCCACCAAGGTCGAGACCGTGTTCGCAAGAGCGAAGTTCGTCGCGCTGGCTCGCGCGTTGGTCGAGCCCTGGTTGAACACGATCTCACCGTAGACGTCTCGGGTCGTGATGTAGTCGTGGCTCCGAAGCCCCTCCTTTGCCACCCGATCCCGAGCCGCATCGACGAACACCCGACTGGTGAAGTCGCGCAGCACCGCGGGCACGTTCAGGTTCCCCGAATACAGAAACATCACGTCATAGATTTGCGTGATGCCCCACTTCCCGAAGTTGATGAAGTCACGTCGATACGGGCGGTATTCGTGGAAATCAACGGCGACGTGGGGCTCGAACTCGAAGAAAGCTCGCTTCAACAGCGCCGACTCCGGCACGAGCAGCTTCGTCTGGTCTCGGTTTAGGTCCAGCCCATTGGCGGCCGGACGGACCTGCC
>CAYZFR010000141.1:0-10437 GCA_964477875.1 uncultured Myxococcales bacterium
TTTCTCGCCGTGGGCGCCCACGAAGCGGCGCCGCTGCGGTTCAAGGCGGCCTACGTGGGGTGCGCCGAGACACGGATGGCCCTGGGGGAGCCCCGGCAAGCGCACCCGCCAACGGGCGCGCCGTCCGTGCTGCAGCCTGCGGAGGTTTACCGATGAAAATAGGCCTGTTGTGGTACGACGCCGGGAACAAATCGCTGGCGGAGAACGTGGCCGAGGCCGCCGACCGGTACCGGGATCGCTGTGGCGAAGTGGCCAACGTCTGCTATGTCCATCCCCACCTGTTGCCCGAAGGTCCCCGGCAGGTCGCGGGTCTTCGCGTGCGCCCTGCGGCCCAGATCCTGCGGCATCACTACTGGGTGGGCCGGGAGGCTGAAGATGCAGTCTGAAGCACGTATCCGTGATCATGTCAGACCAGCTAAGGAGGTTTTCTGATGTTACAACAGCATAAAGGACACGACAACCTTTCACCCACCGTTGCGGCCCTGGACATCGGCTATGGACACACCAAGGCCGTCTATGGGGCGCGGCACCTGACGTTTCCCAGCCTGGTGGGACCTGCGGTGCGCGTCAAGTTTCGCAACGACCTGGTTGGTGACGGGCAGGGGCTGACGGTGACGCTCAACGGGCAAGCCCGCTTTGTGGGCGAGTATGCGGCCCGGCAATCGCCCTTCACCATCTCCCCGCGCGCTCGAGATCGGGACCCCGAATTGCTCCAGGTATTGACCCTCGGCGCTTGCTACCGCCTGGGCCTGAGCGGTCGCCGGTTGCAGCTGGTCACCGGGCTGCCGGTACGCTGGTACACTGACCGGGAGCAGTTGGCGGAGACGTTGATCGGTACTTACCACTTCACGGCGGATGGCCAACCGCAGCATTTGGAGATTGTGAGGGTCAAAGTGGTGCCGCAGCCCTTCGGTTCGCTGTTCCGCGTGCTGCTCAGCCCGCAAGGAGTTTTCCTGGACGAGGATCGGTTGGCCAACGCCAGAGTCGCTGTGCTGGACATCGGGACGCACACCACCGACTATGCGTACGCGGATCAGTTGCGCTACGTGGAACCCAAGAGCGGCTCGATCCCGGTGGCGATGGCGCGGGTCTACGAACTGCTGCAGCGGGCGCTGGAGGAAAGGTATAGTGCTGAACTGGACTTGCCTGCTGTGGAGGAGGTAGCCCGCGCGGGCGCCATCACGCGCTTCGGGGAGCGGCTCGATATTGGGCCCTTATATAAGGAAGGTCTCACGGCTGTCAGCGGGGAAATTCTGGCCCAGGCCACGACGTTGTGGGGAGCTGGTCAGGAGTTGGCGGCGGTCCTGCTGACCGGAGGCGGTGCCATCCCGTTCGCCGAGCATGTGCGCCAGGTCTTTCCCCATGTGCGGTTGGTGCCCCAGCCGCAGCTCTCCAATGCCCTGGGCTTCTATCGTTATGGCTTGCGGCAGTTCGGTGCATGAAAACCAGGTGTTCAATCGTTGAACACCGCAGTGGCCGATTGTTCAACGGTTGAACACCTGACAACGAGGAGTGTATGGCTGAGAAGGCCCATCTGAAGTTCATAGTGGATGTCGAAAAGGATGCCGACATCCTGGCGTGGTGGGCGCAGCAAGAGAACAAGAGTGCCGCGGTGCGGGCGGCGATTCGGGCGACGCTGGAGCCCGAGCCACTGCCGCTTACCGCGGCGGATGTGCGGCAGGTAGTACGGGAGGAACTGGGGCAAGTGGAGTTTGCAGGCCCGCCGTCTGACACAAGAGACGAAACCACGATTACCGAGGACGTCGATCCCGAGGCCGCCGCCCGTCTGGATGCATTGTTCTAATTCCACGCTACTGCCCGGAGGTACGGAGTGACGAAGGCACTGCGCGGTACGCGGGATGCCGTTTGATCCGACGCGTTACCCAGAGAACTGGTCTGAGATCGCCCGGTGGGTGAAGGATGCGGCAGGTTGGTGCTGCGAGCAATGCGGTCATCCGCACGATCCGGCCCACGGCTACACGCTGACGGTGCACCACATCGACGGAAATACGTTCAACAACGCGCCTGACAACCTGGTGGCGCTCTGTCAGCGCTGTCACCTGGCCATCCACGGGCGGAAGTGCGTGATCGGGCAGTACATGTTTCGCTTTGCCTGGCCCGCCTGGTTGCGGCGCCGCCGTCAGAATCAGGGATGAGGATGAGGGGGGGAATGTCTGTTAGCAGAGAGGCTGAGCGCCCCGAGTTATTCCTTGGGGATCTCCGGCGGGAAGAACTCCCCGCGACTATCCCAGGGCTTTTCGCTGTTTTTGGGGCAAAGGAAGAACTCCGCGCCCCACCGAGGATTCGGTGAGGCGCACAGCGCTGGTATGCTCAGCGCTCACCTCCCGGCGAGGGGCCAACCTCGCGTCTACCGGCGTGAGCAGAGCCCACTACAGCCCGCCAGCCCAGTCCGTCCCGTGTAGCACGGTGGTACGCACCTCGGTCGGTCAGGGATCGCACCTGTCACCGCCGGTCGCGTGGGGAGGCCCAGGGCCCCCGAAACGGTCCAGCAGGCTTACCGGTATGAGGGCTACATCTGCGGCAACGCTGCACGTTACCTACATACCAGCACGTACATTGTAGCACAAGGAGCAGTTTATGACCACACCACTGACCACCGCCGACCTCGAGGCCGCGATTCGGGCCATCGATGCCGTCTCGCGGGAGGTGGCGCAGGACTTCACCCGGCACCCGCCAGGGTGGGTGCGTCGTCTGCGGCACCGGCTCTGGCAACGAGCGCAAAATCTGCGTCAGTACTACGGGCCGCAGCGGCGGGCCGAGGCCGCCGTGGTCGCTACCCAGGCGCTGATGGCGACGTTAGAGGAGTTAGTGAAGTTACATCTCCTGCACACCGCCACGGCCCAGGCTTACCAGCAGCAGATTCACGCTGCACAACAGCAGCCACAGACCGCACCGTCACCGGTCACTCGACTCACCGGCCCCGAAGCGCCTGCCACGGACACGGTGGAGAAACGTGGGCGCTCCATCCAGGTGACCCGCCCCGGTCGCCAACTGATCCTGTATCACGTGGGGCGCAGCGGCCTCAGCCGCCCCTGGCGCGTCGCCACGTTGATCCGCCGGGCTCACGATTACACGACGGGATATATCGTGAAAGGTTTCACCGTGCTCAGTCAGGAGCGGACGATGTGCCCGGCGTTGTTGGCGCCGGTGGAATATCAGGGTGAACCGGCGCGCTATCCGTACAAGGCCAGCGGTCGCCGGACGCTCTACTGGCTGACCCCGGCGGGCCAGACCTGGTATGCCAAAGCCTACGGCGCGCCGGCGAAGCCGTCAGAGTTACCGTCGCGTATCCAAGCCCACCACGGGCTGGTGCATGCGGTGGATATTCTGGAGGCCCGCGACCTGTTCACTGATCTGGGATTGGAGGTGCAAGAGGATCCGTCAGCGCTACTGTACACCGACGATGTCTGGGGACCACGCTCGGAGCCGGATATGCTGCTCACCGATGACGACGGCGAATGGCCTGTGGAGGTGCAGCGGGATATCCGCACGGCCCACGAGGCCAAGTGGCGCAAAGCCCTGGAGTTGACCGCTGGCCGGTTGATCATCGTGCTGGAGACAGAGCAGGACCGCGCCCGCCAGGCGCGCTTGTTGCGTAACGCCGCCCACCGCTTGCCCTCCGGTGAGATTCGACTTATTGATCTCTGGACGCTGCGCTCGCTGGAACGCCCGGCGGAGACCGCCGTCGTACCCTGGGAGGTCATCCCTACGGGGATCCCTTAACCCGCGGAGTTGCGACTTTGACCATAAACGCGGGAAAAACTCTGGGGATAGTCGCGGGGAGTACTTCCCGCCGCACACTTGAAAAGGAGAATTCACTATGCATCAGCTTGTTCCCGAGCCCAAGCAGTTAGATTTTTCCTACGCAGCCTTGTTCTACTATCTGCGCTATCCTGTTCATCCGCACCGATTAGCCCGGCGTTGGCAGATGGTAGACACGACCCTGGATCCGGCGGCGTGGCATCTGGAGAACCTGGAACAGTGGGGCTGGCTGGCTCGGAAACCGGTTTCCTTACCAGGAGACTTGACGGGCCGCATCTCGCCGGATATTGTGGGCTTGACGCAAGCGGGTCTCCAAGCCCTGCGGGAACTGTTGCCCAACATGGGCGGCCAGGTGTGGCTACTGGATGCGATATGGACAAAACCGGATGAAGATAGGGAGCCCCTGGCCATATGGGCAGAGGGAGCCGTCGGCTATGCCTTGGAAGCGGGCAATGCGGTGTCGGCCGCCCCCTTTCGGTATGAGGTGCGCTGGCGAGACGCCATTCCCCACCTGAGCGATCTTCTGGGATTCGATTTTGAGCCGGAGTACTGGGTGCAGTTTTGGCCTGACCAGGGGCGGCAACGCCCGTGCGTTGGGGTATATACGTGCCGCGCTTGGCCCCCGTATGAGACTCTGTTTCCCGATCCGCATCAAAAAAGCCGGTTCAGAGATTGGTTTGTGGAGTTCCTGGAAGAAGAGGAGCTGCCGGCTTTCAACATCGATGGTCTGTATTGGGTCGCGTTGACGCCGGAGGTGGCGGCGAGTCTAATCGCGGATCTGGAATGGTTTCTGACGGAGACCCCGGCACCAGCCCGCCAGCCGCGCCCCGACGTGGCGGTCTTCACGTTAGATGCACTTCTTGAGCACTGGCTACCTGCGCCACACCAACTGCGACGTTGGCAGGGGCGCCCGCCGACGCAGTGTCGCGCCGCGCGACCGATGTACTTCTGGCAGGGAGGGTAATGCAGCTGGGCAGAGCGGCAACTTTTGGGAGATCGACGACCATCAAGAAACTGCCGTGGGTTGGGACTCAGCGCTCTCCACAGTCGGTTTTTTCGTTTGGGGGCAGTCCTATGTTCACATGCACACAGCTGGATAGTGTCGAAAAGGAGTAGACGCCGATGATTAACCATGCAGCTACCGATCGCTATTCGCAGGCCGTCTTGAGAGAGTTGCTGAATAGCGAGAAGATGTTGCGCAAACAAGCCGAAGATATGCGTTTCGAGGCGCGCCGGGCGGTCGTCAAGCTGGGTTACGCGATAGCACCGGCGCTACTGGATGGGATGGCCAAAGAGAGTCCCACCAGAATCGAGGAGACCCCGACGGTGGAGTTGACGAAACTGATCGAGCAAGATGTGAAGGCACGGCGGATGGATTTACGAGCGCGCTTACGATGCTTGCAACGCAAGTATCAGACCGTGCAGACGGAAAACGAGAAGTTACATGCTACGAAGGAGAGACTTCAGGCTGAAATGGAGGCCTTGAAGGATCATGCGGTCCGTCGACCCGCCAAACAACCCGCAGAAGCACCGCCAGCCCCCAGTCACAGCGTTAAGCGTGCTTTTGGCAGCCATCAATCAGCGTCAGGCCCTGGGTCTGTATCTGTCTCCCCAACGGAATCACAAGCCCGATCCACCGGGACTGATGCAGCGTTCGAACCTTACACGGAGCCCGAATTATGGCCTGACTGGTTCCGTGAGTGGTCTGACCAACCGACCTTCGCCACAGATCGGCAGTTGATTCGTTTATTGAGGGCAACAGGCGAGCCGTTGCGGTCGGTGCTCAAAGCGGAGTTGGCCGACGTCTTGGGGCACCAGCGCGCCGGGGGTGCCGAATGGCGAGCGATTCGGCGGGCGCAGGAGCCGTGGGGCCTGGTGCACACCATTGAAGCCCAGCGGGGACGCATCACCCCGCATTTGATCCATCTGACGGAAAAGGGTGAGATGGCTTTTCGTTTGCTGTATGGTGCCCAACCAGCGCCGCAGCAGGCGCCCCAATTACTACGCCGGCACAGCTCTCCCGATCACGTCTATCTGATTTTGGAGACACAGCAAATTCTGGAGCGGGCCGGTTTCACTGTAGAGCAGGACTTCGATCCAATATCCGTCTCTGACGGAGACTATAACCCCGACCTGATCGCCAGGTACGAAGGTAAGACCTTGTTCGTGGAAGCGGAACGGGACACACGCAAAGATCCGGCGGCTCGTCGCCAGAAGTGGACGCAGGCGATTGACGCCTCTGGGGGTGAGCTCTACCTGGCGGTGGGCACGCAGAAAGCCGTGGATCCTTTCTTCTCGGAGCTGGTTTTCATCGTGGGGAAGTTGCACGAAGAGGTTCAGGTGTATGGACTGATCACGGAGGAATTAGCCCGCGCTGAACGTATCCGTGGCTGGGACGTGTTCACGCTTGAGCGGCGATTGCCGTGACGGATTCCCCCCTGCTGACGAATTCCACCGGACGGATTCCAGGAATTCGTGGTGTACTATGGGGGGATTGGATGGCTGACGGATTTCACCTGGAATGGTGCTATTGACCGTTTAGGCCGAGCGTTGACACTCTGCTTACGGGGGATCGCTGATGACGAGCGGTAGCTACGCAGTCAGAGAGAGCAACGGAATCGAGTCGCTAACAACCGCACTCTGGTTACCAGCACAGTCTCGAACTATCACCTGGACGGTAGAGAGATCAGCATGGGCTGATTAACGAAGGCTGGTGGCCCTTGCCTATACTGCCATAAGTCTGAAATGCATTTTTCCGCGGCCCCCTTGGGAATTCCCCTGTTTAGATAAACTCGTTTTCTTCGTTCTAGAGCCACAGAGTACAGAGCGCCAGAGGGCAGAGAAGATTGCTCAGCGGCTACGCCGCCGAGCGGATGGGGAGACAACGACCCGAAACCCGAGGTTGTTCCAATCGAAGAGCGGGTAGTGCTTGGAGCGATAGGCGCAGCGGGCGCGATCCAGAGGGTCGTTGAACGAGCCGCCACGCACCACCCGCCACACACCGTCTCCCGCGACCAGGTTCTCTCGCCCATCGTTGGCTCTGTAAGGATATGCGTACTCTGGTTCCCTCCAATCCTCTCCCCATAGACTCGTCGTCCACTCCCAGACATTGCCTGCCATGTCCAAACATCCATAAGGTGACGCGCCATCTGGATACATCCCCACGGGCGTCGTGCTGCCCAGGCCGGATTCACCTGTGTTGCACCTGGCTGCGTCCCAGGTATCGCCCCACGGATACCGGCGTCCATCGGCGCCCCGCGCGGCCTTCTCCCATTCGGTCTCAGTGGGCAGGCGGACGACCTCGTCCGCATCGATCTTGCCCACGGCTCGCCAGACCCCCGTCAGCCACTGACAGTAGGCCCGTGCCTCGTGCCAGGTCACATAGACGACCGGATGATTGACCACGCTGCGCAGGCTTCTATCATCACGTGGCTCATGCCCGCTGGCCTCCACAAAGCGCCAGAACTGCCCCCCCGTGACCGGATATTTGCCAATGCGATAGGCCTCCAGCGTGACCTGGTGACGCGGTTGGGCACGCTCATCTTCATCATCGCCCATCCAGAACAGCCCGGCAGGGATCGCCACCAGCGCATCAAAGTCTCGCTCATCACCCAACACCGCCAGGGCATTGCCGGCCTGCAACCGCACAGCGGGTGGAGCAGCCGTGAAATCCTCAGCCCGCCAGAGCATCGCCAGCCTCTCTCTCGCCAGCGCCGTCAAAGTAGGCTCCGGATCCGTCAGGTCCCGTAGCCCGGTCGCCGCCAACTCCGCGGATGCCAGCCGGGCTTCCATCTCCCCTTCCAGGGTACAAAGGGCCTCAATGAATTCTTCCCGTTGCTCGTAGGGCACCGGTGCGTCCAGGCTCCCTACCGTCAACAGGAGCGTTTCCCGCCACCACTCACGTTTCACAATCTGAGCCAGGAACTCTGGTGGCTGCTGAGGCCACCGCCGCGCCAGAAGCTGCGCCGCCAGAAACTCCTGAAAAGTCAGATGGGTGAACTCATACCGTCCACCGCGCTCCTCAAACAAGCCTCCGCGATGGCTGGCTGCAGCCAGGAAAGGCTCAAGCAACGCCAGCTCGCCCCGCTGCTTAAAGACCGGCTCCAGAATCTCCCGCACGCCGTCTTGAGCCAGGCTGGCCCCGACCTTACCGCGGCGGTGCATCTGGAAGGCCAGGTGCGAAAGCCACTCGCGTTGTTTGTCCGGCGGGCCACCGGCGTTGACCATGCTCCGCCGCGCGCCCGCGTCGTCCTCCCGCCCGGTGTATTCGCTGTTCAAGATGACGTCCACACACGTATCGTACAACTTGGCCCGCTCCTGGGGCAGTTCACGCCGGCTGTACTTGACACTCACCACCATGGTGACCAGCAGCGGCGTATCAATCAGGGCCGGCTGACCGCGCTGCTCACGCTCCTGGTTCAGACGGGAGATCACGGTGGTCAAGTCCGCGCACGCCACCTCTCGATCCTGTGGCTGTATATAGATCTGCGCGCACCAAGATCCTACCAACGCGGTGATCTGTTCCTCCGTCATCGGTTGCACATCGCAGCGTACAAAATCGCCGCCAAAGGGCGCGTCCCGGTAGCCGGCTTCCCGCGCTGTCACCAGACAGCGGTTGCCAGGATATTGACTGGTGAGTAAGCGTTCGACTTCATCGCGGACCACCCGCCGTTCGGCGACCTCAACCACCTCGTCCAGGCCATCCAACAAGAGCAGGCAGCCGTGGCCCCCGCGCAGTAACCGCTCAAAGAAATCCGCCGCCGCATCGAAGTTCTTGTAACGCGCCTGCAGAAACCATAAGAGGAAGCCGCCCAACGTTCCGGCTTCCGGGGTATGATAGCGGTTGACTTTTGCACACTGCTCACGATAGACCTGCCAGAAGCGCAGCGGCGCCAGTAAAGGCACCGGTAACGCTCCCTGGGGCTCCGGCGGTTGAAGGCGCAGATCAAGAGGCTGGCCCAAGAGCGCCGCCGCCAACGTCGAGGCCACAAAAGAGAGATACGTAGTCTTGCCCGATCCCGCGCGCCCCACAATGGCAATCCGCTCACCCAGGGTCAGCAGCTCTGCCATATCCAGCGGTTCCGACGCGGCCCGCTCGGTCATCCTCTCCGCATGTAGACGCTGCCGGCGCTCATCCTGCTCCCCACCGGGAGTTACCGCCGGACGATGTTCCACCAGCAACGAGGTATAGATGGTAGTGAGCGGCTTGTCCAGCGCGCCGGTCTGCTGCAGGTTCTGCAAACCGTGCAACCGAGTATGATCATATTCCCGGCGCACCCACTGCAGATAGTCGTGCAACACCCTCGCAAACTCCGCTTCGGTCAGGCGAGGCTTGCCTGGTGCCGTCTGGTAGATGCGGTAGAGGGTGACCAGATTGTGGCTGCCTATCACGTTCGCATCACCGCGGATGTCCACGTCGTGGCTGTCAACTTTATCACGTCCCACGTTGGTCTGCATCTGCACCTGCTGTGCCTGCTGCTCGAAGGTGCCAGATTCACCCGTCAGGACCGCGACTTTGGCTTTGTATTGCGCGTCCGTCAGCACACCCTCCGCATGCAGTTGTTTTAGCAGTTCCAGTTGTGCTTGTTGGGCTTCACTCATATGCACTCCTTGCCATGCAAACTTTCAATCCACATTGGTTACCGCTCAACCGGCTTGAATGGAATCATCAGATTCTCGCCGGATCTGATGATCCGGCTAAAGCCTGAGTAGGTACCCACACGTTGTATCTTCCAGGTGGCCTGGCTCCTGGGTCAATGTGTCACCGACACGCACCCTGAGCCAGGCCGCTTTTCTATTCGCCCGGCCCATGTATTTTGGGACTCGGCCAGGGAGCCGGTCGCGCCATCTTGCCTCGGCCCAATCACCGTGGTCATTGGGCATTTCCGGCTGAGGAACCCGCAAGACGTCCGTCGCTCGCTACGCGGCGCCTGGAGGCTGCGCACTGGAGACGCACGCCCGAAATCCTTGTTTTTCCAATTGTTGTTCGTACCTAACCGTAGGTTAGGCTTGTTCCTGTTGCGATAGGCGCAGCGGGCGTTGGGCAATTCCTACGGAATTGCTTAGCAGTTTCAGCCTTGGCTGAAACTGCCGTTGTTAGAACAGACCGCCGGAATCGCCGTCTCATCGACCGGTCCCTTCTGTCGGTAAACGACAGACCGCAAGCGATAGCTGCAGCAAACATACTACCCGGCTATCGGCTACCGTCTGCCGTCTAAGGTTTTCATCCAGCCTCCTAATAGTTTCCCCAATTCTTTGACCATCGCAGATACATGTTGATACTGTCCTTCACTGAGCCATTCCCAGCGCACAGCCAGCCGCAGGTACAAGCGTACCTTGTCAAGATCCGCGTCGGCCTGGCGCAATTTCTTCAAGCGGGCCGTGTCGCGAAGCCGGTTGGCCTCGAGGATATGCTCCTGGAAGTCCAGGGCTGCGTCTTGCAACCGCCGGGTGACCACAAAACGCTGGCTCCGAGGGAACTTGAGTGTCTGCGGAATGAGCCAACTGAGGAAGTCGTAGGTTCTGGCGAAGATGGGCATCGGTTTCATAAGTTGACCTCGCTGAGTATCTCTCTCCGCAAACCCCACGTGTCACCATAGGATACATGATTGAGCCAACCCTGTACTGAAGCCTCCACGGTTTCACGCGGAATCT
>CAYZFR010000142.1:0-10404 GCA_964477875.1 uncultured Myxococcales bacterium
AGGCGGAGGGCGCCGGTCGCTTCACGACCGGCGGCGGCGCCTAGCCCAGGGTAAGCGCCCCCCCCTCATGAGGCCGTTCGAGCGCCCGTTTGCAGCCCGAAAGCCCACGCCTTAGTTTGGCTCGGTGAAGAAGATCATCGAGGGCCATAAGCGATTCCTTCACAGCACCAGCGAGGAGCGGAAGGTGCTCTACCGCAAGCTCGCCTCGGGCCAATCACCGCGGGCTCTGTTCATCACCTGCTCGGACTCTCGGGTCGACCCCGAAGCCATCACCCAGATGGAGCCCGGTGAGATCTTCGTCATCCGCAATGCGGGCAACATCGTCCCCGCTCTAGGCGCCGACTCGGGTTCGGTCTCGGCGTCCATCGAGTACGCGGTTCAAGCTCTCCAGGTCCCCAACGTGATCATCTGCGGCCATAGCGGCTGCGGGGCCATGAAGGCCGTTCTTCACCCCGACACCCTGGAAGGGCTGCCCGAAGTGGACGCCTGGATCCACCATGCCAGCGCAAGCAAGGCGGTCCTCGACGCCAAGTATCCGGGCGTCGAGGGCGAGGACGAGCGGCTGGCCTGCTGCGTCGAGATCAACGTCCTCATCCAGGCCCAGAACCTTCTCACCCACCCGACCGTGGCGGCTCGCGTCGCGACCGGAACCCTGAAGGTCTATGGGTGGGTATTCGACATCAGCACCGGCCAATGCTCGGTCTTCAACCCGGCGAGTCGGGCGTTCGAAGCCGTGACGGAGGACGCCGAAAACGACGCCATTCCCACGTTCTTGTAACCGTAGAACCGACTGAGCGAATGAAGACGGAAAGCTCGGGCTCAGCCCGAGCTCCGCCTATTTCCAGCCCTGGGCTTCGGCGGCCTCGTAGGCGTTGACGAGGTGCTTGAGTCGGCCGATCACGTGGGCCCGCTCGGAGCGCTCGGCCCGCTTGTCGCCCGGGACCTCTTTGTAGGCGTTCATGATGGCCCGGCGCTGGTCGGCCTTGAGGTCCGCGTCCTCCTGGATGCTCCCCTCCTTAAAGGCCTCCCAGATAGGGTCGAGCGTGCCCCAGTCCAGGCTGCGCAAGGCGTCGAAGTCGCTCTTCGTCCAGCGTGCGAGCTTGTTGCGCGACCGGCCCTTCGCGCCGCGGCCGCCGCTCGCGTTCCGGCGCCGGCGCCCGCCCCCTCCGCCGGAGAGGGTCGCCTCTACGGCCTCGATCACCGCATTCGCCTTTTCTTCGGAAACGACGCGTCCTGTTCTGGTGAATGCATCGATACCCGCCACCAAGTGTTCCTTGAGTTCTTCCGAGTGATCATTCTGCGCCTCGAAAGCGAAGTTCATGCTCCTGATGCTCATCACCCCTACTATGCTTAAGTGAAGCGGGAGGTAAAATTTTTTGTGACCGAAAGGTGTTCCTTGCCCCCTTCCGAGCAAACAGAGACCCTTCCGACGTGAGCACCCGCTTCCCTGTATTGGGCTTTTGCCTCCTCTCCGGCTGCGGCGGCGGGGACACCCCAGGGCCCGCTGGGCCGGGCGACCTCGGCCAAGTAGCCGACATGAGCGACCTGGGAGACCTGGACCCCGACCTAGGCCTGGCGGACGCAGGCCCAGCCGACATGCGGACGAACTTTGGCCCCAAGGAGTGCGACGTCGTCATCGAGGCCGACTGCTTCTTGCCCTATCCGTCCAATCTCCCCATCGTCATGGACGAGACCACACCGACCGGCTTCGGTCTCAGCTACTTTCCAGAAGCCTTCCCGTTCAGCGCCAGCGGCGACAGCTTCGAGGGGAGTGCCCTCGGCTTTTTGGATGGCGTCCCCCTGGACATATCCATCCTGACCGCCTTCCGCGCTCTCGACGCAGCCGGGCTACCGGGAGAGAACGAAATCGCCGACAGTCTGGACGAAGATGCCTCCATCCTCCTCTTCCAAGTCGACCCCGAGACGCTCCAGCTGGAGCGCCGGGCCTACTGGGCCGAGGTCGAGCTCCGGGCTCCCGAGTCCGAAGACCCGGTGCTGTTCGTCCGGCCTGCCAGCCTCCTCGATCCGGGCAGTCGCTACATCATCGCCTTTCGAAATCTCCGGCGAGGCGACGGCAGCCTCGTCTCTCGGTCGGCCGGCTTCGAGGCCCTGGTCGAAGGAAGCACCGCCGGCACCGTGCTCGCTGATCGCCAGGACACCTTCGACGACCTGCTCGCCCTACTCGCAACAGCCGGGGTCCTGGAGGATGAGCTGCAGGCGGCTTGGGACTTCCGAACCGTAACCCGGGACCGCCAGCTCTTTTCTACCGACACCTTGCTGGCAGCCTTCCGCGAGTGGAGGCGCCAGACCGAGCTTCGGTTCACGAGCCTGCTGGACGACGATGGCACGCCCCTGGCCGAGCAGACGCTCTTCCCACCCGAGTCACCATGGGAGATTCAGTTCGACGGCACCATGGTCGTTCCCGATTTCCTGGCCGAGACCGGCATCGACGGGCTGCCGACCCGCGGCTTTCCGGATGCGCGTCAGCCCCAAGTGCTCGGGGAGCGGGAGGTGCCCTTCCGGATCCGGCTCTCGAAGTCGGCACTTCGAGAGGACGGCAACGAAGAGGCGCCTATCCTCATGCTCGGCCATCCGCTCGGCGGCTCTCGTGACTATTTGAATGCGCCAGCGTGGACGAGCCTCGCCGAGCGCCAGCCCGTGGTGGTGGCCATCGCCGACTGGCCCGGCCTGTCGGCGGCCGAGGCTCCTCTTTTGGAGCTGTCCTGGTCGAACATGAACGCGTTCCGCTTCGTGGCCGAAAACATCTTCCAGGGATGGGTGCAGCAGCTCGTCATGGCCGAGGTGGCCCAGGCCTTCATGGCCGATCCCGTGGTGCGAAGCTCGGCCAACGTGGACCCGGAGGCCATCGGCTTCGTAGGGGTCGGGCTCAGCGGTAGCCTGGGGGCTGGGCTCGTAGCCGCGAGCCCCGTTCTCCAGCGGGGCGTCCTCATCTCTGCCCCCGCCGACCTCGGCCTCGCCTTCTCGAGAGGGGCCGCCTACGCCCCCTTGCTCTTTGATGACGGCGGCCTCGTCGATGGCTATGAGCTCCATTCCCGAGCCTGGGTCATGACCGAGGTGATCCGAAGCTTTCTGTCCCCCCTGTCGAACGCGACCCTGTTCTCGCAGCTGGACCAACCCGATGGGGACTTCGCGGGCGGCCGCGTCCTGTGGACGGCGGCCCTGAACGACGCTCGGACCAGCCCTCTCGACATGGAGCGCATGGCGCGATCGGGACGCATTCCGCTGATGGAGAACCATCCGCGGAGCGTCTACGAAGTCACGCCAGCCCCGTACCCTCGGGGCGGCAGCGGCAGCATCGTCTTCGACCTCGGCGGGGGCTTCCCGGCGCCGGGGGCTGGGCCGCCGGCCGCGCCGGTCGACGAACAGGCGCTGCTCGGTGTGGAGGCCCATACCGAAGCCATCGGCGATTTCGTCCGCACGGGAACCATCACCGACCCCTGCGGCGGAGAGCCCTGCCGATTTTAGCCCATGGGAACCTCAGCCGCCGAGCTGAGTAGCCAAGAAAGCCTTCGTCTTCTCGAAAGCGTCGCTGGCGTTCTCCATGTCGTAGTGCTTGTTCGACGGATTGGCGAAGGCGTGGGTAGCGCCTTCGTAGACGTGGAGCTCGTAGTCGACGTCCGCTTTCTTCAAGGCCGCCTCGAAGCCTTTGATCTGCTCCATGGGGATGAAGTCATCGTTGCCTCCGAACAGCGCGAGCACATCTGCCTCGATGGCCTTCAGCTGGGCCGGGTCGTTGACCGGAAATCCATAGTACATGACCGCCGCGTCGAGCTCGGGATCGGCGAGGGCGAGCTGCAGGGACTGGCCGCCTCCGAAGCACCAGCCGATGGAGCCGACCTTCGGGGCCATGACCCGCTCGTCCTCGCGCAGGAAGGTGTGGGCGGCGGTCATGATCTCGTTCGCCTTCTTCTGAACGACGTCCTTCATGTACTTGGCAGCGTTCTCGGGGTCGGTCGCCACCTTGCCGCCGTAAAGGTCGACAGCCACGGCGGCGTAGCCCAGGGCCGCCATCCGGTCGGACCAGTACTTGATGTTCTGATTCAAGCCCCACCACTCGTGGATGACAACGAGGCCCGGGTGCGGGCCCTCGCCCTCGGGCAGGCTCAGATACGCCCTGGCGCCCCCGACCTCGATCATCTCTCCCGTCGGCTCGGGAGCCTTGGCATCGGTGAGCTCGTGGGCCTTCTTGAAGGCGGCCTCGTCGACGAGTCCGCTGGCGAGCGCCTTGGCCGAGGTGTTCTCGGCCTTGGCCTCGGAGTTGGCCGGCTTCGAAGCAGCCTCTTCGGCCGCCGGGCTCTTGCCCTTCTCGCCGTAGCCTCCAAGGGTACTGCCGCCTTCGGTGCAGGCAGCGAGGAGAAGCATCATGCTGATCGCTGTGTTTCGCATGCCGCCCTTTGAACAGCTGAGCCCCGAGGGCACAAGCCGAGGCCTACGCTCTGTCCGGGAAGCCATGGGACGGCGTCTTCTTCGCGTCGGGCGACGCATCGATGACGCATCACCGCCTCCCGGACGCCCTCAACCGCCTTCGCCGCGCTCCCGCCTGATCTCGCCGGCATAGTCCTCGTCCAAGGTCTTCGCCGCTTGGCGGGCTTCGTCGGAGGCCTTCTTGGGGATACGGATCGACAGCTCCACGTAGAGGTCGCCGCGGCCGTTCTTGCTGACCCCGCCCTGCCCTCGGAGTCTCAGCTTTTGCCCGCTCTGGGCGCCGGCGGGGACCTTGACCTTGGCGCGTCCGTCCAGCGTGGGCACCTCGATCTCGGCGCCCGCCACGGCTTCGCCCACCGTGATCGGCACCCGGGCCGTCACATTGGGTCCGTCCCGGGTGAAGATGGCGTGGGGCTCCACGTCGATGGTCACGAAGAGGTCGCCCGGCGGGCCGCCGTTTTGGCCGGGCTGTCCTCGGCCCTTCAGGCGCAGCTTCTGGCCGTCACCTACGCCCGGCGGCACCTTCATTTGGGTGCTGACCACCTGGCTGGCTCCGTCGGACTGGGGCACGGTGATCCGAAAGCTCCGCTCCGTCCCCTTCACCGCGTCGATAAAGGGCAGCGACAGCCTCGTGGTCACGTCGGCTCCGCGCCGGGGCATCGGTCCCCGGCTGCGAAAGCCGGCGCCCGGTCCGCCTCGGCCTGCTTGGCGGAAGACGTCGCCGAACAGGTCCGAAAGATCGAAGTCGGGGCCTGGCCCCGCGCCTGGACCGGGCCCGCCCCCCGACCGAAAGCCGCCCTCTCGGGCGTAGGCGGCCTGGGCCCGAGCCTGCTCCGGATCGAAGCCTGGCTGGGCGGCCTGATGCCCGAACTCGTCGAAGAGCCTACGCTTGTCCTCGGTCTCGAGCAGCTCGTAGGCCGCCGTGGCTTCCTTGAACTTCTTCTCCGCCGCCTCATCCCCGGGGTTCTTGTCCGGGTGATGGGTGCGGGCGAGCTTCTTATAGGCCCGGCGGATTTCGTCCTGGCTCGCCGTCTTCGAGACGCCCAGCACTTCGTATGGGTCGCGACCGCTCATTTTCCTTTGAGAATCATGATGAGGAAGGCGTGGACCAAGGCTGTTTCCCCCAGGCGCTGAAATCGTCCCGCTGCGCCGCCATGTCCAGCCTCCATGTTGGTCTTGAGAAAGATGGGCCCCCCCTGGCCGACCGCCCGCAGCCGGGCGACCCACTTGGCCGGCTCCCAGTAGGTGACCCGGGGGTCGGTGAGGCCGGCGGTCGCGAGGATGGGCGGATAGGTCTGGGCGGAAACGTTGTCGTAGGGCGAGTAGGCGGCAATGGTCGCGTAGTCCTCGACGCTCTCCAGCGGATTGCCCCACTCCGGCCACTCCGGTGGGGTGAGCGGAAGGGTGGCGTCACTCATCGTGGTGAGCACGTCCACGAAGGGCACTTCGGCCACGATGGCCCCGAACAAGTCCGGGCGCAGGTTGGCCGCCGCGCCCATCAGCATGCCGCCCGCGCTGCCCCCCTGGGCTCCGATCTTGCCTTTGGCGCTGAAGCCCTCAGCCACCAAAGCCTCCGCTGCAGCGATGAAGTCCTTGAAGGTATTGGTCTTGTGTCGACCCCTTCCGTCCCGATACCAGCGGTAACCGCGCTCCATGCCGCCCCGAACGTGGGCGATGGCGAACACGAAACCCCGGTCGACCAGGGACAGACGAGCGGTTCCGAAAGAGGCGGGGATGGTGTGCCCGTAGCTCCCATAGCCGTAGAGCAACGCGGGCGCGGTGCCGTCGAGGGGGGTGTCCTTGCGGGCGAGGATCGACACCGGAACCATCTCCCCGTCGTGGCTGCGGGCAAAGATACGGCGGACCACGTACTGGCTCGGGTCGTGGCCGGAGGGGATCGTTTGCTCCTTCCGGAGGACTCGCTGCCGGGTCTTCATGTCGTAGTCGAAGACCCGGCTCGGCGTAGTCATCGAGGAGTACGAAAAGCGCAGTCGGTCGGTGTCGAACTCCAGGCTTCCCAAGAGGCTGAGGCTGTAGGCTTCCTCATCGAAGGCGATGATGTGCTCTTCGCCGCTGTCCATGTCTCGAACCACGATCCGCGGGAGCGCATCAACCAGCTCCAGCCGCACGAGGTGGCGCGCATAGACCGACATCGACGCGAGAAGCCGCCCGGGCTGGTGGGGTACCCACTCTTCCCAGGAGCCGGTCTCTTCATCACTGACCGGGGCCCGCATGATCTTGAAGTCTTCGGCGCCGTCGATGTTGGTCTTGATGAGGAGGTTATCGCCGTGGTGGCTCAGCTCGTACTCGACCCCGGGCTCCCGGGCCCGGACCAGGAAGGGCGCCCTGTCGGGGCTTCGGGCATCGACGAGGCGGATCTCCGAGGTCACGTGGTCGTGGGCGTCGATGACGATGAAGCGCCGGCTCTCGGTGAGGCCGACGCCGACGAAGAAGCCAGGGTCTGGCTCCTCGTAGACGAGGGCGTCCTCACCCGGGTCCGTCCCGAGGACGTGGCGCATGACCTTGGAGGGGCGATGGTTGTCGTCGAGGACGGTGTAGAAGATGGACTGGCCATCCTCGGCCCAGGTGAAGTTGCCATTGGTACCCTCGATGAGGTCGGGCATGTCTTCGTCGCTGCCCACTCTACGAAAGCGGATCGAATAGATCTCCGAGCCCCTGAGATCGGTCGCGAAGGCGATCGTCCCGTGGTCCGGCGCAATGTCCATGCCCCCGAGCTGCCAAAAAGCGTGGCCCTTCGCTTCGGCGTCACCGTCGAGCAGGACCTCTTCGGTACCTTCGCTCTCGGCCCGGTCCCTTCGGCAGAAGATCGGATGCTGTCCTCCCTTTTCGTAACGGGTGTAGTAGCTGAAGGGACCGTGGGGCTCGGGGACGCTGCTGTCGTCCTCCTTGATCCGGGCCCGCATCTCCTCGAAGAGCAGGGAGCGGAGCTCCGGCGCGGCTTCGAAAAAGCGCTCGCAGTAGGCGTTCTCGGCCTCGAGGTGCGTGCGCACGTCATCCGCGAGCGCGCCCGGGTTTCTCATGACCTCCTGCCAGTTCTCGACCCGAAGCCAAGCATAAGGGTCTTCACGAGTCCGTCCGTGGAGGGTCTGGGTCGAGGGCTCGATGCGAGCGACGGGCGGGGCGTCGGCCATGCCCGCGTTCATAGCCGATTTAGAGCTCGAGGGCGCCAAGAGCCCGCGCCTTTGGTTTGACCGATTCTGGGGGATCCGACCAAGTTTCCCCCCATGACCCAGACCGTGCGCTATACGCCTCGGAACCACGTCCGACTCGTCACCGCGGCCTCCCTGTTCGACGGCCACGACGCGGCTATCAACCTGATGAGGCGGCTCCTCCAGAGCACCGGGGCCGAGGTCATCCATCTAGGTCACAATCGCTCGGTCCAAGAGATCGTGGACTGCGCCATTCAGGAAGACGTCCAGGGCATCGCCGTGACCAGCTACCAGGGCGGTCATCTGGAGTTCTTCAAATACATGTACGACCTGCTGAAAGAGCGGGGCGCCAACATTCGGGTCTTCGGCGGGGGCGGCGGCACCATCTTGCCGGCCGAGATCGAGGAGCTTCACGCCTACGGCATCGACCGGATCTACAGCCCCGACGACGGCCGCTCCATGGGCCTGCAGGGCATGATCAACGATCTGGTCGAGCGCTGCGACTTCGACACCCAGCCCGGGCCGGTGGACGACTTGCTGGACCGCCTTCCCGAGCGTGAGCCCCGGACCTTGGGTCGGGTCATCACCGCCCTCGAGAACCGTCCCGAAGATGGGGAGCGCCTCCACCCTGAGCTCGTCCAGAGGGTCGTCGAGCCCGGGGCGCCGGTCCTCGGCATCACCGGCACCGGCGGCTCGGGCAAGTCGTCCATGGTCGACGAGCTGATCCGTCGCTTCCTGCTCCAGTACCCGGACAAGCGAGTCGGCGTCATCTCTGTCGACCCCTCCAAGCGCAAGACGGGCGGCGCCCTGCTCGGCGACCGGATCCGGATGAACGCGATCAACTCGGACCGAGTCTACATGCGCTCTTTGGCCACTCGTCAGGCCAACTTGGCCCTGTCCAAGCACGTCCAGTGGTCGATCGACGTTTTGAAGGCGGCTGGCTTCGACCTGGTCATCGTCGAGACTTCGGGCATCGGCCAGTCCGACACCGAGATCACCGAGCACTCCGACGTCGCGCTGTACGTGATGACTTGCGAGTACGGGGCGCAGACCCAGCTCGAGAAGATCGACATGCTCGACTTCGCAGACGTCATCGCCATCAACAAGTTCGACAAGCGCGGCTCCCTCGATGCGCTCCGGGACGTTCGCAAGCAGTACAAGCGCAACCACATGCTCTTCGAGGCCAAGGACGGGGAGCTTCCGATCTACGGGACCATCGCCTCCCAATTCAACGACCCCGGCACCAACCGGCTGTTCCGAGCCGTGATGGCCCAGCTCGGCGAGAAGACCTCCGCCAACTTTTCGGCCCGAAACGAGCTGATGGAGCGGGACAGCGCACAGAATCGGATCATTCCTCCCGAGCGCGCTCGCTACCTGGCCGAGATCGCGGAGTCCTCCGACGCCTACGACGCCTTCGTGCGGGAGCAAGCCGACATTGCATCCCGGATGTATCAGCTCTACGGCACCATTCGCTCCCTTCGCGAGAGCGCGAGCGAAAAGCGCGTCGAAGTAGAATCGGACGATCGGGGGATGGTCAAAGCCCAAGAGATCGTGAAGGGCGAGCCGGAATACCTGCAGGACCTTGTCCGCCGTTACAACGAGCTAGAGGCGACGCTCCATCACGAGTGCAAAGCGCTCATCAATGAGTGGCCCGAGCTGAAGGAACGCTACGCCGCCGACAAGTACCGCTTCGAAGTTCGGGGCAAGGTCATCGAGCAGGACCTATTCACCACCTCATTGTCCGGGACGCGGGTGCCCAAGGTCGCCCTCCCCCGCTTTCAAGACTGGGGCGACGTACTTCGATGGCGCCTGACCGAGAACGTTCCGGGCTTCTTCCCCTTCTCGGCCGGCGTCTTTCCCTTGAAGCGGAGCGGTGAAGACCCGGCCCGGATGTTCGCCGGCGAGGGTGGACCCGAGCGGACCAACAAACGCTTTCACTACGTCTCCGAGGGCATGCCGGCCGCTCGTCTGAGCACCGCCTTCGACTCGGTCACCCTATACGGCGAGGACCCGGACCACCGGCCCGACATCTACGGCAAGGTCGGAAACTCCGGCGTCAACGTCGCCAACCTAGACGACGCCAAAAAGCTCTACTCGGGCTTCGACCTCGCCGACCCCAAGACCAGCGTCTCGATGACCATCAACGGCCCCGCCCCCATGCTCCTCGGCTTCTTCCTGAACGCGGCCATCGACCAGGGCTGCGAGAAGTACATCAAGTCCGAAGGCAAGACCGAAGAAGTCCAAAAGAAGATCCGCGCCATCTTCGACCAGCGCGGCGCCGAGGTCCCCAGATACCGGGCCGAGCTCCCCCGGACCAGCGACGGTCTGGGCCTCATGCTCCTCGGCGTGAGCGGCGACCAGGTGCTGCCCCGGGAGACCTACGAGAAGATCAAGGCCGACACCCTGTCCAGGGTACGGGGCACGGTCCAGGCCGACATCCTCAAGGAGGACCAGGCCCAGAACACCTGCATCTTCTCCACCGAGTTCGCGCTGCGGATGCAGGGCGACATCCAGGCCTACTTCATCGAGAACAAGGTTCGGAACTTCTACTCGGTGTCGATCAGCGGCTATCACATTGCCGAGGCTGGCGCGAACCCCATCAGCCAGCTCGCCTTCACCATCGCTAACGGCTTCACCTTCGTCGAGTACTTCCTCAGTCGGGGCATGCACATCGACGACTTCGCGCCCAACCTGTCCTTCTTCTTCAGCAACGGTCTCGACCCCGAGTACTCGGTCATCGGCCGGGTCGCCCGCCGTATCTGGAGCAAGGCGATGAAGTACAAGTACA
>CAYZFR010000143.1:0-10093 GCA_964477875.1 uncultured Myxococcales bacterium
AGTGCAAGGTCCGGTTCGATGCCGGTGGAGTCGCAGTCCATCATGAAGGCGATGGTGCCTGTCGGCGCCAGGACGGTGAGCTGTGCGTTGCGAAAGCCCGACTGGCGACCTTGGGCCAGGGCGCGGTCCCAGGCGCTTTGGGCTCGCCGGGCCAGGGGCCCGCGCCCGCCCATGTCCTGCTCGGCGTGTCGCGCCATGACCCCCAAGAAAGCCTCCCGGTTCTCCTCGTAGCGACGGAAGGGGCCCAACAGGTCGGCCAGCTCGGCGCTCGTCGCCGCCGCCTCGCCGCTCATCAGCGCCGTCAGCGAGCGCGCCATCGCCCGGCCTTCGTCCGAGTCGTAGGGCAGACCGAGATTCATCAACAGAGCGCCCAGGTTCGCGTAGCCGAGACCGAGGGGCCGAAAATCGTGGCTGTTGGCTGCGATGCGATCCGTCGGATAGCTGGCGTTGTCGACGATGATCTCCTGGGCCACGATCGCGATCCGGACCGCGGCCGCGAAAGCCTCGGCGTCGAAGCCAGCCTCCGGATCGAGGAAGCGGAGCAGGTTCAGGGAGCCGAGGTTGCAGGCGGTGTCGTCCAGGAACATGTACTCCGAGCATGGGTTGGAGCCGTTGATGCGGCCGGAGTGGGGACAGGGGTTCCAGGCGTTGATGGTGTCGTCGAACTGAAGGCCGGGGTCGCCACAGACGTGGGCCGCTTCGGCGCATCGTCGCAGGAGCTCTCGGGCCCGGACGCGCTTCAGCACCTCGCCGCTGCAAACCGCGTTTAGGGCCCAATCGCCGTCTCGCTCCACCGCTTCCATGAAGGCGTCGCTGACCCGCACCGAGTGGTTGGCGTTCTGGTGAGCGACGGACCGATAGGCTTCTCCGTCGAAGCTGCCGTCCCAGCCCTGCTCGATCAGAGACCAGGCCTTCTTTTCTTCCTTGGCTTTGCAGTCGATGAACTCTTCGACGTCCGGGTGGTCGGCGTTCAAGATCACCATCTTGGCCGCCCGGCGCGTCTTGCCTCCGGATTTGATGACGCCGGCGAAGGCGTCGAAGCCCCGCATGAAGCTCACCGGGCCCGAGGCGGTGCCGCCCCCGGACAGCGCCTCCTGGCTGCCGCGCAGAGTCGACAGGTTGGTCCCCGTTCCGCTGCCGCCTTTGAACAAGCGCCCCTCGACCCGGGCGAGCTCCAAGATGGACTCCATGGTGTCCTCGACCGAGTTGATGAAGCAGGCCGAGCACTGGGGCTGGGGATCGACGCCGACGTTGAAGAAGACCGGCGAGTTGAAGGCGAAGCGCTGCTGCAGGAGGAGGGCGCGCAGCTCTTCTCCGAAGGCCTTGGCCGAAGCTTCGTCGGCGAAGACGCCGTCCCGGCGCCCCCAATCGGCGATGGTGTCGGCCACTCGGCGGACCAGGCTGCGGACCGAGCGCTCCCGATCCGGGGCGCCGACTCGACCGCGAAAGTACTTGGAGGCGACGACGTCGACGGCGGTTTGGCTCCACGCCGTCGGCGCCTCGACCTCGGCTTGTTCGAAGACGGTTCGGTCCTGAGCGTCCTTGATGAGGGCCGTGCGGCGGCCCCAGCTCAGTCCGTCCTCCGGGGCCTGGTCGGCGACGGAGAAGACGCGCGCGATGCGGATCCCTCGACGAGGGGGTCGCTCACCCGCGGAGACGGGATGGAAGGCGTGCATCCAAAGATGTGAACACACGTTCAGCAGCGGGTCGAGGGCGGAAGCAGACCACCCCGTGGATTGGAGTCTCACCAGGCCGCTTGACAGGTGATCCCACCCCGTCTAGCGAGATTGAGAATGATTCTCAAATGCAGAGGTGGGCAATGAGCCCTCGATTCAACCGCAGAGAAGCCCTCCAGCTCTTGGCGGGCGGCAGCGCCGGCTTGTGGGCTTTGGCCTGCCAAGACTCGGGAGGTGGCGCCCCAAAGAGCGCCGCTGAGAAGGAGGACCCTGAACCGGAGACAGAACAGGTGAAACCCGAAAAGGGTTCGGCGTCCAAGCCGTCCGGAGAAGGCGATTCATCGGCCAAGGCGGCGCCGACCAAAGGCCCGGTCGAGGTGAAGCTCCAAGTCGGTGACACCATCGCCTTCAACACCAAGAAGATCGAAGTCCCCTCCGGTTCCACCGTGAACCTATCCATCGAGCACACCGGTCAAATGAAGAAGTCGGCCATGGGCCACAACTTCGTCCTCTTGAAGGCCGGCGTGGACATGGCGGCCTTCGCCAGCGCCGCGATGGGGGCAACGGACAACGAATACATTCCCGAGAAGATGAGCGACCAGGTCATCGCGCACACCAAGGTCGTCGGCGGGGGAGAATCGGACAGCATCAGCTTTCCTGCTCCGAAAAAGGGCGAGTACCAGTTTCTGTGCAGCTTCCCGGGCCATTATTTTCAAATGAACGGGAAATTCATCGTCACCTGAGCTGCTGATGCCCGCCCCTTCGCCCCCAAAAGCCTGGTCGTCCAAAGAGGCCCTTTGGGCGACCGGGTTTTTGGGTGCTGGACTCCTTCTCATCGGTCTCGGTTCTTTGCCCGTCTCCATTTCTTTCTGCACGGGACGACTCGTCCAGGCTGCGGCCCAAGGCGACCTCGAAGTACCCCTGCCGCCGTGGAGGGCGCACGAAGTACGGAGCATCGGTGGAGCCGGCAATCATCCCGAAAGAGCCGAGCTCGGCGCGGTCGGCTCGCCCTATCGCCGCCTGATGTCCGGGAGGGAGCGCGCCGCCCTACCGGAGGATCTTCCGTCGCCGAGAGAAGTCAGCAACCGACTGCACGCGGCACCCGAACCGTTTGCTTCCATCGAAGATCCCTCGGGAGCCTCTTTGCTCTTCGCGGCCTTCGGGCAGTTTTTGGCTCACGACATCACACTCCGGGCCAAAGGGAAGCGACCCCGATTCATTCGGACCGGGACATCGGACCCGAAGTTCCCGCCGGGAACCTTGATCCCTTATGCGCCTAACGCACCGCATCCGGAAACCGGTGACCCCTACAATCAGGTCACGGCTTGGCTCGACGGCTCCGTGATCTACGGGAGCGATCCGGGCCGGGCCCGAGCGCTGCGAAGCTTCGAGGGAGGCCGTCTGCGCACCAGTCCCGAAGGCCAGCTGCCGATCTTCGGACGGGACGAACAGGCCGGACTCTGTCGTTCACCCGGCGCCATGGGTGGAGAGCGCGGGAGCCTGGCGATCCTGCCCAACGAAAATCCGCGGCACGAGGCACCGACCAGCCTCTTCGTGGCCGGAGACGTCCGGGCCAACGAAAACCCCCTCCTTCTGAGTTTGCACACCATCTTTCTTCGAGAGCACAACCGCTTCGTCTCCTCCTTGGCCGAGCATCGCCCGTCGTGGAGCGACGAGCGTCTCTACCAGGAGGGGCGCCGATGGGTTTCGGGCCTCCTCCAAGCCATCACATACGAAGAGTATCTGCCGGTCCTTCTCGGACCCGACGGCTTGGCGTCGCCCACGGGCTATCGCCCCGATCGAGCGGCCGGACTCTCGCTGGAGCTCGTCTCCGCCGCCCTTCGCATCGGCCACAGCCAAATGGGTCCTACGCTGCACCGGGTCGGCCCCGACGGGGGCGAATTCGTTCGCTCCCATGTCTCCTTGAAAGCGGCCTTCTTCGCGACTCCGGTCTACCGGCAAGCGGGAGGGGGGCCGGCATCGTGGCTGCTGGGAGCGGCTCGGACGCCTTCTCGAGCCATCGACTTGGTGGTGGTGGATGATCTGCGGAACTACATGTTCGGCAACCTGATGGGGGGGCTCGACATCGCAGCCATCAACGTCGCCGTAGGCCGGGAATCGCTGGCGGGTTCCTTTTCGGATCTGCGCACAGCCGTCGGTCTCGACCGCATCAGCTCCTTCGCCGAGCTGGGCGCGGATCCCGAGATTACGAACGAGCTTCAGCAGCTCTACGGAAGCATCGATCGAATGGACCTCTGGGTTGGACTGTTGGCCGAGGCTCCGGAGCCCGGGCGAGGGCTCCTCGGACCCACGGCCCGAGCGGTGCTCATCGAGGGATTTTCGCGCCTCCGGGACGGCGACCGCTTCTTCTACGCGTGGGATCCGGGGACACGCGCCTACCGGGACCAGCTCCGGCGGACGACCCTCAGTCAGGTGATTCGGCGCAACCTGATGGCGCCCTGGTCCTCTGCCACCGTACCCGAGGACGTGTTTCGGGCGAGACCCGACCGCCGTCCCCACGCATCGAGTCTCGTTCGCTTCTAAGCTCGAGATCAGGCCGCGGTGCCGCGTTGAGGGGCGAAGCGATGGCTGATCTCCAGCCACCGCGACACCCGCGTCAGGTCCTCGGCCCGCTCGAAGCGGACCCGAACCGCCTCATCGCCCTCGAATGGGTGGGGTTTCGCTATGCCGGAGGATTTCGCGCTCTCGGCCTCCTCCCCTGGAAGCCAAAGGTCCAGGAACATGTGGTCGCGCTTCAGTTCGACCGCGAGGAAGCGGACGCCGCTGCGCGAGTAGGTCTCCACCCCGTCGCTCCGGTAGCGCTTCACGTCCTCCAGGTCGGAGACCCGGTTTTGGAGCGCCTTGAGCAAGGGACGAAGCTCGATGTCGAGGGACGGTCGAGCAACCACGTCGAGACCAGTACCGGCTCCGTCGCCGACCTGTCCAGGTGGTGAAGGCGAAGTTGACGTTCTTCTCGGGCCTCAGAAGAAGATGTTGACCTGGGTGACGGCGCCGAAGGTCGCGTACCGGGGGCGCCGGGACACCATGTGCTCGTACTCCACCTGTATCCCCAGGAAGACATCGGGGAAGATCCGGGCTTCGAATCCGCCGATGGCGCCTGGACCCCAGTTCACCGAGTTCAGGGGTCCGTTGAGGATGAACTGGAAGGCCGTGGTGAGGCCCAAGAAAGGGCGAAAGCGATCCGTCATGAAGTACCAGCGGGCGTCGGCCGGGGTGAGGTGGAGGATGAAGACGGTGAGGGGCTCGATGGCGACCTGGTCTCGGAAGTCGAAGCCGACCCGACTCGACAACCAGAGGTGGTCGGTGAGTCGGTAGCCGACGCGGGCACCGATGAAGGGCGCGCTCGGAGACAAGAAGGGTCTAGAGAGCTGGCGGTAGCCGGCCTCGTAGCCGACCTGGGTGTTCTTGTACTGCGCCTCGGCCTCGGAGGCGCCCGCGAGCATCGCGGTGACGACGAAGGCGACGAGGTTCACACGACTTTCGTTCCATGTTCTTCGCTTCATTGACCGCCCTACCGTGTTCCAGGAAAAAGACGACGTGTCGAGGAGCTGGCTCGCGTGTTTCCTTGCGCTCGGCGCCTGCGCTCATCCGGAGATCCATCCGGACGCCGTCGCCCATCACGACCGGGCGGTAGAGCACCTGCGGGCTGGTCGCTGCGAGCGCGCCGAGGAGCGCTGCCGACTGGCGCTCGAGTACGGCCGCCACTTCGCCCACCCTCACAACTGTCTCGGTCTCGTCGACCTCGAGTGCCGCCAGGACCTGGAGCGCGCGGCTCGACACTTCGAGGACGCCTTGGCCAGGGACGAGGACTTCGCCGAGGCGGCAAACAACCTGGGCATCACCTTCTTCCGCGAAGTGCCCCCCGACTACGACGAGGCGCGGCGACTCTTCGAGCGCGCGATCCTCATCGATCCCCGCTACGCCGACGCCCGGGCCAACCTGGCGCTGACCGTGCTCCGCCAGGGCTTTTTGGCCCAGAGTAGCGGCCGCGCCGACCGGGCCGACGCGCTCTTCGTCCTCGCCCGAAGCCACCTCCTCCGACTCCGGGAGATGGCGCCGGAGCGGGCCGACGTTCACCACCACCTCGGTTTCCTCGCCATGCAGAAAGGGCGGAGCGAGGCGGCGGTCCAGCATTTTTCGGACTGCTTGGAACGGGCGCCCGACGATCCGATGTGTACCTACAATCGGGGCACCGTCGCGCTTCAGCAGGGGAGATGCCCCGAGGCCATCTCCGACTTTCTCGCCGTCCTGTCCGGGCCCGACCGCTTGGAGGTGGAGGTCTCGGCCCGGCACAACCTCGGCCTCGCCTACGACCAGTGTTCGGAGCAAGAGCAAGGCGAGTTGCGCGAGGGGCTGGCCGCGGTGCGACGCGCTCCCGCGGCCCCCGAGGCGCACGTCATCCTCGGCCGCGCGTATCTGGCGGCCGGCCACTCAGAGCTGGCCCGGCTCGAGTGGGAGCGGGCCCTTCGCTTGGAGCCGTCCCACTGTCCCGCCCACGCCGCCCTAGCCCGTCAGGCCTCCTCGGATGAGGCTCGGCGAAGCCACTGCGTCGCCTACCTCGCCTGCGCTGGCGAGGCGGCGGACCGAGAGACCCGAGCCTGGTGCCGAACGACGACCCGCTGAAGGACTGGCCCGACGCGAAGGCCCTCCTGCTTCGCTTCCAGGGGTCGGACGGAGCCCGCGATCCGGCCGCCCGGCCATCGGGGACCCAGGCCCCGGAGGCCGGCGGTCTCGACGCGACTCGGAGCGAGAGCGGTCGGCCGTCCGGCAGCGCCCTCGCCGAGCTCGGGCTGTGGCTGTTCGCCGCCGCGGCGGCGGGCGCGGCCTGCTTCTTCAGCGGATGACGACCGTGCTGGCGTGGCTGAGGGCCACCCGAACCGTCGCGTCCACCAGCTGCTCCGGACCAGGCTGGACCGGCACCACCAGCTCGTTCTTTCGGCCGAAGCGGAGGCTGTGGGTGCCCGGACCCGCCCGCTCGGCGAAGCGCCGAAGAAAAGCGGCTGGCACCACGATCTGGGGCTGGCCATTGGGCCCCTCCGCTTCTTCGCACCGGATCCAGGTGCTTCGGTTCGCGTCGAGCAGCTCGACGAAGACCGCCTCGCCGACCAGGACTCCGCCGCGGATGGGATCCCGCCAGCCGAGGACGAAGGGGCGCTCGGTCTCGACCGAGGTCGAGAAGCCCCGAGCCAGGTTGAAGGCGGTACTGGAGGTGGGGACGATGTCGAAGGGGACGTGGCTTTCGAGGGCGAAGCCGCCCACCGTCACACCGGCTCGGCCGACGCCCGTCGTCAGCAGGGTGCCTTGGGCAAGGGCGCCCGGCGTGGAGGGGACGAAGAGCTCGGGCACCACCGGCGAGAGGGCGCGAGGCCGGTAGCGACCGAGACCCTCCGGCACGAAGCGCGCCTCGTAGGCGGTTCGGATCGCCTGAAACTCACCAGGGCCCGTCGCGCCCTCTTCGAAGCCGACCCGGCCGAGATCCACCGGCACCACCTGACCGGCGCTCAACGCCCGAACCTCGCACTGGGCGCCTCGCAGCTCCTCCCCTTCGGCTTGGTCGAGGGTACTGATCCGCGCCGTCTCCGCGTCCGCGTACCACTCCAGGCCCAGCCCGTTGTCTTCGACGTTCCAAGACGCCACCTCCACCTCGTTGGCGGCGGCGGATGCGCCCGAGGGGTCGAGCTCGATGCGGCGCTGGTAGGTCATGCGGAGCACCCGGGTGATCGCCCGATCGGGGGGGGCATCGTCGCCGCCGCCCGGGAAGCGCTCGACGCCGGTCGGGAGCTCGCCGTCCAGCGGCCCGGCCGGCACCTGGGAGCCGTCTTCGGGCTCGGGCGGCGGCTCGGGTCGCTCGAAGGTCGAGATGGGTCGGCAGATGGCCAGGCCCGGGACGCAGGCGGTCTCGGCGGTGCAGGCACTGCAGAAGTCGCTCACGCAGTTCGGGCGGGGCGCGGCGCAGTCGAGGTTGCTGTCGCACAGCTGGGACAGCTCCTGCCCGGGGCTGCAGCCCGGCACACACTCACCGCGGTAGCAGAGCTCGCCCGGACTGCACTCGACCGCGAGCACCGGGCGTTCGCCCCCGACGATGCAGTCTTGGCTGCAGCCCATGAGGGCGCCGCCCGCCACCCCCGCGATCCATCCCCAACGAATCCAACGAATCATCGCAGCGGATCCTCCAAGCGGGGGTCGGGCGGGGGCTCGGGCCAGGGGGTGGCGAAGCGAAGCTCGAGGCCGAGCTGCACGCCGCTGCTCTCGGCGAGTCCGCCGACCGGCACGCCTGCGTAGGCCCCCGGCTCGAACCAACCGAAGAAACGACCTCGGGCGCCGAAGTAGAAGGTCCCCTCGGTGCGGCCACCGCCGGCGAGGATGCTGGTGCCTCGGAACTCCGCGAAGGGTCCGAGCTCGAGCTGGGACAGCGGCAACACGCCTACCCCAAGTCCGTAGGACAGGGCGGCGAAGTCGGCCAGGGTCTCGGCGGCGCCGATGGGGACGAAGTAGTCGAGCCAGAGCTGGGCGCTCAGGCTCAACCAGCCGCGTCGCCATGCGCCGCTGCTGCCCAAAGCGAAGTCGTGGCGGTCCACCAGGAAGACCTGGGGCTCCACGAAGTGAACTTCTCTGCTGAAGTCGTCGGCGACGACCGAGGTCGGTGCGAAGCGGGACTCGGGGGTGAGCGGGATCCCGTAGCGGCCTCGTAGGACCAGGGCCACCGGCGTCCCTGCGAGCTCGGGCAACCACAAGCGGTACTTGACGGTCAGGTTGGGGTTGCCGGTGCTGGTGACGTCCCGGGCGTCGAAGTCGTTCGAGGACACGAATTGCACGGGCAGACCGACCTCGAAGCCGAAGTCTCGGCTGAAGGCGGCTTCGGCGAAGATGAACAGGGCGTTGGTCTGCGCGCTGCGCAGGAGGCGGGCCTCGGCCCGGACGAAGCGCGTCCCGCCACCGAATCCGATCGCCGCCCCGTCCAGCACCAGACCGCGGACGGGGCGGGGCCTCTGCGAGGCCGCCTCTTCTGGAGCGGGCGCCTCGGGGCGGGCCTCGCTCTGGACAGGCGCCTCTGGCGTTCGGGGAGGGGACCCGGAGCCGGGAGCCCGGGTATCGGTCGGAGGGGGCGAGCGAGACTCCGAGCCGAGCTCGTAGGCCTCGATGGGCTCCAAGACCCCCTCTTCGTCGGTCCGGCTCGTGGACTCGGGCGGAGGGGCCGAGGCTCCGGCCTTGGGACGCGGGACGGGGGGGACCTGGCGTCGCTCCCCCGGCGGGCGGCGCAGCTGGTCCAGGAGCCGTCGGGCCGTCTCGTTTCCGGCCCGAGCGGCGGCGATGAGGCGCCGGCGACCCATCGCCATTCGACGGCGGGCGGCTTCGAAGGCCTGCACGCTCCGCATCGTCTCGTCTCGGGCCCTGAGCAGCGGGGGCCTCGGTTCATCGGGCTGCAGCGTGGCCCGGACTCCGCGGCGCCGCAGCTCTCGCAACAGGCGCTGGGCCTGGACGCGGTACTGGTCGGCGGCGTGGAAGGCGAAGGCGAGCTCTTCGTCGGACCACGAGGCCTTGGACCGGACGAGCTCCACCCGGACGTCCCGTTCGATGAGGGCGCTGCCGAACCCGCGCCGGTCGACGAGCCTGATCCTGTAGGCCGCCGAGCCCTGGGCGCTGGCCGAACGGATGACCACCGCCACCCGAAGGGTCCACGCGGCTTCGGTCTTGGCCAGCGATACGATCTCGCCCCGGGGCGCGACGTCGATGGGGCCGCCCAGTCGGTCCACGAGGACCTCCAGATTGGGTCGATCGGTGGCGCCAAATCGCCTGGCCGGCCCCTCCAGGCGATGCTCCAGGAAGGCGCCTTCGCCCGGTCGAAGGGAGAGACGCGGCGCCGCCGGCTGGGGGGCGGCGCGCTCGGCGACGCTCGGATCCACTTGCGCCGCCAAGATCAGCAGGCCGAGCACCCCGTGGTCTTAGCTGGGGCCGAAGGATCCTGCCAGGGGCCGGACCCTGAGGGTCGATTCCACCTGTGCTTGCCAGCCTCCAGTGGGGGCGAATAGGCCTCTGGCATGAAGCTCGCCCTGTACACGGACGACCTGCTCGACGTGAACGCCCCGCTGGCGGTCATCGGCGTCTTTTCCGACGAACCCGACCGGGGCCTGACCTTCGCCGATCTCAACCGCCGACTGGATGGGATGCTCGAGCAGGCCTGTCGAGACGAGGATTTTCAGGGCGGCGCCGGACAGTCGGTCGTCGTCAATCTGCCTCCCGGTCGGGACCTGCGTCGCGTGGCGGTGTTGGGCCTCGGCGAACGAAAGCGCTTCGACGGTGAGGTGGCCAGGAGCTACGCCGGCGCGGCGGCGCGCTGCGCAACCCGGGTCGGCGCGCCGGCCATGGCCCTCGGCTTCGCCCACACCGAAGAGGCC
>CAYZFR010000144.1:0-10055 GCA_964477875.1 uncultured Myxococcales bacterium
TAATCGGGGAACGCACGACCGAACTTCTTGGCCTCATCGGGCTCAGGTGGGTTGGCTTTCAGGCTCGGTGCTGGCGGTGGCCTCGGATTCGGGGAGCCTGCGGAGCTCGGTGGGGCGCTTGGCACCTTCGTACTTGCGGCGAAGTTCGGCCAGGCGGTCCTCGACCATCTCCAGCTGGCCGCGGATGATCTGGTAGTTGGCGTGGTGGGCGGCGGCCCGGCGGGCGGCGGCCTTGGCATCGCTATCGGCCTTTTTCAGGGCCTTGCTCAGCTCGTGCTCGCGCCCGGTGGCCGCTCGCTGAAGCGCCTGCAGCTGTCGGGTCAGCGCCTCGACGGAGGCTTCGGCCGAGATGGGCTCGCCGGCTTCGTCCCCACCATCCGACGCGGCATCGGCCATGAGCTTCTGTGCCGCGCGCTCGGTTTCTTTCTTTCGGCGCCGCTCCCTCTCCTGAAGCTCGGCCAGCTTCTGCCTCAGGTTGCCGATCTGTTTTTCGTAGGCCTCCCGCTTTTCGCGGAAGGCGGCTTCGAGCTTCGAGTCCGCGATCCGGACCGTGGACGCGCCCCTAGGTTCGGTGGGCGCCTCCTCTTCGATCTTGGGACCCTGCTGCTTGGCTTGGTGACGCTCCTTCTTCAGCCGCTCCAGCTTGTTCTTGGCTTCGCGAGCCTGCTGGCGGGCCTTGTCCAGCTCTTCGGCTTTGCGCTTCGCGTCTGTGAGGGCTTCGTCCTTGGCCTTCGATTCCCTTTCAGAAGCGCTCTTGGCTTCCGAAAGGTCCTCGCTCAGGGCCTGGGACTTTCGCCAAAAAAAGACGGCGGCGATGAGGGCGCCGAGCGCCACGACCAGGACTAGGGGTTGAAATTCGCTCATCGGTAGCCCGAAGCCCCGGCGCTAGCTCAGCCCCAGGCTGGGGGGCAAGCGGGAAAAAGCGCCCGTTCTCGGGCCCTTCGGTCCGCCTCGGGGTCGGGCCCTGGTTGCAAGAAAGTTACCTCCATCACACTAATATCCACAAGGATGGGACTGGGGCCGGAAGATCGGGCGCTGGCCGCCTTCCTCCTCGTGGAGGAGGCCCTGTCCTATCAGGAGCTGCGGACCGCGATCGATGAAGCCGAGCGCTCTCCGCGGAGTCTCGAGCAGACGCTGGTTCAGCGAGGCACCCTCGATGCGCAGACGCTCGAGGTCCTGGCCCAGCAGGCTCGCAGCCGAGAGACGGCGGCGGACGCCAACGGGCGCTCGGTCGAGACCCCCTGGACCGAGGCGTCGCCGTTCGAGGTCCGGGATGGCGACACCCTCTTCGACATCCCGCCCCTTGGCAGGGAGGCACCTTCGTGGGGCGGCGCTGCGGCCGGCGGGACCCACGACCTCGAACCGACCCGCCCCGGAGCTCGGCTCTCCGACGTCGAGCAGGAGCTGCCGCTCGCGCCCACCGACGTCCCGCGTCAGCTGAGCGACCAGACCGATCCCAGCGCGCCGGCTCTGGACGCCGGCGACACGGCCTTGGGCGCCAACCGCTTTCGACTCAAAAGAGAGCTCGGGCGAGGAGGCATGGGGAGGGTGGTCGAGGCTTTCGACGAGGCCATCGGGCGCGAGGTCGCCCTCAAGGTCCTCTTGCCGCCCCAGGACGCGCCGGAGCTGGCTCGCCGCCGCTTTTGGACCGAGGTGCAGGCCACCGGTCAGCTCGAGCATCCGTCCATCATCCCCGTTCACGACGTGGGGCGGCTCCCCTCGGGGGAGCTCTACTACGTGATGAAGAAGCTCACCGGCCGAACCCTGGCCGACATCCTGCGGGCGCGGCGCCGGGACGACCAGGCCACCAAGGACGAGTTCGCGCGGGTACGGCTTCTGACCATCTTCCAGCAGATCGCCTATGCGGTCGCCTTCGCCCACTCGAGGGCCGTCGTTCACCGGGACATCAAGCCCGCCAACATCATGGTCGGTCGATTCGGCGAAGCGATCCTGATCGACTGGGGCCTGGCCAAAGTCATCGGCAAGAGCGAAGCGCCTCCGCCCGAGGAAGAGCTGGCCGACTCCGTCGAGGCCCGCTCCGCCACCGAGACCGCATCCGGGACCATCACCGGTACGCCGCAGTACATGTCTCCCGAGGCGACCGAAGGCGATCCGCGGCTGGTTTCCGACAAGTCCGACGTCTACGGGCTCGGTGTCGTCCTCTATGAGATCTTGACCTTGGAGCCGGCCTTCGAGGACCGGGGCTTCGTCCCCACCGTGATGCGAGTGCGGGAGGGGAACTTCGTCTCTCCGCGGGCTCGACGTCCCGAGCTCGGCATCCCCGAAGAGTTCGACGAGCTCTGCATCGCCGCCATGGGCCTGCGTCCCGAGGATCGGCCGAGCGCCAAGGACCTGGCCGACGACGTGGGCCGAATCTTGGAGGGCGCGCGGGAACGAGAGCGCCGGGTTCGCGAGATGCAAGCCAGATTGCGAGAGGGGCGAGCGGCGGCGGATCGCTGGAAGGTGTTGAAGCTCCAGCTCCAGCAGGCCGAGACGGAAGCCAAGCGCCTCCGCAAGGAGGTCCCGCCATGGGCGGGCTTGACCGAGAAGCAGCGAATCTGGGGCCTGGAAGACCGGGTGAGTGAGCTGAAGGTCGAGGCAGTGGGCGCATTCGAAGAGGCCGAAGCCGCCTTCCTTCGGGCGCTGGGCGAGGTCAGCGACGATCGCGAGGCCAGGAACGCCCTCGCCTCGCTCTACTTCGCGCGCTTCTGCGAAGCGGAGCGTTCCCGGGACGGGGACGCGCTTCGCTATTTCCGGCGCTTGGTGGCTCGCTACGACGACGGAGCCTGGGAAGCGCTGCTCGAGGGCCGCGGGACGGTCGAGGTCGTCAGTCAGGGGCCGAGGGTCAAAGTGGAGGTCGCGACCCTGCAGCCCGTGCAGCGGGTCATGAAGCCCGGTCCACCGATCCCTTTGGGCTCGACCCCGACCGGTCCGATCGAGCTTTCGCCAGGCTCCTACGTGCTGCGGCACGACAGTCCGAGCCACGCCCCGGGCGTGGTCCCGGTCCTGATGGGCCGGACCCAGTCCATGCGGATCACCCTCCGTCCGCGCACTGCGGCCGAGATCGGCGAAGGCTTCGTCCTCGTTCCGCAAGGCCCGGCGATCATCGGGGGCGACAGCGTCGCCCACGGCGCTTTGGATCGGCAGGTGGTCGAGGTCTCCGAGTTCGCCATCGCGCGCTTCCCGGTGACCTGCGAATCCTACGTCGCCTTTCTCAACGAGCTCGCCCAGCGTGACCTCGACCGGGCCCAGAGCCACGTGCCGAGGGCCCGGGCCCACGAGGGCTACTATTGGCACTGGAACGAAGAAGTCGGCCGCTTTCAGCTCCCTTCGACGTCCCCGGGCGGTCATCGCTGGACCGACGATCTGCCGGTGAACGGCATCAGCGCCGAGGATGCGCTCGCCTATATCGAGTGGATGCGCGAGTCCCGCGGCCTGGACGTCCGTCTGCCCACCGAGATCGAATGGGAGAAGGCGGCGCGAGGCGTGGACGGTCGCTTCTTCCCGTGGGGGGACGAATTCGATCCCAACTTCTGTAAGATGAAGGACCCCCGCGCCGCGCCCTATCCCGAGCCCGAGCCGGTGGGCGCCTTCCCCATCGACTGCTCGGTCTACGGCGCCCGAGACATGGCGGGCGGCATCCGCGAGCTGTGCTGGGGTCAGGTCGACGGCGAGACCCGACCCGTGATGCGGGGCGGTTGCTGGCACGACACGGGCTTGTTCTGTCGGGTGGCGTTTCGGCACATCACCCAGATGGACTTCGTGAACACCGGGCTCGGCTTTCGGCTCGCGAAGTCCGTCGGTTGACCCATCGCTCAAAGTCGACGACATCGAAGCCATGCGTTGGGTTTGGTTGGCGCTCCTCGTCGCCGGCTGCGCGGGCCATCGGCCGGCGCTGGATCCGAAGCTGGAGTGGCCACAGGGTGACCCGGAGGCGGGGCGGCAGGCCTTCCAGAACGCTGGCTGCGTCCGGTGTCACCTGGTCGAAGGGAGTGGACTCCCCAAGCCCACCATCGAGCCGCCGGTGCCGGTGGTCTTTGGCCGGCCCCAGCCCTCCCGCTACGATCGCACCTACCTCTTCCGGGCGATCGTGAACCCGAACCTGCACATCGCCGAGGGGCACACGGCTGAGGCCGTCACCGCCGACGGGAGCTCCCGAATGGGCGACTTCACCCGAGCGCTGACGGTGCGCGACCTCATCGACATCGTGGCCTTTCTGCAGCGCGCCTCCGACCGCGCCTACGAGGAATGAGCATCCACCGACTTCTGCTGCTGGCCGTATTCTTCGCCGCCGCTGTGCCGCCCCGTCCCGCCGTCGCTCAGGCTCTGCTGCCTGAGCGACGCACGTCCGTGGTCGAGGTCGTGGAGCAGGCGGGCGCCGCCGTCGTGAACATCGCGACCGGCCGGGGCGCCGCCGCGAGCAATCCATTTGGGCGACGGCGAAGCGACGCCTGGGAGCGCTTCTTCGGCCGCAGTCCCCGCCCCGAGCGCCAATCCTTGGGTTCGGGGGTCATCATCGAGTCCTCGGGCCTGATGGTCACGAACGAGCACGTGGTGGCCCGGGCGAGCGACATCACCGTGACCCTCGCCGATCGTCGAACCTTCCGGGCCGACGTAGTGGGCGCGGATCGGGAGTTCGATCTGGCCATCCTTCAGATCCGGGACGCCGACGAGCTGCCTAGCGTCGATCTCGGCACCGCCACCGATCTCATGCCCGGGGAGACCGCGGTCGCGATCGGCAACCCCTTCGGTCTGTCGAATTCGGTGACGGCGGGGGTCGTGTCGGCGCTGCACCGCTCCATCGAGGCCGAGGGCCGGGTCTACGAAGACTTCATCCAGACCGACGCCGCCATCAATCCTGGGAATTCTGGGGGGGCGCTATTGAACGCCCATGGACAGCTCATCGGTATCAACACCGCGATTTACGGCGAGGCCAATGGCATCGGCTTCGCGATACCGGTCGACAAGGTCAAGGCGGTGGTTCGCGAGGTGCTCCGCTACGGCGAAGTTCGGCCGGTCTACACCGGGCTTCGGGTCGGGGCGGGCCAGGCGCCCGGGGCCTTGGTGATGGCGGCGCGTCCCGACTCGCCGGCGCGGCAGGCTGGCCTGCAGCAGGGAGATCGCATCGTCGACGCCTCCGGGCAGGAGGTTCGAACGCCGCGAGATTGGCTAAGGCTCGAGTCATCGTGGGTGGCGGGGCAGACGGTCGAGCTGAGGGTGCGGCGGAAGGGGCGCTCGCTCATCGTGCAGTTGGTCCCCGTCGAGCTGGAGCAAGAAGACGCGATCGAGATCGGCATCGAGCGTCTGGGCTTCTCCGCCCGCGAAGTGCGCGGCGGGCGCGGAACGGTGCTTCGCATCATCGACCTGGTCCGCGGAGGTGCGGCAGCCCGGGTTGGGATCCAAGAAGGTGACCTGCTCCTCGGCATGTACGGCCGGGAGCTCCAAAGCCGAGACGACTTCGAGACCGGGGCCGCCATCTCGGTCGACGCCGACAGCGTCCCTCTGGTCATCGGCCGAGGGCGCCGGGCGTATTACGTAAACCTCGAGCTGTCCCCCTAAGCACCCCCCTAACGCTGCAGGGCGGCGGCTCGGGCCTCGAACCAAGCGTAGGTGCGGTCGAGTCCGGTCTCGATGTCCACGTAGGAGGTGCGTCCGGGGATCAGGCTCGGCTCGAGGACCGAGCGCTGGAGGTCGCCTTCGCGGACCTGTCCAAAGCCGAGCTCGGTGCTCGATCCCTGAGATCGACCCTTGGTGAGCAAGACCTCGGCCAGCTTCCGGGTATCGGTGCCAACGCCCGTCCCGATGTTGCTCAGCGGTTCCACGATGTTGCCCTCCAGCGCCGCCACGTTCGCGGCCACCACGTCGTCGATGTACACGTAGTCCCTCACGCAGCCGCGGTCGCCTTGCTCGCTGCGAGCGTTCACCTGGATCGGGGCGCTGCTCAGGATCCGCCCGCAAAAGATCGCCACCACGCCGGCCTCGCCGTGGGGGTCCTGCCGGGGGCCGTACACGTTGGCATAGCGCAGGATGCGGCTCTGGACGCCATGGGTCCGAGCGTAGGCCCGCAGATAGTGTTCGAAGGCTAGCTTGCTGCACGCATAGGGGCTGAGGGGGGCGGGCAGGGTGTCGATGCTGGCTCGCCGACCGTTCGGCACCTCGCCGTAGATGGCGCCGCCGGTGCTCGCGAAGACGAAGAGCGGGACCTCGTGGGCGGCGGCGGCGCTCAGCAGGCGAATACTGCCGACCACGTTGACCTCCGCGTCCCGCACCGGCTCCCGCGTCGACACCGAGACGCTGGTTTGCGCGCCCTGGTGGCAGATGGCGTCGAAGCGAGCGGCCGAGAAGAGGCGGTCGACGATGGCCGGGTCTCGGAAGTCGCCCTCCACGAACTCGGCCTGGCTCGGAACGTTTTCACGACGACCGGTGCTCAAGTCGTCGCTGATCACGACTTCGTGGCCGCGCTCCAGGAGGGCGTCGACGATGTGGCTTCCGATGAAGCCCGCGCCTCCGCTGACCAGGATTCTCACCCCGTGAGCCTATACGCGGGCTGCAATCTACGAAACCTTGCGGCCATGAGCCTGTCGGAGCGGGTCGAACGGGCCATCGCCCAGGCGGTCGATGCCAAAGAGCGCCGTGCGCTGGAGTCCCTTCGCGCGGCCGGCGGCGAGGCCCTCCAGGCCGCCTTCGGGCCCGAGCTGGCCTTTGGCACGGCCGGGATTCGGGGGCCCCGCGGCGTTGGGCCTGCCCGGCTGGGCCCAAGCACCGTCGCCCGCACCACCGCCGCCGTCCTCGACGCGCTCGGGCGCCCTGGCGGGCTGGTCGTGGTCGGGCGAGACGCTCGCCACGACTCGGATCGACTCGCCCAGATCGTCGCTCGGGTCGCCACCGGCCGCGGCCATGAGGTGCATCTGGTCGACCGATGCCCAACCCCGGTGGTGAGCTGGGCCGTCCCCGCCCTGGGGGCGGTGGCGGGCTTCATGGTCACCGCCTCCCACAATCCGCCCCGGGACAACGGCCTGAAGGTCTTTCGAGAGGACGGTGCCCAGATCGTGGCGCCCTTCGACGCCGAAGTGGCCCGCCGGCGAGCCGGGCTGGGACCGATCACGCTCGGACACGAAGTCGAGAGTCAGGGAGCGATGATCGCTCGGCATCGGGCAGCGGTCCTGGGCCTGCGGACCCGGTCCGAGCCCTTCGGGCTCCGGGTGGCCTACTCGCCCTTCCAGGGCGTGGGCGGGTCGTCGTTTTCCGCCCTGTGCGCCGACCTCGGCGTCGAGCTTCGCGTTCTGCCCGCGCAGGCCGAGCCCGACCCCGACTTTTCGGCCGTGCCCGACCCAAACCCCGAAAAGCCCGGGGCCCTGGAGCCGCTCCTCGCCTTCGCGGACGAGGTGGAGGCTGACTTGGCTTTGGCCCACGACCCCGACGCCGACCGCCTGGCGGTCGCGGCGCCGGCCGAGGGCGGAGGCTGGCGCGTCCTGAACGGCAACCAGGCCGGGCTGCTGCTGGCCCAGCACGTCCTCGGGCGCCGGCCCATCCCGAACGGCGGCTTCGTCGCCACCACCCACGTGTCGACCCGGGCCCTGGAGCCCCTGGCGGCGGCCCGGGGGGTCGAGGTCGTCCGGACCCATACCGGCTTCAAGTGGATGGCCCAGGCCGCCCGCCAGCGCGCGCCACGGCCCATGTTGTTCGCCTTCGAGGAGGCGATCGGGGCCGCCATCCGGGATCTGACCCGAGACAAGGACGGGCTGGCGGCGGGGCTGGTGGCGATGGAGGCCCATCTGTCGACCCCCGGGGGGTTGTGGGCCGCGTGGCGCGGGTTCTGCGAGACCTTTGGCGGCTACGCCAGCCGGTCCTTCACATGGACCTATTCCGACTCCGCCGGGGCCCGTCAGGCCTTCGAGGCCCTCGCGGCCTCGGACATGGCGCCGTCCGGTTTCCACCGGGTGGAGCGGATCGACCATCGACAAGCAGCACCGCCGGCGGAGCTGGTCGT
Organism: uncultured Myxococcales bacterium; assembly: GCA_964477875.1. Taxonomy (GTDB): domain Bacteria; phylum Myxococcota; class Kuafuiibacteriia; order Kuafuiibacteriales; family Kuafuiibacteriaceae; genus Kuafuiihalomonas. The sequence continues at coordinate 7,991 of CAYZFR010000144.1, forward strand.
GGACCGCTTCGAGGACGGAAGCTGGGCGGCCATGCGGCCCTCCGGGACGGAGCCCAAGCTCAAGCTGTACTACGAGGCGGTGGTCCCCCCCGGACCCGGGGCGGCAGCCCGGGCCGAGCAAAAAGTCGAGACCCTGGGCCAGGCCCTGGAGTCCTTGGCAACCGGGTGAGGCTTTGGGAGGACGAGAGGCGTGAAGAAGGTCGAAGCCATCATCAAGCCCTTCAAGCTCGACGACGTACGGGAGGCCCTGGCCGGGGCAGGCGTCCAGGGCATGACGATTACCGAGGTCAAGGGCTTCGGTCGCCAGAAAGGCCACGCCGAGACCTATCGAGGGGCCGAATACGTGGTCGACTTCCTGCCCAAGGTCAAAGTCGAGGTCATCGTCGACGACGATCAGGTCCACGCCGTCGTCGAGGCGGTGGAGAACGCCGCCAAGACCGGTCGCATCGGCGACGGGAAGATTTTCGTCCTCCCCATCGACGAGGCCATCCGTATCCGAACCGGAGAACGCGGCCCCGGCGCGGTATGACTTACCGAAGCCGGTCCCTCCTGTTCTTCCGCGTAAACCCTTCAAGTACGACGTGCGCAGGCGGTGCCGGCGTGCTACGGCGCGTCAACGCATGAAGCCCAAGGACGTACTCGCGTTTGCGCAGCAGAACCGGATCCAGATGGTGGATGTGAAGTTCACCGACCTCTTCGGGTTGTGGCAGCACTTCACGATACCGATCGAAGAGTTGGAGGAGGAAGTCTTCGAGGACGGCCTCGGCTTCGACGGCTCTTCGGTCCGGGGATGGCAGGCCATCAACGCATCCGACATGCTCGTCATGCCGCAGTCGAGCACGGCGGTTGTAGACCCCTTCATTACCCAGGCGCCCACCTTGTCGGTGATCGCCGACATCGTGGATCCGATCACCCGGGAAGCCTACAGCCGGGACCCGCGCTACGTGGCGCGCAAGGCCGAGGCCTATCTCCAATCGACCGGCATCGGCGACACCGCCTTCTTCGGGCCCGAGCCCGAGTTCTTCATCTTCGACGAGATCCGCTTCGGCTCCGATCCGCAGGCGGCCTTCTACGCCATCGACTCCGGCGAGGGCATCTGGAACTCCGGTGAGCTCGACCCGGGCGGCATGCCCAACCTCGGCCACCGTCCGAAGCACAAGGGCGGTTACTTCCCGGTCAGCCCCATCGACAAGATCCACAACCTGCGCATCGAGATGGCCCAGGAGATGAAGAAGGTCGGCATCCAGGTCGAACGCGAGCACCACGAGGTCGCGACCGGTGGCCAGTGCGAGATCGACTTCCGCTTCGCCCCGATGGTCGACTGCGCCGACAAGGTCCAGTGGCTCAAGTACGTGGTGAAGAACGTCGCCTACCGGAACGGAAAGACCGCGACCTTCATGCCCAAGCCGATGTTCGGCGACAACGGTTCGGGCATGCACATCCACCAGTCGATCTGGAAGGGCGGCAAGCCCCTCTTCGCGGGCGACGGTTACGCGGGCTTCAGCGAGATGGGCATGCACTACATCGGCGGCATTCTGAAGCACGCTCGGGCCATCTGCGCCTTCAGCAACCCGACCACCAACAGCTACAAGCGTCTGGTGCCGGGCTTCGAGGCGCCGATCAACCTGGCCTACTCCTCGCGTAACCGCTCCGCATCGATCCGGATCCCGATGGCGAGCGCCAGCCCCAAGGCCAAGCGCCTGGAGGCCCGCTTCCCGGATCCGATGGCCAATCCGTACCTGGTCTTCGCCGCCATGCTCATGGCGGGCCTGGACGGGATCCAGAACAAGATCGATCCCGGCGACCCGCTGGACAAGGACATCTACGGCCTCTCCCCCGAGGAGCTGGCCGACGTCCCGACCTGCCCGGTCTCGCTCGAGCAAGCGATGGACGCCCTGGAGGCGGACCATGACTTCCTGCTTCAGGGCGACGTGTTCACCAAGGACCTCATCGAGACCTGGCTGGACTGGAAGCGCACCAACGAGATCGACGTCATCCGCAAGCGCCCCCACCCGCTGGAGTTCGAGCTTTACCACGACGCCTGAGCGGACTTGGGGTCCCGGCC
>CAYZFR010000145.1:0-9998 GCA_964477875.1 uncultured Myxococcales bacterium
CGTGTATCTCACTCGGCTGTTGGAGCTGGCGGAGGCTTTCGACCCCGGCAAGCTGCAGGACTGGTTGACGCGCCCGGTGTTCGCCTACGCCGACGTGCCTTACCGGTTGAAGTCCTACGCCGACATCGTGGCCGACCCCCGGGACACGATCGAGTTCGACGAGGCGAGGCAAAAAGAGAGCGAGGAACTCGAGAAGCGCATCGGCTCCGATGCCCGCCTGCTTCTCGACGATCGAGAGCAGGTGGTCCTGGTCACCCTGGGCGAGAAGCTGCTCGTCCCCATCCTCTCGAAGCTGTCGAACTTCTGTCTCGGCGGCGGGATCTGGATGAACACTCAGCGGCCGGAGTGGAACGACGCGAACAACGCTCTGGCGGGCTTTGGGCTGTCCATGGTCACGACCTATCAGCTGCGCCGGCACTTGGAGGTCTGCGAGCGGATCTTCGACTCGCTGACCGAGGAGCAGGCGCTGCCCTTGTCTCGCCAAGTCGACGACTGGCTCCGGGAGGTTCACCAGGTTCTGTCGAGCGTCGAGGTGAAGGCGGAGATCGACGACCGCGGGCGCCGAAAAGTGCTCGATCAGCTCGGCCGGGCCTTCGAGCGGTACCGGGCCGAGGTCGGGGGAGGCGGTCTGCGCGCCGGGGGGAGCTGCGAGCTGGCCGACCTGAAGGCGCTCCTCGGCCACGCCCGGGCTCTGGTCGACGCTTCGATTCGGGCGAACCGCCGGCCCGACGGGCTCTTCCACTCCTACAACGTGATCGACCTGCGGAAGGACGAAGCCAAGATCGGGCGCCTGTACGAGATGCTGGAGGGGCAAATGGCGGTCCTGGGAGCGGGGGTGCTCTCGCCCCAGGAGTCCTTGGAGGTCATCGACGCGCTGTTCGAGAGCAAGGTCTACCGGCCGGACCAGAAGAGCTTCATGCTCTATCCGGACCGGGCCCTGCCCGGCTTCTTCGAGAAGAACCAGGTGCCAAAGGAGGCCGAGCCCAACCCCCTGGTAGCCAAGCTCCTTGCCGAAGGCCAGGTCCAGGTGGTGGAGAAGGACGTCGAGGGCGTGATCCGCTTCGGGGCGGACCTTCGAAACGAGGACGATCTTCACGAAGCCCTGGATGGCCTGGGGCGGCGGCCCGAGTGGAGCCAGCTCGTGGACGCCCATCGTGAGGCGCTGGCCGACCTCTGGGAGAGGGTCTTCGAGCACCGGGAGTTCACGGGTCGCTCGGGCACGATGTACGGCTACGAGGGGCTCGGCTGCATCTATTGGCACATGGTCGCGAAGCTGCTCCTGTCTGTGCAAGAGAGCCTGCAAAAAGCGAGACGAGAGGGGGCGGCGCCGAGTGTGGTCTCGGAGCTGTTGAATCGCTACTTTCGCATTCGCGGGGGCCTAGGGCCGGCCAAGACGGCCCAGGAGTTCGGTGCCTTCCCGAGCGACCCCTACAGCCACACTCCAGGCCACGCCGGCGCTCAGCAGCCCGGCATGACCGGCCAGGTGAAAGAAGAGATCATGGCCCGCTACGGCGAGCTGGGGGTTCGGATCTGGGGCGGCGAAGTCAGCTTCGAGCCCTTCATGCTGGCTCGGGCCGACTTCCTGGACGAGCCGGACGCGGTGACCATCCCCGGCGGCGAGCGGCTGGATCTGGAGGCGGGACAGCTCTGCTTCACCCTGGCCGGCGTCCCCGTGATCTACACCCTAGGCGAGGGCCCCGCCGCCCTGACGGTCACCGAGGCCAGCGGGGCCAAGCGCCCTAGCGAGTTCCCTCGCCTCGAGAGGACCGACGCCGCCCACCTCTTCGGGCGAGACGGCCGAATCCGTCGCATCGACGTCATCATCCCCACCCAGAAACTTCGTGCGTAGGGGAGAAGAGGCCTCGGAACACCGATTTTCTCCAGAGCCGAGCTGCCAGTTGGAGTTTCCTTGTCGATCTGGGTGGGCCGGCCTACCTCTCTCCCAGTGCGGAAAGTCCTGGAGGAAGAGCGGCTCGACCCGGCCATCAGAGAGATGGTGTCGAATCACCACCGAGACATCGTCGAAGAGGTCGACGCCGCTTCGCGCGAACACGACGTCCTCGTCGTCGGCATGGCCCAGAATCCCTTCCCGAAGAAGGCGCGAAAAGCCCTGGACCAAACGGGGGTGGCCTACAGCTACTTGGAGTACGGCAGCTACATGAATTCATGGCGCCGTCGAACGGCGCTGAAGATGTTCACCGGCTGGCCGACCTTCCCCATGGTCTTCGTCAAGGGCGTACTCATCGGCGGCGCGAGCGAGCTCGAGAAGCTCATCAAAGGCGGAGAGCTGAAGCGCCGACTATAATGGGCGCCCTGATGCGGGCGATCATGATGAAACCCGGCTGCTCGTGACTCGGCACGACGAGGAAGGCGTCCTCGCGCCCGTGACCGACGCCGACGTCTCCCGCTACGCTACAGGCTCGAAGCAGCCGCGGCCGTAGCGGCAGTCCTGGGCGTGGGCGACCTGGTCGTCGGGGCCGACGGCGTCCATGGTGGCGAGGCACCAGTGACTTGCGTTGCTGTGCAGGCCTTCTTCCCAGCCGGCGTCGATGTCGCCGTCGCCGGGGGTCTTGGAGCGCAAGTGGCGACACACCGGCTTGGCTCGAGCTCGACATCCCAAAAGCTCTCTTCCCGTCACGACAGCACCTCCCCCAGCACCCGGCCGATCACGGCCTCGAAGACCCGGAGCTTGTAGGCGTTCTTCGACAGGGGGGTCGCCGAGGCCATGGCCTTGGAGGCGGCCCGGGCCCTGAGCTCTTCGTCGTTACGTTGTCCGCGCAGCACTGCCTCCGCCTCGTGGGCTCGCATCGGGACCGGCGCCGCGGCGCCGAGGGCGATGCGCAAGTCGGCCACCACCGGCCCGTCCATCTTTGCCGCCACCGCGACGTCGGCGATGGGCCAGTCGAAGGACAGCTTGTGGGTCTGCTTGTGGTAGGCGCTCCGCCAGCCGTAGGACGGCGCAGGCAGCTCGACCTCGACGATGATCTCGTCCTCTCTTCGCACCGACTCACGAGAGACGTCTTCCTCGGGAGGCACGAAGAAGTCTTCGATCTTCACCGAGCGTCGGCCTTGGGGGCCGGCGAGGTGGACGGTCGCGCCGAGCGCGGTGAGCGCGGTGGCGGGGGTCGACGGATGAACGATCGCGCAGACCTGGTTGCCGAAGATGGCGTGGTACTGGTTCTCGCCGTCTTGGGCCTGGCAGCGTTGACCGCCGTTCTTCCTGCAGACGAAGTCCGCGGAACGGAAGTACCAGCAGCGGGGGCGCTGAACGAGGTTGCCGCCCAGGGTCGCCATGTTGCGAAGCTGAGGGGTGGCGGCGTGTTGGGCCGCGAGGGCCAGGGCTCGCCATCCCCGGCCGAGCTCCTCGTGCTCGGCGATCTCGGCCAAGGTGGTGAGGGCGCCGATGCGGATGCTCTTGTTCTTGCCCCGACGTACACCGCGCAGCTCGGCGATGCCGGACAGGTTGATCACCCGACTCGGCTGGACCAGGCCCTCCTTCATCAGGTCGACGAGGTCGACGCCGCCTGCCTTCACCACCGCGTTGGGGGTCTGTGCGAGCTGCTCGACCACCTCTTCGAGTCGCGCGGGCGACGACCATTCGAATGACTTCATGACACCCCCCTAGCGCCTCGCCTGCCTGGGGCGCCAACCCTCTTCTAGGGCCTCGAGCACGACGTCCGGGGTCATGGGCAGCCTTCGGATCCGAACCCCAGTGGCGTTGAAGAAGGCGTTGGCGATGGCGGCGCTGGTGGCGATGGTGGCCGGCTCACCGATACCGTTGGCGTCGGTGGAGCTGCGACCGTGATACTGCTCCAGGATCACGGGCTCGATGACCGGCGTATCCTTGGAACCCAAGATCTTGTATTGGTCCAGGTTGGCGTTGACCATGTGGCCGGAGCGAGGGTCGATGATCCTGTCCTCGAACAGCGCGTAGCTGATGCCCTGCAAGATTCCGCCGTTGATCTGGGACTCGATGGCCAGGGTGTTGATCGGTCGGCCGCAGTCGTGGACCGCCACCACGCGCTCCACCCGGATGCAGCCGGTCAGGGCGTCGACCTCGATCTCGGCGAACTGAACGCCGCCCAGACCTTCGGGCCCTCGGCCTCGGGTTCCATAGTCGCTCTGACGACTCGCGCTCACCCGCACCTCTTCCACCTCCAGCAGAGCCGCCGCCCGCCGGAACGGGAGGCGGCGCTTCTCGTCCCTTTCGTCGACGAGGTGGCCGTCCATCAAGCGTAGCCGCTCGGCGGTGACGCCGAGCTCTTGGGCCGCCGCCTCCGCCAGCTTTCGTCCGGCCTGCCAGGCGGCGTTGCGGGCGGGTGGGGTCATGGAGCCGGTCGTCTTGCTGCCGCCGGAGGCGGCGCCGGTTGGATGGGTGGTGTCGCCGATGACGACCCGCACCTCGGCCGCCGGCAGGCCCAGCTCCTCGCCCACCACTTGGGCGAGGGCGGTGCGGATGCCGGTGCCGATGTCCTGCACCCCCGAGAAGAGGGCCACCGACCCGTCCCTGTCGATGCGGACCTCGACCGAGCTGTTCATGTCCACGATCCGATACCAAACCGCCTGGGCCATGCCGATGCCCCGCATGCGCGGACCCTCCTGGCTCCCGGCCTTCGGTCGGTCCTTCCACCCGATTCGCTCCGCGCCGACGGCGCGCTCGTGCCGGCGCGCCGCGCTCTCGTCGTTGGGCGTGGAGCTCACGTCGATGACGTCACGAAGCTTCACTGGGTCCATGTCCAGGCGGTGGGCCAACTCGTCGATGCTCTGCTCCAAGCTGAAGCAGCCCTGCGGATGGCCCGGCGCACGAAACGCGGTCGAAGGCCCTGCGTTGGTGAAGACGTCGTAGTCTTCGGTGAGGACGTTGGGACAGGCATAAAGGTTGCGAGCGGGGGCACTGGTGCCGGCGCCGGTTCCGGTCCCGGCGGTTCCGTGGCTGACGTGGTGGATGGCGGTGAGCCGGCCGTCTTTCTTGGCCCCGATCCTCAGGCGCATGATCGAGTTGGGGCGATTGCCGACCGAGAGATGCTCTTCCTTGCGGTTCAGCATCAGTCGGACGGGCCGTCCGCTCTCGCGGCTGAGCTGGGTGGCGAGAACGCCCGCGTTGCCGGCGCCGAACTTGGCGCCGAAGCCGCCCCCCATGTACTCGGTGATGACGCGAACGCGGCTGCGCGGGATTCCGAACACGTGGGCGAGCTCGTCGCGAACCGTCTTCGTGCCTTGGGTAGAGGCGTAGACCGTGAGCCCTTCCTCTTTCCAGTCGGCGACCACCCCATGGGTTTCGAGCGCAGAGTGGGTCTGGACCTGGGTCCGATACTCGGCCTCGACCACGAGGTCAGCTTCTTCGAAGCCGGCTTTGACGTCCCCCCGGGCCCGGCGGGCCGGGCCGCGAACGTTCCCGTCTTGTGGGACCTGGCGGGCGCCGCCTCCACCCCCGGCGCTGCCGCCCATGACGGCAGGGCCGGGGAAGACGGCGGGGGCGTCGGCCTTCATCGCCGCTTCCAGGTCGGCGACGTGGGGGAGGGTTTCGATCTTCACCTCCACCAGCCGAGCCGCCTCGTCGGCGATGGCTTGGCTGGTCGCAGCGACAGCGCCGATGGGCTGGCCGGCGTAGCGAAGGACGGGGTAGTCGGTCTTGCCCCCGCGCTCTTGGTCCGTCGGTTCGAGCAAGGAGGCCGAGCCCCGCACCTTCCGGAGGATGTGGATCGCTTCCACGCCCGGGAGGCGCTTTGCCTCGCTTGTGTCGATGCGAAGGATGCGGCCGTGAGGCACGGGCGAGGTGATGCGAGCGGCGTACAGCATGCCCGGAAGCTGCACGTCGGAGCTGTAGCGCGCTTCGCCGGTCACCTTGGCCCGGCCGTCCAGCCGCGCCGTCGGCTTGCCGACCGTGACCAGATCGGCGTTGACGGGCCAAGCAGGAGGCTCGTTGTCGCGGATCTCTCGCTGGACCGTGGTGAGCCCGTGCTCGGCGATGCCGCGAGGGAAGCGTTCCTTTCGAGTGCTCATGACTCAGCCTCTCGACTTCTTCCGATGGGCGGCGGCGTCCAAAGTGGCGGCGAAGATTTTGGGGTAGGTTCCGCAGCGGCAGAGGTTGCCGCTTGTCGCGGTCCGCACGTCTTCCAGGCTCGGATCCGGGTTGCGTTCGAGAAGACTCACGCAGCTCATCACCATGCCAGGCGTGCAGTAGCCGCACTGCATGGCGTCGTGCTCGACGAAGGCCTCTTGCACCACGTGAAGGCTGCCGTCGGGTTTCGCCACGCCCTCGATGCTCGTGACCTCCCTGCCCACGGCATCCAGGGCCAGGGTCAAGCAGGACACCACCGGGGTTCCATCCAGGAAGACGGTGCAGGCCGAGCAGGCGCCGCGGTCGCACACCACCTTGGTGCCGGTCAGCCCGAGCTGGTCCCGAAGCGCGTCGGCCAGAGTGGTTCGGGGCTCGAGAACCAGGGTGTGGCTTCGACCATTCACCCGCAGCCGCATGGCTTGGCCCTGGGCCGGGACGACCTCGGCTGGGTTCCTCTCGCTCTTCGCCTCGGCGCTCCGACCTCCCATCAGGCCGACCGCCGTCGTGGCGCCCAGAAAGCCTCTGCGTGACAGGCCGGTCTTTCCGCTCATGGGATGAGGGAAGACGGGGCTTTGAGTCCCGCGCAAGCCCAACCGCCAGACTCGAAGCAATTTCCGGTTTTTGGGCCGAGCAGCGGCTGGGCCAGCCTTCGACGGACGTGCTAACCCGCAAGGCCGTGAGTCGACTTCATGGCGAGAGCAGCAAGCTCATGGGCGAGAAGTTCGCCGGTGCCTTCCACGGCGCTGAACTCTCCTCGGACGAAGTAAAGGCGCGACTGCGAGAGCTTCTCCAGGACGGGCTCCATGGGCTGTGTTTCAGTGCGTATGCGCCGGGCCAGAGTCCGACCGACCACTTCCAGCTCAGCCCCGAGCAGGTGCGGCAGCGGCTGGAGCTGATTGCCCCCTACACGCAATGGATCCGCACCTTCTCCTGCTACGAGGGAAACGAGCATGCCCCGGCGATGGCCCACGAGCTGGGGCTGAAGACTCTGGTCGGAGCTTGGCTCGACGACGACACGGCGCGCAACGAAGAGGAGATTCAGGCGGTCATCGGGCAGGCCCGGGCCGGGCACGCGGACCTGGTCGCGGTCGGGAACGAGGTCCTGCTTCGGGGAGAGCTCGCGCTGGAGTCGATCGTGGGCGCGATTCGCCGGGTGAGGGAAGCTGCGCCGAGCGTTCCGGTGGCCTACGTCGATGCGTACTTCCAGTTCGTCGAGCATCCTGCCCTGGTCGAGGTCTGCGACTTCCTCCCCATCAACTGCTACCCCTTTTGGGAAAAGTGCCGCCTGGAGTGGTCGGCGGGGTACGTGAAAGAGATGGTCCGGCGCGTCGAGTCGATCGCCGGCGGCAAGAAAGTCATCATCGCCGAGACCGGTTGGCCAACCCGAGGTACGCCAGAGGGTGAAGCCGAACCAGGGGTCGACAACGCCGCGCTCTATGCTCTCAACCTCATTCCATGGGCGACGGCAGCGAACGTCCCGCTGTTCTGGTTCTCGGCCTTCGACGAAGCTTGGAAGGTCGGTGACGAGGGCGACTGCGGCGCCTACTGGGGCTTCTGGGACGCCGAAGCCCACCCCAAGTTCTGACGAACCGGCGGCGCCGTACTCGAGGCACGTCGGGCACCCAGAGGGAGCATGGTCGCGCTCGTAGGGCCACCGAAGGCGGCAGCTCCCTGCGGATCGAAAGCCGCAGCAGTTAGCAGGTCAGCAAGTACTCTTAGTCGTACCAGGCCTGGCCGAAGGCTTCGAGGGCTGGCCGGGGGCGGCGGTCGATGTCCACGAGACCCCACCACTCTTCGTTGAAGGTCGCGTCGGGGTGAGGACCGCCGCCGGGGGCGATGCCGCCGGTGTCCTGGACGTCGAGGCTGCCGCTCGGGTCTTTCCACCACTCGTCCGCGAACTCGAAGATGGTACCGCCGAGGGCGTCGCTGTCTCGGATGGCCCGGGTGAGGGTGAGGGTCGCGATGGACTGGGCGGCCGGGTTTGGACCGGGGATGCGAGCGTCGTAGGCGTCGGCGCCGTACTCGGCCATGTAGAAGGGGGCGCCGGAACGAGCCTCCCACTGCATGAACAGATTCGTGAAGGTCAGGCCCCGGTAGACGTTGAGGCCCCAGACGTCGACGCCGGCGAGGGCGGTCAGCGTGGCTTGATTCGGGAGCTCGCCATGGACGGTAGAGACGGGGTGCGTGGTGTCGAGGCTCTTCACCCGAGCGACCGCTTCCTCGATCCGCTGCAGGGTCTCTTCGTCGTTCAGCTCGGAGAAGAGGTTGTTGTAGTTCCACTCGTTGCCGACCTCCCACATCAGGATGGCGGGATGGTCCACGGTGGCGTTGATGGCGGCGTCGATGTCCGCGAGCGGTACCGAAGCCGCGATGTAGACCTGCTGGATGACGAAGATCCCGTTGGCCAGCAGCTCGTCGAGAACCGACGCGTCGGTGATCGGGGTGTAGGTCCGGACCACGTTGATGCCAGCCGCCGCCATCAGCGCCGAGTCCTGCTCGACGAAGCCCGCGAAGTCCCGGTCCACGGCTTGGGTGCCGCCCTTGGGCACCGGGTTCCAGCATACACCTCGGATGCGGAAGGGCTGACCGTCCTGAACGAAGCCGTCCCCCATCCACTCTGGCGTGGTCATGTTCGGAGGACCGAGGTCGGGCCCTATGAACCTGAAGTCGTTTCCGATCTGACCGCTGCCCGCGTCGGGCGTGCCGCCGCCTTCACCAGAATAGCCCGGCGGCCGGACGATGCCTTCGATGTCCTCGCCGCACCCGACGACGTAGAGCATCAGAGGAACTACCAGGAGGAGACCAGCGCGTCGCACCCCTGCATATTGCCCGTCGGGTCCTGTGTGTCCAGGCCAGCGGTCTTTGTTCGCTCCTGGCGGGCTTGAACGGCCGATTGGGCGAGATCAACCGGGGGTCGTGGTTTGGTCACCCATTCCGTTGACCTGCGCCTCGCCGTCTCGTGAGTTCGGGCCTGGATGGACTGGCTTCGGGAAGGCGCGGCTAAGGTCTTCGACCGGCTCAAAGATGCGTGGTCCAGTGACGGCGCCCGCAAATTCGTCTCCTTCAGCCTGCTGTCTTTCTTCGGCGTCACCCTCGTTCTCATCGAGCTCAGCCGGGAGCGGCTTCTACCGGAGCGGCTTGCGGATTTTCCCCAGAATCATTTCGTCGCCGTCGAGTGGACGGTCGACTTCCTGCTCATATTCGAGGTCATCGACCTGGTCTTCGCTCTCGCTGCCTCGGTCTCGGGATCCGTCGGTAAGCAGCTCGAGGTCTTCGCTCTCATCTTGCTTCGAAAGTCGTTCGAAGAGCTCAAGAACTTCAGCGAGCCGATCAATCTTTCGGCGCTGCCCAATCCGATCAGCTTCGAAGAGGGCATCCTCCCGATTTGGAACATGGCCGCCGACGCCAGCGGGGCACTGATCTTGTTCGGCCTCATCGTGGCCTACCGGCGGCTCCTAAAGCATCGGCCCATCACCGAGTCGCCCGAGAAGCAGGGCCGCTTCATCCAGACCAAGAAACTCCTGGCCCTGCTGCTCCTCGGAGTCGTACTGCTACAGGCTGGCAAGGCGTCCGTGGAGCTCCTGAACGGCAGCCGAGAAGCCGGCTTCTACACGTCGATCTTCACCGCCTTCATCTTCTTCGACATCGCCCTCGTCCTCGTCTCTTTGCGCTATTCCGACGAGTTTCGTGTGGTCTTCCGCAACTTTGGCTTCACCACCGTGACCATCTTCCTGCGCCTCGCCATCACCGCCGAGCCCTTCGTGCGAGCGACGATGGGTTGTTTGATCGGAGTCTACGCCGTCGCCATCGCAGCGCTCTACATTCAGGCTGCTCAGACCGAGATCGGTAAGTCAGAGTCCGAATGAGCGTGGTTCGGCCAGTGCTCGCGAGGAAAGGAAGACTCTCCCCCCTTTCCAGACCACTCCGTTTTCACTAG
>CAYZFR010000146.1:0-9994 GCA_964477875.1 uncultured Myxococcales bacterium
CACCCCCCTAGGGCCGGCTTTACGCTCATCGAGCTGATGATCGCGGTCGCCATCATCGGGATCCTGGCCTCCATCGCCATCCCGCGCTTTCGCGACTACCAGCTCCAGTCGAAAGCCAGCGAGGCCTTCGTCGTCTTGAACACCATCAAGATCACCCAGGAGACCCACCGGGCCGAGTACGACTGCTACTCGGCGACGGTGCCCAACCCTCCGGGGCCGGTGACGCCGACCCGGCGCCTTTGGGACGACACGAACGTCGCCTTCAGCAACCCTTGCGCCGCGGTCGACAAGCCCTTCGAGTCCATCGGCTCGGCCCTCATCGACCGGCAGTTCTTCTTTCAGTACGCCTGCGAGGCCGTGAACCCGGGAGGCGGGGTCGCGCCGGACTACACCTGCTCCGGGGCCAGCGATCTGGACGGCAACGGCACCCTGGCTGAATACATTCACTGCACCGACAACCTGAATTCCGGCGGCTGTCCGGTCGCCAGTCACTACGGAAACACCTCGGGATTTCCGTACGAGTCCGTGAGAGTCACCTCCGAGCGCTATTGATGAGCCCGGTCTCGCGCGCCGCCCTGCCCGTCGCCTTCGCGCTCGCGGCCACTGGCCTACGCTGGGTCGCCTTTCCGGAGAGCCCCTCTTTGGACCTCCAGGCCCAGGCCCAGGGCTTCCAGAGTCCCGGTCCCGAGCTCATGTCCGCCTTTAGCCTGAACCACGCCCCGGCGGCCGCCGACCTGACGTGGCTCAGGACCATTCAGTACATCGGAAGCGGAAGCGAGGCCGCCTTCTCCGCCAAGGCCGAGGTCCTCCGAAGCTTCGCGGAGCTCGCCACCGACCTCGATCCTCGATACTTCACCGTTTACTGGTCGGTGGCCATCATCCTGTCCGCCTACGCGCGCTCCGCCGAAGACTCCAACGCTCTCTGCCGGAAGGGCCTGAAGGCCCTCGGCCCTCACTGGGAGCTCTACGCCATTCAGGCCTACAACGCCTTCTTCATCGAGCGGGACAACCTGAAGGCCTCCCGTCTGTACGCCAAGGCCGCTCAGATACCGGGCGCCCCTCGATTCCTGTCTTCGCTCGCCGGCCGGGCCCGGACCTTGGCCACCGGACCCGATGACGCCATCGCCATGCTTCGAGAGCTGCTGCCGACTTTGCCGCCCGGCCCGCAGCGGGAAGACGCCTTGGACCGAATCCGCCTCGCGAAGCGCGAGAAGCTCCTGATGGCCTGGGACGAGGCCTGCGAAGCCTTTCGGCGCGCGGAGGGCCGATTGCCCCGGACGCCGGAAGAGATCGTGGCAAGGGGCTTCGCCGAGCTTCCGCTGGAGGATTCCTTCGGCAAGCCGATCGAGCTCGGCATCCACCAGGGAGCGGGCGAGCGGCGCGGCCGATGCGTGGCCCGGACCTCGGAAGTCCCGCGGCGAGACTTCGAGGTGCTCGAAGACCTCGAGATCGAAGGCGCACCGGGCTTGGAGACGACGATTGATTGAGGTTCGGAATTTCAGGAAGGTCTTCAGGAGCGGCTTCCGGGGCAAGCGCGTGGAAGCGGTCCGAGACGTCAGCTTCGAGGTCGAGCCGGGGGAGATCTTCGGTTTTTTGGGACCCAACGGTGCCGGCAAGACCACCACCATCAAAGCGCTGCTGGGCCTGATACGCCCCGACGGCGGAACGCTCCGGTTGCTCGGCGAGCCCAGCCACGCGGCCGGCTGGCGGGGCCGAGTCGGCTTCATGCCGGAGCACACCAACTTCTACGACTACCTGACGGCCATGGAGCTGGTGGCCTGGTTCGGCCAGCTGGGCGGCCTGGGGCGGCGCGAGGCCGAGCGTGAAGCCCGAGAGGTGCTGGAGCGCGTGGGTCTCGGCCACGCGCTGAAGCGCCGGCTGCGAGGCTTTTCGAAGGGCATGCTTCAGCGCGCCGGCTTGGCCCAAGCCATGATGGGCTCGCCCCAGCTCTTGATCCTCGACGAGCCCATGACCGGCCTCGACCCCATCGGGCGCAAGTTCATGCGGGAGCTGATCCTCGAGCTTTCCGAAGAGGGCCGGACCGTCTTCTACTCCACCCACATCCTGCCCGACGTCGAGCTCACCTGCCGTCGGGTCGCCATCGTCGACAAGGGCCGAACGGTCCGGGTCGGCGCCCTCGACGAGATCCTGGCCGAGACCACCCAGAGCGTGACCCTGGAGCTCGCGGGCCTATCTCGAGGCGGCCTGGCCGGCTTCGCCGACCGTTTCGTCCAGAGCGGACCCCAGACCTGGGCTGCCGAGTTCGAGGACGAAGATGAGGCTCGCCGCGCCTTGGCTGCTGCGGTGGCGGCGGGGGTCGTGGTCCGGAAGTTCGAACCCCACCGACAGGACCTCGAGACCTTGTTCGTCCGGGCCCTGGGCGCAGGTCGAGAGGAGCTTCGCCCGTGAACGGTATTCGGCTCATCGCCTCCAACACCCTCCGTCAGATCGTCCGGCAGCGGACCTTTCTCAACATCGCGATCTTCGGCCTCGCCATGATCTTGCTCGCCGTCGTCGTTTCCAACATCACCTTCGGCTACCGGGATCGGGTGGTCCGCAGCATCGGCCTGTCCGGGGTGACGCTGGCCGTCGACCTGATGGCGCTTCTGCTGAGCGTCGGCCTGATCCACTCCGAGCTCGACCGGAAGACGCTCTTCGTGGTCTTGACGCGGCCCCTGGACCGCACGAGCTACGTCCTCGGCCGAGCTCTCGGTCTGTTCACCGTTTTGGCCCTGGCTACCGCCGGCTTCGGCATCGTGGTGATCTCGACGCTGGCGATGGTGGAGGGCACGCCCACCCTGCACGACCTCTACGCGCTGATCGGTGGCTTCGTCGAGGCGGCGCTCCTGGGGAGCTTCGGCCTCGTGCTGTCGGCCTTCACCACCCCGATGCTGGGCACGGGGATGGGGCTGGGCTTTTGGATCGCGGCCAGCTCGACCGACGATCTGGTCCGGCTCAGTCGTCTGTCGCTGGAGGGCTCTCCGGCTGGCAACGAGACCCTGGCCCTGGTGATCTCCTGGGCCCTGCCCAACCTGCAGCGCCTGAACTTTCGGACCGAGGCCGTGTATCAGCTCACCATTCCGGGCCTCGAGTTCGGCCTCGCCCTGCTCTACGGGGGCCTCTGGGCCCTGGCCTTCCTCTTTTTGGCCGGCTTCGTCCTCTCCCGCCGCGAGATGGTGTGAGCTCGTCCCACCCTGGGACTTTACGTCGAGCCGCCCCCTGCAGTTGGATGCTGGCGTGGGCCCCCGATTTCTCGCGCTCCTCGCCCTGACCACCATCGGCTGCATGCCGCCCTCGGTGAAGGCCGTGGACGAGCTCCTGAAGGGCCTGGAGACCGGCGATGTGGACCGGGCGGCGGCCGCCGTCCATCCCGACGATCGAGAGCTCCTTCGGGCGGGCATGGAGGCCGACACCCGGACCGCCCTCGAAGCCCTCGCCATCCCGCCGACTCCCATCGAACACGAGATGGTCGAGATCGCCGACAAGCAAGACGACCACCACGTGGTGGTCGCCGACCTCGAGCTCGAAAATCCGCTACCCTTTTCGGCCGAGCGGGTCGGTCAGGCGATGCCCGACATGCCCAAGACGCGGCCGCTCACCATGCGATTTCGATCCGAGCGACTCGAGGATGGACGCTGGGCCGTCAGGCTGGACCTTCCCGCCACCTTGGCCCGGAGTCGTTTCGTCCGCAGCTTCCAGGAGACCCTGGAGGCCGGCGAGCTGGAGAATGCGGAAGCCATGCTCGACCAGGTGCCCCCGCCGCCCACTACCGCTCAGGCCCAGGAGGAGCAGGATCGCCTCGAGGACAGTCTTCGGGCCGCTTTGAAGGCCGCCCGGGCCCGAAAGCGGCCCGGCGCCGAGACCTCGGGAGCGGAGACCGAAGGCCCGAAAGCTTCCGCGCCCTGAGAGGTCTCTACGGGGGTGAATGGCTCCCATTGCTTTCGATCCTCAGGTCGGGACGTCTAGGCTCCCGGGCGCGATGGGTCGACTGCCGGTGGTGAACGAGGTCGCGGTGGGCTGCGACAACGACGTGACGGCCCGGGTCGCGGACCCGGTGGCCTCGGCTGCCCGCGGCACCCGCGGCGTGCCGGGCTGGCTGGCGGATCGGCAGGGTCGCCGCCTCCGCTATCTGCGACTCTCGGTCACCGACCGCTGCGACCTGCGCTGCCGCTACTGCATGCCCGAGGAGGGAGTCCCTGCTTCGGCCCGGTCCGAGGTCTTGAGCTTCGACGAGATCCTGAGCGTGGTGCGGGTGTTCGAGCGCTTCGGGGTGAAGACGGTTCGGATCACCGGCGGCGAGCCTCTGGTTCGAAAGAATCTCCCCGATCTCGTTCGCCGGATCCGATCCGAGACCGGCATCGAAGACATCGCCCTCACCACCAACGCGACCGCCCTCGCCGGGTTGGCTCGCCCCCTGGCCGACGCCGGCATTCGGCGTATCAACGTCTCCTTGGACAGCGTTCGCCCCGAGACGTTCGCCGACATGACCAGGGGGGGCGAGCTTCGCCGGGTCCTCGCCGGCATCGAAGCGGCGCGCGGGCGCTTCGAGACCAAGATCAACGCGGTGGTGGTCCGGGGCATGAACGACGACCAGCTCCACGAGATCGTGCAGTGGGCGTGGTCGAAAGACATCTTGCCGCGCTTCATCGAGCTGATGCCGGTGGGCGAAGGTGCCAAGCTGGGGCGGGACCGCGTGGTGTCGGTCTTCGATATGCAGGCCAGCTTGTCCGACCTCCTCGAGCTCGGCGAGCCCGAGCGGCGTGAGGACCGGGGTCCGGCCGGCTACCTCCCGGCCCGGGATGGAAGCGGCCGGCGAGTAGGCTTCATCGGTGCGGTCACCGACAACTTCTGCCACCGCTGCAATCGGGTCCGGGTCACGGCCAAGGGCGAAGTTCGCGCCTGCCTCGCTTCCCCGGACGGCTTTCAATTTCGGGACGCGTTGCGGAGCGGAGGCAGCGACGAGGAGGTCGCCCGAGCCCTCGAGCAGGCGTTGTTCGGCAAACGGGACGGCCACGCCTTTCACGTCCCCGGGGTCACCCGCCATTTCGCCGTCAACATGTCCCAAACCGGCGGCTGAGACTCAGGGGGTGTGGTCCCGGATCAGCCGGGCCCGGGACCCAAAGTCCTGCAGCAGCGGAAGCCGTAGGCTTCGTTCACTTCGCTCGGTTCGGCGTCGGCATCCTGGGTGAGGCAGCTGAGGCCGGTCGCGTTGGAGCGGAAGCTGCCGCCGGCGAGGCCTCGGCGGAGGCCGCCGAGGCGGGGGCTGGCGTTCCACTCCCAAACGTTGCCGGACATGTCGTAGACGCCGAAGGCGGACACGCAGCCGGTGGCCAGATTCTCGCCCTTGGGGGTGATGGTCGAGGTCACCAGGCCGCCGGTCGGGACGACGTCGCCGCGGCCAGCGGCGAAGCCGTTGCATCGCGTGGGCTCGAAGACTTCACCGTAGGGATAGGTCAGGTCCTCGACCCCACCACAGGCGGCCTGCCACTGGGTGGCGGTGCAGAGGGCCTTGCCGGCGTTGGCGCAGGCGGCGGCGGCTTGGTGCCAGCTGAGGCCTCGAGCAGGCAGAACGAAGCGACCGGTGCGGGCCACCGCGGTCGTGCTACCGTCTCCGCCGGGGGGCTGCACGACGTTGCCCACCGCGCCGCCCAGCTCGAGGCTGGCCTCGAAGGGATCGATGCAAAAGGGCGGTTCACCACGGATCGACGGCACCACCACCATGCTGATGTCGGAGGGACAGGTGGCCCCGAAGGGAGCCGGACCGGGTCGGTCCTCTGCGCCGTCGGCGCCGCCACAGGCGGTCCCGGCCAAGCCGAGGGCGAAGACGATGCAATAGAGCTTTCGTCTGCGCAGCCACCACGCGAAGGGCGCGAACAGGAGCAGGAGAAGGAGGATCGGATCCCGTCCTCCCCCCTGGCAGCCCCCGCCGCCGAAGAGGCCGAAGCGGTCTCCGCACTCGGTCGCGGAGGCGATGGCCACGGTGGAGCTGACGACGAAGGGATCGAGGCGGCTCGCCGACACGGTGGCGGTCAGGGCGAGGACGTCTCCGTCGGGAAGGGGGCAGCGGGTTCGCACCCGAAGTCGCAGGCCTTCGACCTCGCCGTCGCGGACGCTCGGCACCGTCGCTGTGACGCGGCGACCGTCGACGGTGGCGCTCGCGGTCGCGACCTCGAAGGCGTCCACGAGTTCGGGAAGCTCGAGCTCGACCTGGACGTCTTCGGCCGTGAGGTTGCCGGTGTTGCTCAAGGCCACGACGACACTCAGTGGATCTCCAGCGAAAAAGACGGGGTCCCCGAGCTCGGATCGGACCTGGACGCGAGAATCCAAGGCCAGCTCGGGCGCGAAGACGTCGATGCCAACCACGATGTAGGCGAGGCCGATCAGCTCGCCCCGGTTTCCGCCGGCGGGGCGGGGCGCCGTGACCTCGACGGTGATCTCGTCGTCACCGGGGCGGAGTAGCGAGGAGAGATCGAAGCGGTCGATGTCCGTGCCCACGACGCCCCGCAGGGCAGGGCTCACCGTGTTGATGGTGCGGTTGAAGATGTCGTTGGGCGGGTTGACCTCATCGCGGAGGAGGAGGTGCCGGCCTTGGGGCGCCAGGACGCGGATCCGTTCGGGACCGGACAGGTTCTCACCGCTGTCACAGCGGTCAGGGCCTGGATGGCAGTCCCCTTCGAGGGCGTAGAAGGTGAGCGCACCGGAGGGCAAGGGAGACACGTTGAGGTCCCCTATGGACAGGCTGACCGTCGATCCGAGGACGGGCTGCAGCCCGTCGAAGATCGTGATCGCACGCGGGGGGAGGCGCTCCTCGTCGAAGACGAGGACCAGCGAAAAAGAGGCGTTGGCCGCCGTGTGCTCCTGGGCCCCGTCGAAGATGTCGGCGTCGAAACCTCGAATTCGGTAGCGACCGGCCATGGGCCCGCCGGCCACCAGCGCCGTCACGTCGGCTCGGGCCGTGTATAGGGTAACCTCGGGAAACCCATCGATGGGTCCGGAGCTCGAGACCGTCTCGGCCACGACGGGTCGAAAATCGGCGCCGGGCGTGGCCAGCTCCACCGTCTCGTCTGGGGCATCGATCCCGTCCCCGTCGTCGTAGAGCGATCCGCCGAAGTACAGGAAGGCCTGAAGCAAGCGGGCTCTTGGCGGTATATCCCTGGTTTCGACCCGGACTTCACCCTCGTCCAGCAGCGCATCCGGTCGATCGTCGGCATCGTCGTTAACGGTAAAGGAGCCGCCGGTCGCGAAGAAATCGACGGTGCCCTCGATCTCGAGCGCAGGCTCCAAGGGAACCTGACCGTAGACGGGCAGGGCCCACAGCAGAAGCACGGCGCTCACGAGGCCTCTCATTCGACACTCCGGCCGGACGCCGAAGCCCGGCGTCCCGGACCGAGACACCCGAGACCCTAGAAGAAGCCGGACTTGAGGAAAAGGCAGCGACCGAGCGAGCGGTTTCGGCCCGGAAACGACGCCAACTGGGCTATAGTTCCCCTGGTTTTTGATTTGAGTTCATCGGTTGACTATACGGACAGCGCCATGAATCGGAGCCCGCTGGCCGAGGACCTCGTCCAAATCTTCAACGAAGCCTTGGACGCCTCCCACGCCGGCAAAGCGGTCGAGAGCCGCCTGCAGGTCTCCAGCGGAGCGATACGCGCCGGACGCCGGGCCATCGCCCTCGACCGCGTCGAGCGGGTCGGGATCGTCGCGATCGGCAAGGCCGCCCCGGCCATGGCCGAGGCGGTCCCGGAGCCCATCCGCGAAAAGATGAACTTCGGGATCATCTTGACGAAGACTGGCTACACCCAGCCGGTCGAGGGTTTCCAGATGCGGGAGGCCGGTCATCCGGTACCGACCCGGGACTCGATCCGGGTGACGGACGAGATCGTCGAGCTGGTCTCGGAGCTGTCGGAAGAGGACCTCCTCCTCGTCCTGATCAGCGGAGGCGCCAGCGCCCTGCTGACCTCTCCAGTCCCCGACGTCGGGCTCAACGACAGCATCACGCTCACGCAGAAAATGCTGCGGGCAGGCATGGACATTCACGACATGAACGTCGTGCGCTCCCACATCTCCCGGGTCAAAGGCGGCCGTCTGGCGGTCTCTGCCGCGCCGGCCTCGGTCCTGACCCTCGCCCTCAGCGACGTGGTCGGCGACAAGCTGCCCGCCATCGGAGGTGGCCCCACAGTGGCCGATCCCTCCCGCTACAAGGACGCCATCCAGGCCCTGACCAAAGCCGAGCTGTGGGACGACGCCCCGGCGTCGGTGCGCGAGTACCTCGAGGCCGGCAGCAGAGGAGAGATCCCGGAGTCTCCGAAGCCCGGTGATCCCCGCCTCAGCCGCGCCTTCGCGGCCGTGGTCGGCGGTCCGAGGACCCTGCTCCGCGCGGCGGCCCGGGCCGCGCGGACCATGGGCCTGCGGGTGCGCTGTGCCACCAAGCCCATCGAGGGCCCGGTCGAAGACCTCGTCGAGAAGTACATGGCTCGGGCTGGCTCCATGGTCCGCAGCGGCACCGGTCGCGAAGTCTTCGTGGCCGTCGGCGAACCCACCGTCCGGATCGACGATCCGGATCTCGAGGTCGACATGGACAGCCTCGGCACCGGCGGACGCAGCCAACACCTGGCCTTGCTGATGGCCAAAGCCATGGCTGGCGATGAGCACATGGCCTTCCTGGCCGCAGGTACCGATGGAACCGACGGCCCGACCGATGCGGCCGGCGGAGTGGTCGATGGGAACACCACCCGCCTCCTCGAGGATCAAGGGGTGAAGGTCGACGAGGTGCTCGAGAAGTACGACAGCCACAACGCCCTCGGCCGGGTGAACGCCCGCCTCCACACCGGCCCCACCAACACCAACGTCACCGACCTTCACCTCCTCGCGGTCGAGGGTCGGTCCAACGTCCGCAAGAAGAAGTGATCAGCACCCGGGTCGACTGGGGCAGTCCCTGGGCCGGCTCCTGCGGCTCCTCTCGGAGCAACGGATTCAGCTTCCGCTGTTGGGTTGGACCACCCTCGGCCATCGTCGAGGCGAGGTTGTTCCATTGAACCTACTGGGGGCTCGATGGTGCTGGAGCGTCCCCGACGCCGCGACACCTCCGCCAGCTCCGGCGCCCGGACATCGCCCACGAGGTGGCTCTGGTCGGCCTCCGGGCAGCGGCTGCCGATCGCCCTCGACCCAGAGAATGGGCCCGTCAGTGGTTGCGAGAACTCGCGCGGGGCGAGATCCGATCCTCTGGCGTCCGATCGTCCACGAAGTCCGGGCCCAGCCGCTGAAGGCTCGGCGCCGGGGATGCCGCCTGCTCGGCCGCGTTGGCCAGAAAGCTCGGGAGGGAACCGAGGAGGGCGACCTTGGCCACGCAGTCGGGAGGGACGCCCATGTCGAGGATCGTTGCCGAGCCGGTGAGGGTGAAGTTGGGTGCGGCCCGGCTTCGCTTCCTGGCTGCCGCCACCACCCGGTCGTGAAGCCGCATGAAAGGCATGAAGCCCCGTCCCTTCTCCGTGAGCCGCGCCCGGAGGGCCCGACTCCGCTCGTCGTCCTCTCGAAACGGGACCCCAAAGCCGGGCGGGAAGGTGTCGCGGTTGAACCAGTCGGCCACCGCCCGCTCCACCGTTTCATCGCCGGCTTCGGGCCCGAGGGCACCCAAGCGCTCACCGATGGGACCGAAGGCCATGGGACCCATCCTCGCCTGGGCCATGAAGCTCATGCCTGCGCTCAGGCCACCCAGCACGTTGCCGTAGGCCGCCCCGTGGCGCGCCATGCGCAGCGGCCAGATCCGGGGGTCAGCGACCGTGGCGGCGACGCTGAAGTCGGTCAGGATCTCGGCCGTCTCGGCATCGACGTCCTGGCCCGTCACCGAGAGCAACAGCGCTTGCGCGAGGCTCGTCCGTCCCAACAGCTCTCGATGGACGTCCCGGCCGTAGAAGCGCTGGCTGTCGTGGCCAGCGTGGGCGACCCGGGTCGGGATCACCGGCCTCATCGGCTCGGCTCCTCGTATGCGAAGTCG
>CAYZFR010000147.1:0-9972 GCA_964477875.1 uncultured Myxococcales bacterium
GGCCTCCTTCTGCTCGGGCTCGGGTCGGGGCGCCTCCTCTGCGGCCACGGGCGCTGGCTCATCGACAGGGGGCGACGTCTGCGCCGAGCCTGGCTCGGGGAGCTTTTCGACGCTGTCCACTGCGCTCGACCCGCCATCGCCCCGGGTGAGGGCAAAGGCCAGGACCCCGGCCGCGAGGAACGCAATGAGTCCAAACACCAAAGGCTTGCGCGAAGGCGCGCCAGGCACGGTCTCGTGGACCGAGGTGGCCGGGATGGAGGGGTCGGCGAAGTCAGAGCCGTCCACCGCCCGGGTGGCCAGAGAGTGACTGGGGGCGGTGACGCTGCCCGCGGTGGGGAGGGCCACGCCGTCGGACAGGTTGGGCGGCAGCTCGTCCGGGGACTTCGGCGCTGCGCCCAGCGAGTCACTGGAGCCGACCACCTCCGTCGGAAGGCCGGAGGCCATCGGGGTGGGAACCGTCCCCGTCGGCGCCGCGTCGCCGCCGGTGGCCGCTCGCTGGAAGCCCTCCAGCTCAGCGGCCAGCTCTTGCACCATCTGAAAGCGATCCTCGGCCCTCTTGGCGAGGGCTTTCATGGTGATGGCCTCCAGCCGTTGGTCCACCTGCAGGTCGGGTCGAAGCTCGGAGAAGGGCGGCGGCGGTTGAGAGATGTGCTTGAGCAGCAGGCCAACCGGCGTGTCGGCCACGAAGGGCGGACGACCGGTCAGAAGCTCGTAGAGGATGACGCCCAGAGCATAGACGTCGGCTCGAAAGTCCAGCGGCTTGCCCTCCGCCTGTTCGGGCGACATGTACTTCGGGGTTCCGAAGATCATGCCGGTCTGGGTCAGCGTGCCCGCCGACTCCGAGTCGGCCAGCTTCGCTACGCCGAAGTCGAGCACCTTCACCCAGTCGCTGTCGCCACCGACCTCGGTGAGGAAGATGTTGTCTGGCTTCAGGTCGCGGTGAATGATCCCTGCCGTGTGGGCGTCGGCCAGCGACGCGCAGACCTGCCGAAGAATCCGTGAGGCCCGAGAGCCCGACAGCTGTCCGTCCGCCCGGAGCACCTGGGTCAGCGTTCGACCCTTGAGATACTCCATGACGATGTAGAGGCGCTCTTCGTCGTGGGCGTCCACGGTGCGACCAAAGTCGTAGATGGTCACCGTGTTCGGGTGCTGCATCTTCGAGATCGCCCGCGCCTCCTGTTCGAAGCGCCGCACGCTGATCTCGTCTTCGGCCAGCTTACCGAGCAGGACCTTGACCGCCACCTTTCGGTCGATGGGCTCTTGGTTGGCGATGTAGACCGAGCCCATCCCCCCCTCGCCGATCTTTTTGAGGATCTTGTACTTCCCAGCCAGCATCGTGCCGGGCAGCTTGTCGGCGCGCGTCCGGGTCTTGGGGGGCTCGGGAATGGTCACCGGTCGAGGCATCATCGAATCCAGCCCGGACCGAGGTCAAGGCGTCCGATACAGGCCGTGAGTTTCCGCGTAGGCGGCCACCGGACCCGGCACGCCAGCGAGGTCGTGGGTGCGCGCCTGGGTAGAGCTGACCTCTTCCAACTCCTCCACGTCCAGGCCTGATCCATCCGATTCCCCGGGCCGCTGGACCACGACGATGGGCAGCAACTCACGCAGCTCCTGGCCGCGTCTCCAACGTCCGGCCTCCAGGTCGGCCCACGTATCACCGCCCAGGACGAGCACGAGTTCGAACTCCGGATGATGCTGCTGCAGCGCCTCCACCAGATCGACCGTCGCGGGTCGGTCGACGCGCCGGGCGAGCTCCGCCTCCAGCGGCAGAACCCGAACCTTCGGCAGGTCTCCGAAGGCGAGCCGAGCCATCGCCACGCGATGATGAAAAGCCGGCATCTCGGCCTTTTCGGCGAAGACGTGCCGTTGGACAGGTAGGACCCAAATCTCGTCCACCGTCCGGTTCCCCACCTCGGGGAGGCGAGCCCGAGCCAGCCACTCCAGGATGCTGCGGTGGCCCCCCTCGCCCGTCGGCGGATTGGCCGAGGTGCCGAAGAGGGCGACGAGGCTCATTGACGGGGGCCCGACGGTCGGGCTCCCGAGCCCTTGGCCCCTTTGGGACTCTTCCCCTTCGGTCCCTTGCCCTTCTTGCCCTGCTTTTTGTAGCGCGCCCCCTGCTTCAAGAGGCGATCGGCGTTGCCGGACTTGGCGGCCGCCGCTCCCGGACCAACCGCGTCGGCGCCCTCCTGAGACCTCGCGCCCTGCATGCGGGCGAGCTTGTCCATCTCTTCCCTCGCCTTGCGGCGACGCTCCTGCTCCGCCCGCACCTCGTCGGGGGTGAGGAGCTTGAGATTGAACATCTCGGCGCACACGTTGAAGTCGATGTCGCGGCTCATCGAAAGGAAGAGCTGGTGGCCCTCTCGCTTGTACTCGATCTTGGGGTCGCGGCTCCCGTAGCCCCGCAGGCTGATGCCCTCTCGCAGATGATCCATCTGCGTGAGGTGGTCCCGCCAGTTGGCGTCGATCTGACTGAGGTAGCGCTGGCGCAGCAAGAAGCGCCACACCGGTTCGACCTCCCGATCCGTCACCTCGATGGCGTCCTTGGGAACCAGACCTCGATCGGTGACGATGTAGTCTTCGCCGAAGGTCCGCTGCTTCTCCAGCAACCTCTTTTCGGCCTGCTCGAAGAGCGCGTCCTCGAGCTCCGAATGACGGGTGACCTGATCCAGGTCCGGCTCGAAACCGAACACGCTCTGAAAGCGCCGGACGAGCTCGGTCTTGTTCCACTCGTCGGGCGGCGTCCGGGGGGATGCGTTCTCGTTGGCCAGCGCCACCACGACCCGATCGATCATGTCGAGCATGTCCTCCTGCATCGGGTCGTCGGAGAGGACCTTCGCCCGCAGCGCGTAGACGCTCTTGCGCTGCATGTTCATGACGTCGTCGTACTCTATGAGGTTCTTTCGGATATCGAAGTTGTGGCCCTCGACCCGCTTTTGGGCGTTGGCGATCGAGCGTGTGACCATCTTGGCCTCGATCGGCTCGTCATCCTGCATGCCCAGGCGCTCCATCATCATCTTCAGCCGGTCGCCGGCGAAGATGCGCATGAGGTCGTCTTCGAGGGAGATATAGAAAATCGACGCACCCGGATCGCCCTGACGACCCGAACGACCGCGCAGCTGGTTGTCGACGCGGCGAGACTCGTGCCGCTCGGTGCCCAGAACATGGAGCCCCCCGGCTTCCAGGACCTTCTCCCGGTCGGCCTTGCACTCCTTCTCGTGCTTTTCGAGGTACTTGGCGTAGCGCTCCACGATCTCCTCCACCGATGCCCGCGCGTCCTTTTCGCAGCGGGCGCGGATGTCGCCCACCGTGTCGCCGGACGCCCCGGAGGCCCGCTGCTGGAACAGCGCATGCGCGCGCTCCTTCGTCACCATCTCCACCGGGACCGACTCCGGCGAGCCGGACAGCCAGCGGAACTGGGCCAGGATCTCCTGCTCCCGCTCCGTATCCTCGGAATCTCCGAGCTCGTCCTTCGCCACGTCGGCCCGAGCCATGTACTCGGGGTTGCCGCCGAGCAAGATGTCGGTGCCTCGACCCGCCATGTTGGTCGAGATGGTGACCGCACCCGGCTGGCCTGCCTGGGCGATGATCTCACCCTCGGCCCGGTGGAACTTGGCGTTGAGCGTGATGTGCGGAATGCCGCTCTTTTTGAGCAACCGCGAAACGACCTCCGACTTGTCGACGTTTCGGGTGCCGACGAGGATCGGCTGCCCGCGACCGTGACGCTCCTTGATGTCGTCGACCACGGCTCTGAACTTTTCGGCCTCGGTCTTGAAGACCATGTCCTGCTTGTCGTCGCGGATGATGGGCTTGTTCGTGGGCACGACGACGACGTCGAGCTTGTAGATCTTTTCAAACTCCTCGGCCTCGGTGTCGGCCGTACCCGTCATGCCGGACAGCTTGTCGTACATGCGGTAGAAGTTCTGATAGGTGATGGTGGCGAGGGTGACCGACTCCTGTTGGATGCGAACCCCTTCCTTCGCCTCCACCGCCTGGTGGAGCCCGTCGGACCAGCGGCGCCCCTCCATGGTGCGGCCGGTGTTTTCGTCGATGATCATCACCTCGCCCTCGTGGACCAGGTAGTCGACGTCTCGCTTGTAGCAAGCATGGGCAGCGAGGGCCTTGGAGACGTGGTGGGACCACTGAATGTTCTCGGGCGAGAAGAGGTTTCCAACCTTCAGCAAGGACTCGATGCGATCTACGCCCTCGTCGGTGAGGGAGGCGGACTTCGACTTTTCGTCGATGGTGAAGTGGCGCTCCGGAACCAGCTTGGCGACCGCATCGTTCACTACCTGATACTTGTCCTGAGCCTCGTCGGCGGGTCCGGAGATGATGAGAGGCGTACGCGCTTCGTCGATGAGGATCGAGTCGACCTCGTCGATGATGGCGTAGTTCAGGCCGCGGGTCTGGACGTACTGATCCAGCCGGTACTTCATGTTGTCCCGGAGATAGTCGAAGCCAAACTCGGAGTTGGTGCCGTAGGTGATGTCGCAGCCGTATTGGCTCTGCTTGTGGCTCTCGTCGTAGCCGTGGGTGACCGTTCCGACCGTCAAGCCCAAGAAGCGGAAGACCTTGCCCATCCACTCGGCATCGCGGTTGGCCAGGTAATCGTTCACGGTGACGATGTGGACACCCTTGGCCTCCAGCGCGTTGAGGTAGGCGGGGAGCGTGGCCACCAGCGTCTTACCTTCGCCGGTGCGCATCTCGGCGATCCGACCCGAGTGGAGGACCATGCCACCGACCAGCTGAACGTCGTAGTGGCGCATCCGGATCGTGCGCCACGCGGCCTCTCGAACGACGGCGAAGGCTTCCGGGAGGATATCGTCGAGGCCTGCGCCCTTCTCGAGCTTCTGTTTGAACTCCGCCGTCTTCGCGACGAGACCGTCGTCGGAGAGGCCTTGAAGTCCGGGCTCGAGCTCGTTGATGCGCGAAACGAGGGGACGGAACTTGGCGAGCGTCCGCTCGTTCTTGCTGCCTATCAGCTTGGTGAAGATGCCCATGGGAGTCCTAGGAGGTCCCCCATGTTGCCGCAAGCACGACGCTGCGCCCAGAACTCATTCGAGGATGAAGCGGCTCGGATCCTGGGGAATTCCGTTCAGTCGGACCTCGTAGTGGAGGTGTGGGCCGGTCGAACGCCCGGTGTTGCCGACGCCCCCGACCAGATCACCACGACGGACGCGGTCGCCGACTCTCACGTTCACGCGAGAGAGGTGACCGAAGAGCGTCACCAGACCGTGGCCGTGGTTGACCATGACGGTTTTGCCGTAGGCGCCGTAAGGCCCGGCCTTGGTGACGATGCCGTCGGCGGTGGCCACTGCCCGGGCGCCCACGTTGGCGGCGAAATCCAGGCCGGGATGAAACTGGGGGAGGCCGGTGAAGGGATCCACCCGCATGCCGAAGGTCGAGCTCACGTAGCCCGGACCGGGACGACGGCTCGGCGTCGAGGCCAGGCGGGCGCGTTGCCCTTCCAAGAAGGCCGACAGATGCTGCACCCGCTCGTGGATGCCCTCGCCCTCGACCTCCAAGTCTTCGAGGCGCTCGTTCATCAGGCTCACCGACTCCTGCACATCGGCCTCGGACAGGAGGGCCTGCCGAAGCACCTTCGCGTTCAGGCTCTCGCCGTCGACGTCTCGCGTCTCATCCTGACCCACCGGACCGATGGCCAGGTTCCGGGCCGGATCGTGAACCATGGTCAGGGAGCGAAGGCGCACCTCGTAGTCTTTGAGGGAGCGCACCGTCTCACCGGCCATGGTGAGACGGCGGTCGAGTTCCTGCAGCTCGCCGCGGAGGGTCTCGTTCTCGCTCCTCAGCTCTCGATTGTTGGCGGCCCGCTCGTGACCGGAGACACCATAGACGATGGCACCGACCGACACCGCGACGAGGATGCAGGCGCCGACCAAGCTGGCCCGAATCCACGTCCGGGGAACCCGATAGCGACGAACCACGCCATCGGTGGTGTCGGGCATCAGCATGAGGGTCAGATGGCGCGGTTTCTCAGCTTCCACGTCGGTCCTTGGAGCGCGGCCGGGGTCCGTAGACCTCAGTCGGCTCGTGGCGCCGAAGCATGAGCCTCGACGGCGCTCAGAACCTGTCGCAGAATGAGTGTTTACGCAACATTTGGACCGCGTGCCCCGGCCTTGGTCTCCCTGATCGGAAACCCTGAAGAAGGCGGACCGATGGGCCCGAGACGGAGATGGGTCCCGCCCCGAGGCCGACCTCAGGCCCGGCCGTTCACGTAGGCGACCACGACCGTGATGTTGTCGTCCCCGCCGCGCTCATTGGCGAGGCTTATCAAGGACTTGGGCGCATCGCGGAGGAAGTTGTCGAAGATGCAGTCCCGAATCTCGAGGGTGGAGACCAGGTTCGCCAGGCCATCGCTGCACAGCACGAAGACGTCCCCCTCCTGGGTCGGGACCACCATCGTGTCCACCGCCACGTCTTCTTCGAAGCCCACCGAGCGGGTGATGATGTGCTTGAAGCGGCTCATTCGGGCCTGCTCGGCGGTGATGAGGCCGGCCTTGAGCTGCTCGTTCACGAGGGAATGATCCTCCGAGAGCTGTTCGATGTGTCCGTCTCGGATCAGGTAGGCCCGGCTGTCACCGACGTGGCCGAAGAACGCGTACTCGCCGACGAAGGCCATGCCGGTGACCGTGGTCCCCATCCCCTGGAGCTCGGGGACCTCTCGAGCCTTGTGAAAGATCGCTGCGCAGGCGCGCTTCACGGCGGTGGGGAGGAGCATCAAGGCCGGGTGCTCTTCGATCGGCCCCTTGAAGGCGTTCCCGTTCAGCACGTCCTTTCGGCCGTCTTTGACCACCTGCTGGATCGTGTTCACGGCCAGCATGGAAGCCATTTCGCCGCCGAGATGGCCGCCCATCCCGTCGGCGACGACGTAGAGACTCTGCTCGTCGTCCACGAGGTAATTGTCCTCGTTGTGGTCGCGCCGCATGCCCACATCCGTCAGGCCGAAGGAGAGGATTTTGAGGGACGTCTCGGGCACGCCTTTCCAAAGCATACTCAGGAACCCAGGCCCAGTTCCAGCCCCGGGGCCCCGGGTCGGACGAAGTCCGGACCGGGCTTCTCGGAGTGGATGACCACTTGGCGCTGCTCTTGGCCTACGAGGCGTCCGCTCAGGCTCTGGCCCTGCGGACGAGCTCTTTGGCGAGGGAGGCGCCCGCGGTGCTGGAGCTGCCCAGCATTCGGGCCAGCTCGTCGATTCGGGCTTTTTCGTCGAGGCGGCGCACCGACGAGAGGGTCCGGCCCTTCTCTTGGAACTTTTCGACCAGGTAGTGGGCGTCGGCGTGGGCCGCGACCTGGGGAAGGTGCGTGACGCAGAGCACCTGACCTCGGGCCGCAACCTCGTGAAGCTTGTCCCCGAGGACGTCGGCCGTCTTGCCGCCGATGCCGGCGTCGACTTCATCGAACACGAAGGTCTGAATCCCGCCCCGCTCGGCCTGGACCTGCTTGATGGCGAGCAGGAAACGGGACAGCTCGCCACCGGACGCGACCTTGGCCAGACTCCGTACGGGCTCTCCGGGATTGGTCGAAACCATGAGCTCAGCGAGCTCGGCGCCTCGAGGCCCGACGTCGACCGGCCGGAGATCGAAGCGGAGCTCGACCCCACCCAGCCCCAGCTCGGCGAGCTCCCGCCGCAGGGCCGTCACGAAGCGCCGCGCGGCCTTTCGGCGCCCCTCGCTCAGCCGCGCCCCTCGCGCCGCCAGAGCCTCCGCCGCCGACCCCAGGCGGCCCGTGAGCTCGGCACGATGGGACTCTTCGTCGTCGAGCTCGGACAGCTGTCGCTTCATGTCTTCCAGCGCGACCAAGATCGCCTGCTCGTCCTCGCCGTGCTTTCGGCTCAGCCGCCTGAGAACCTCCAAGCGATCGTCGATGGCCTCCAGCCTCCCTGGATCGTCTGGGGCTTCGGCGCCCGCCGACTCGACCTCCCGGGCCACTTCCTCGACCTCGACCATGGCGCGCTCGAGCGCCTCGGTCCACCCGCGGGCCCGGGCGTCGAGCTCGGCGATGCCCGAGAGCGCCCGCAGCGCCACGCCGAGGCCCACGCTCGCTGCCCCCTGTCCCCCCACGAGCGCGTCCCCGGCCGTGCCCAGACCCTGAAGGATCTTGTCGCGGTGCCGGAGCTGACTGCGCTCCTCTCGGAGGGCGGCCATCTCTCCGGGAACCGGCGCCGCCTCTTCGATCTCGTTGACGGCGAAGCGAAGGTAGTCCTCTCGCTGGGCCTTGGCCGCGTCGCCGGCGTCCAAAGCGGCGAGCTCCTTGCGCAGTCTCCCCACCTCCGCCGCTTGCTCGGCCACCGCCCCTCGGACCTGGAGTAGATCCGCCCACCGGTCGAGCACGTCCACGTGCCGGTCGGCGTCGAGCAGGCTGACGTGCTCGTGCTGGCTGGTGATGTCCACCAGGCCTCGGAGCACCTCGTGCAGCAGACCCACGGTGGCCAGCTGCCCGTTGATGTGGACCCGGCTCTTGCCGCTGCCGACGGTGCGCCGGACCAGGAGCTCGTCCCCGTCCATCTCCATGCCGCGCTCCTCCAGCCGCCGGCGAAGCTCGTCCTCGGGTCCGAGCACGAACAGAGCCTCCACGACCGCCTCCTTCGCTCCGCGGCGAACGACGTCGGCCGAGGCTCGTCCTCCCAGGACCAAGCTGAGGGCGGTAATGAGGATGGACTTGCCGGCGCCGGTCTCGCCGGTGAGGACCGTGAGCCCCGGCCCCAACTCGAGCTGCACCTCGTCCACGAGGGCCATGTTCTGGACCCGGAGGTGCTGCAGCATGGCGACCGGTTAGCACGGGCTTCGAAGCAGGGTCGACCGCAGAGAGCCCGCGCAAGGATTTGCAGGGGGATCAGCGAACGAGCCGAGGGCGCAGCGTGACCTTTCCGTCTCGCTCGACCACGTCGAAGCGGACGGCGCGACAGCCATGCTTTTCGATCAGCCCCTGCTCGCTGCTCTCCAGCTTACGGCTGAAGGCCTGCAGGTTTACGCCGGTCGCGGGGGAGCCGACCCGGGCTCGGGCTTCGACGAAGGCTTGGTACACCTGCTGATAGTGGGCGGGATCGTAAGGGGTGATGTCGACCCCGTCCTCGCCGTCCATCTGGGCGCCCGCGACCAGGGACGCATCTCGAGGTTGGCGAGGTCGCTCGGGCGGCGCAGGGGGAGCTGCAGGCGCCGACTCGGGCGGCGCCGGCGGCGCTTGCGGCTGGGACGGGGGCAGGCTGGCATCGGCCGGCGCGGCGGGCTCGGGAGTCGGCCACTGGGGCTGGGTAAGGGTGTCGGCCAGCGCCGGGGACCAGCCGTCCCCCTCGGCCTCGTCTTCGGCGCCCGGTCTCAGGGACGGCAGCGAGGCCGAGTGCATCGGCTCGCTCGGGAGAGCGGACGGTCCGCCCTCTTCTTCCTCGTCGTTGGCCAGCGGATGCGCGCCGGGGGCGCCGAAACCCAGCGCGGCCATTCGCTCCTCCTCTACGTCTTCCGAGGCCTGGGGTCGCTCTTCGGGCTCGGAGGGCCGCGGCGGCGCCGTCGCTGGCGCCTCAGGAGGCGGGGTCGCTTCGGGCTCGGTGCGCGGCCCCTCGGGGATCGGCGCTGGTGAGGCGGGCTCTGGGGACGGACCGGCGGCGACCGGCTCCGGCTCCACGGTCCGGGCCGTGAGGCTCGGATCGGGGGTCGCGTCGGACTCGGCCCGGGCCGGCGCCCGAGTGCGGGCCTCGGCGCTCGAAGCCGACGAGGCCCCAGCGGGGACCAGCAGGATGGTCAAGGCCAGGATACCGAAGGCCCCGAGGCCCAGCCACATGATCCCCTCCTGCAGCCGGGGACCGACGCCGCTCGAAGGCGGCAACGCGATAACTTCGATCCTCGTGCCTTCGACCGGGGCCACCCGGTTCAACACCCCGCCCAGCGCCTCGGCCTCGGAGCGACGTCCCGCGAGGCGCGGAGGACCTTCGGACAAGATCTGGACCGACTCTGCCGGACG
>CAYZFR010000148.1:0-9803 GCA_964477875.1 uncultured Myxococcales bacterium
CCCTTGTCCTCCATTCGGAGCGCGGGGACGAGGCCCGGCACGTGGAGCCTCTCTCGGACGACGGCGAAGACGACCGCGGTGTCCCGGGTGGGGCGGGCGAACTCGAGGGGGATGACGTGACTGCGCTTCGAGCTCCGGGGTCGGAGGCGGGCGTCGTCGAAGTCGTCCTGCCAGCCTGGCTCGTAGATCAAGGTCAGCTCCAGGCGCTGGACGGCCCGGACCAGGCCCTCCAGCCGGGCCACCAGCCGGTGGACGAGGCGGCGTCCGATGAAGCCGAGGGGCTCGGCGTTCTCGGTCCCGTGATCGAGCTCGAAGTCTTCGACCAGGCGTTCGGCCGGTCGATGCTGGCGCAGCGGCCGCCGCCTGCGGGCCAGGGCCCGGTCCCGGAGCGACCGCTCCACGTCGGAGAAGCGGGCTGGCATGGCCTGAAGCTCGGTGAGATCTTCGATCCGCTCCAGGCCCAGCAGCGACAGCTCCCGGTGCACTTCGGCAAAGCGGGCGGCCATCAGCCCTTTGGGATCGTCGAGGCGATCGGTCCAAAAGAGGTCGCGCAAGCTGCATTGCCCGACCCGCTCCACCGCGGCGGCCTCCGCCACCACCTCGACCCCGACCCGGGACAGGCGGGCGTTCTCGGCCACAACGGTGCGGCCGGTGTCGGGATCGCTGCTGGTCACCACCGCCACGTCGTGGCCGAGCTCGTTCATGAGGCCGCTGATCGCCTGACCGACGTCGATCTCGGTGGGTGGCTCCCCCCCGAAGCGCGGCGCGAGGGCGTCGAGGCTCCGGCCGATCTCGACGTGGACGAGCCCTGGCGCCTGGACCTCGACCTCGGGGCCGAAGACCATCAGCGCCTCGGCGGCTCGAGCGAGGAGGGTCTGCTCCCGATCTGGATCTCGGTCTCGAACCTCGAGCTCGGGACAGCGGGCCCGGGCCTCGCTCTCGTCCATGCCCGGCCGAACCCGCTTCCGCAGGAGCGCTCGCGTCACCGACACCAGCTTGGCCCGCCCCGCGTCCCGGCCCGTCCCTTTGAGCCGCACCGCCCGCAGCCCGTGGTGGGGGTTCAGGTCGCCAAAGACAGCCTCCATCGGCAGCCCGAACAAGGCCACCGTCGCCACCCGCCGCCCCCGCGCCATCCCCGATCCGCTACCTGAACATCCGCACCCTGAACATAGATCGGATCGCCTGAATCCCGGGCGATTCCGGCGTTCTAGACATACTCTGTCCACCCCTGATTCCAAGGACGGAGGCTCGACCGGGGCCCGCCGCCAGCTCAGCCAGCGGCTTCTTCGATGACGAGGCCCACGGGGTCGACCCGCAGCTTCAGGCGGCGAACACCGTCGACCTCCAGGGTCTCGTCTTCGGGGGTCCAAGCGACCGCGACGTCTCCGCCTCCGGCGCCCGAAGGCTTGGCGGCGCCACCAATGGCCCGGGCGGCGTCCATCAACTTGCGCCCGGGCTCGGTCAATAGATCCACCCCCGCGTCGTCGCCGAGCTTTCTCATCGTCTCGCCAAAGCGGTCCACCGCTGCTAGAAAGCCGGCCGCCTCCCCTTCAGCCCACGCCGCCAGACCGTCCTTGGCCAGCGCCCCGAAGTCGGCCACCGCGATCGGCCACGAAGCGGCCGCCTTGCATCGGCCGATCAGCTCCGAGGTCAAGGAAGAGGTCCCGAGAAACCAGATCGACAGCGCGTATCCCGGCAGCGCGGTGCGGGCCGGAGCCCAGGGCCCCGGCTGGCGCGCGCAGCTGACCACGCCGCCGGCGTAGGAAGCCCGCAGGTCGATCCCGCTCCCCCGCCCCTCGGACGCGGCTCGGTGCCCGTCCAGCGCCACTCGAAAGGTCGTCTCGTCCACGCTCTCCCGGACCAGCGCCGCCGTGCACAGCGCCGTCGCCGAAGAAGAGCCGACCCCGAGCTTGGTCTTCTTGCCCCGCCGGAAGCGCGCCGTGTCGATGTGCACGCCTCCTTCGTAGCGCCCACCCTGAACCAGGGCCCGGGCCCGCGTCTCGGCCACCACCGGCGAGCCGAGATCGAGGGCGGGCACGCGGCTCCCGATCGCCCGGGCACTCACCGCCGCCACTAGGGCCTCGCCGCCCTCCAGAACGCCGTACTCCCCCAGGAGCACGACCTTGGCCGGGCAGCTGACCTTCACGCTTCGACCTGAAGTCCGGGACCGGCGCGGCAGGCGCGGACCTCTTGCACGCCGTCCAACTCCTCGAAGACCGACCGCACCTCGGCCATGGCCTCGAGCCGACAGAACGCCACCACGTGGGGTCCTGCGTCGATGGTGAAGAAGGTGGGCACGCCGGCCGCGCGCAAGGAGCGGACCGTATGCATCAAGGCGATGGTCGCCGGCGCCCAGTAGATCAGGCCGGGTCGGGCGGCGAGCCCGTTGGCGTGCATGGCCAGACAGTTGCCCTCGGCCAGCAGGGCCAAAGCCTCGAAGTCGTCCTGAGCGAGGGCCGTCTCGACGGCGGGGAGATCGCGGTTCACGGTTTCGACCCAAGCGGTGTCGTAGGGCGAGGTGTCTCGGGTGCGGTTCATGCCGGCGGTACTCCCGACCGCCTTTGCCTCTCCGGAAACGAGGCCGATCACCGCCCCCAGCTCGATGGCTGCGTCCACCGGGACCGCATGGGCGTCGAGCCCATCAGGACGGGTTCCCGCCTGCATCCGAGCGAAGCCACCGAAGATGGAGCGGGCCGCCGAGCCCGAGCCGAGCCTCGCGAGGACCGACAGCTGCGCGTCGGTTCGGGAGAGGCCGAAGGCGGCGCAGCCGGCCCCGGCGAGGGCGGCGAAAGCGGAAGCCGAAGACGCCAAGCCCGACGCGGTGGGGAAGAAGTTCCGACTCTGGACCCGCACCGCTTCGTCGGAGCGCACCTCGGTGCGGATCCGGTCGATGAAGCGGCCCACCCGACGCCGGGCCCCGTCGTCGGCGCGCTCACCATTGAGGAAGACCTCGTCGTCGCCGGCGCGCCCGAGCCGCTCGACCACCGTTTCGGTCCTGAGCCCATCCAGGGTGAGGGAGAGACTCCCCGCCACCGGCAGATTGAGCTCGGCGTCCCGCTTCCCCCAGTACTTCACGAGGGCGATGTTGGCGTGCGCCACGGCCTTGGCCATGGCCTCAGCCCCACCGCATCGACCAGGAGAACGCAACCTGATCTTGCGCGTCCCCCGAGTCGGTACAGCCTCGAAAGAGGAAGGCCGGTCGGCCCTCAGGAAGCGCTGCGCTTGGGTCGAAAGGAAGCCCGCAGCTCTTTCTTGCGAAGACGGATCGCCTTCGGGGTCACCTCGACCAGCTCGTCCTCGTCGATGAATTCGATCGCCGCCTCCAGCGACATGTCCTGGACCGCGGTGAGGACCACCGCCTCGTCCTTGCCCGCGGCCCGGATGTTGGTGAGCTTCTTTTCACGGCAGACGTTGACGTCGAGGTCGTTCTCTCGGGCGTGCTCGCCGACGATCATCCCCTCGTAGACCTCGGTTCCGGGCCCGACCAGCATCTTGCCCCGGGGCTGCAGGTTGAACAGGGCGTAGGGCGTGGTCGTGCCCTTTCGGTCCGAGACCATGGCCCCGGTTGGCCGGCGGGCGACCCGACCGGCGTGGGGCGCCCAGCCGTCGAAGAGCGTGTTCATGATGCCGGTGCCCCGGGTGTCGGTCAGGAACTCGCTCCGGTAGCCGATCAGACCTCGGGACGGGATCCGATACTCGATCTTGGTGCGACCGTTGCCAGTCGGGTTCATGACCACCATCTGGCCCTTACGGTTCGACATCTTCTCGGTCACGGTCCCGATGAAGTCCTCGGGGACGTCGATGGTGACCCGCTCCATCGGCTCCATCAGAGCACCGTTTTCGTCTTCCTTGGTGACCACCTCGGGCTTCGACAGACCAAGCTCGTAGCCCTCTCGCCGAAGCGTCTCGGCCAGCACCGCCAGCTGAAGCTCGCCCCGGCCGGCCACGTCGAATCGGTCCGGCGAATGGGTGTCGGCGACCCGGATGGCCACGTTCTGCTCCGCCGCTTTCATCAGCCGATCCCGGATCTGGCGAGAGGTGACGAACTTTCCGTCTTTGCCCGCCATGGGCGAGTTGTTGACCATGAAGGTCATCCGCAGCGTCGGCGGGTCGACCCGGATCCGCTCCAGAGCCGGCGTCTCGGGCTCGCCGACCACGGTGTCGCCGATCTCGACGTTCTCCAGGCCGGCCAGCGCCACGATGTCGCCGGCGCCGAGCTCCTGCGCTTCGACCCGCTTCAGGCCCTCGAAGGTGTAGAGCTTGGTGGCCCGGGCTTGGACCCGCCTTTCCTCCTTGAGCAGGTGGATGGTCTGGTTCTTCTTGATGGAGCCGGCGACGATCCGGCCGATGGCGATGCGACCCAGGAAGTCGTCGTACTCGGTGTTGGCGACCAGGACCTGAAGGGGCTCTCCCCGCCGGTCCGGCGGCCCGGGGAGCTTGGCGACCACCTCCTCGAACAGCGGCTTCAGGTCCGCGCTCGGATCATCGAGACTTCGCTTCGCGACGCCGTCCCGGCCGATGGCGTAGATGACTGGAAATTCGAGCTGCTCCTCGTCGGCCCCGAGCTCGATGAAGAGGTCGTAGACCTCGTCCAGCACCTCCGCCGGTCGGGCGTCGCCCCTGTCGATCTTGTTGATCACCACGATGGGCTGCAGGCCGAGGGCCAAGGCCTTCGAGAGCACGAAGCGGGTCTGAGGGAGCGGTCCCTCCGAGGCGTCGACGAGCAAGAGCACGCCGTCGGCGAGGGTGAGCACCCGCTCCACCTCGCCGCCGAAGTCGGCGTGGCCCGGCGTGTCGAGGATGTTCAGCTTCACATCCCCGAACATCACGGCGGTGTTCTTGGCGAGGATGGTGATGCCGCGCTCCCGCTCCTGATCGTTGTTGTCCATGATCCGGTCGACCCGGTCCTGGTTCTCGCGGAACACCCCCGACTGTCCCAGCATCGCGTCCACCAGGGTCGTCTTGCCGTGATCGATGTGGGCCACGATGGCGAAGTTGCGGATGTCCCGTCGCATTGCGGCCGTCAGAAGTCTCAGGACGCCGAGAAGGTCAATCGAAGCCTCACGGAGCGCCCGCCCGGCGTCGCAGCCACCACTCCAAGCCAAGCAAGATCGTGAGCAGGAACAAGAACGGAAAGCCATCCCACAGAGGGACGACCCGACTGCGGTCGACTTCGACCCGCCGGGCCTCTTCCAGCTCCAGCTCGGGGAGCGGCTCCCCGATCCGGGTGAAGCTCCCCCCGCTGGCGTCGGCCATCGCCTGGAGGAGCTGAGGCCGGGGGAAGGGAGAGCGGCGCTCCACCTCGCTCGCCTCGACGATGATCGGCTCCTCTGCCTCACCCAAGCGCTCGCTCTCCCCGAAGGCCTCGGCCCGCATGACGTAGGTCCCAGGCTGAACGCCCTCGAACTCCAGGACCGCCGTCCCCGACGCGCCCGTCCGGACCGAGGTCGAGCGCCCCTCGGTGCGGCTGTCGTAGGGGAGGAGCTCGGCTCGGACCTCGGCGCCCTCCAGGCCCCGATAGTCCACGCCGAGCACCGTCACGTCGGCCTGGACTGGCTCGCCCTTGAAGACCACCGCCTGCCGGGCCGAAAGACGCAGCCGAGACAGCGCGGGATCCTTGATGAGCCAGCGCAGGCTCTGGTTCCAAAAGCGGTCGTACTCCCGGCCCGCCCGACCTTCCTCGCCCACCGCCACGAAGCGCCAAAACCAGGAGCTGTCGGTGGCGACCGCCATCGAGCGCCCCTTCCCGACGTCCCGGATCGACACCACCGGCGGGTTTCCGGGGAGGGAGGGGTGTTCGAGGAGGGCTCGCGCCCCCGGGGCCAGGCCAAGGCTGCCGTTGGCGCCGCTCAATGGGGGGAGGCGGGCGTAAGCGGTGCTCGGCGGCAGGCCCGGCGGGCCGATCCGGGTGATGGGGTGCTGGCGGCCTGCCTCGGTCAGCCGGGGCTCGTACTCGGCCTCGTCCCAGCCGAGTGATCCACCCAGTCGCACCGGGAGGATGTCCGCGATGGGCGTCCCGGCGTACCAGCCCGGCTCGAAGGACTGGTCGCCGCCGATCATCAGGAAGCTCCCGCCGTCCAAGACATACTGCCGGATGTTCCGAAGGTAGTGGGCCATCCGGTAGGGCCGGTAGGTGAAGTTTTGGTAGATGACGACGTCGAAGGTCTCGAGCTCGGTGGTGAAGAGATCGTTCACCGGGAAGGGGATCAGGGCCAGCTCGTCCTGGGCCGCCTTCTGGACGTCGGTGGTCGAGCGGAGGATGAAGAAGGAGATGAGGTCGATGTTGGGGTTGCGCTCCAGCAGCTCCCTGAGAAAGCGGACGTCCCAAGAGGGCCGCCCCGCCACCTGCAGAACCCGGATTCGATCCCGGATCACCCGGAGCACGATGGACTTCGTGTTGTTGCTGGCCACCGCTTCCTCGGGCTGGACCGGCACCGAGACGGTGTAGACCTCCTTGCCGACCTCTTTGGGCTTGAACTCGAACACGGCCTGAACGCTGCCTCCGGCGAGGCGAACCTCCTTGGACTCCAAGACCGCGCCGTCTCGCTTCAGGGTGATGGGGACGAGCTGAGCTTCGAGTCCCCGAGCCTCCAACTCCACCTCCAGCTTCACGGTGTTGTGAACGAAGGCGAAGTCGTCGGCCCGGATGGACTTCACGGCCAGATCCGGCGCTGCATCCTCGAAGCCGAAGCCGATGACGTGAATCGGCGCGTCGACATCGCTCGCCGCGGCCTTGATCTGGGAAAGGGTCACGCCCTCGGTGTCGGCGCCGTCGGAATAGACGACCACCGCGCCTAGATCTCGGCCCTGGGCCTGCCAGGCCAGGTCCTCGAGCAAGCGGCCGAAGTCACTCTTGCTGCCGCCGAGGTCCAGGGGCGGGGGAAGGCCCTCGACGGGCTGGACGGCGTCGGAGAAGCGAAAGACCTCCAGGTTGCTGAAGCTCTGTAGACGGACGAAGCGATCTTCGTTGGCTCGGACGTGGGCTTGGACGCGCTCCCAGCGCGTGTCGCCCTCGGGGCCGACCAGACTCATGGACTCGGAGTCGTCGAAGAGGACGAGAGTCTTGCTCCGAACCGGCGAGACGGCCCGAAGCTCCATCGCCGGCTCCAAAAGGTACAAGAGCACCACCGCCGCGATGCCGATCCGCAGCAGCATCAGCGGCGTTCGCCGAGCGACGGAGAGCCGCCGCAGACCCCAGCCGCTGGCGACGAGGCTGAGGAGGACGATCAGCGCCACCGCGGCCAAGCTCGCCCCGCCCAGAGGCGAGTCGAAGGTGAGGGTCCAGTCGTTGTAGAGCTTCGGGTCGGCGCCGGGGACGAGCCAGGGAAGGAGTGCGTCGAGACTCATGTCAACGCCGCCTGCGAAGGATGAAAGGGGTGTGGACCAGGTCGTCCTTGTAGTCGAGGCAGATGGAATACATGGCGATGTTCACGCCGAGACGAAAGGCCATCTCGCGCTGGCGCTCGCCCCCCGGCGTGACCTCGTACTCCCAGCGCCCGAAGGCGTCCCGCGCCCACGCGCCGGCCAGATCGTTTTGGCTGTAGACGACCGCGTAGCGCTCGTCGAGGCGGATGCCTTCCAGGCGAGGTACGCGCAGGACCCGTCCGGCTTGGGACGGGACCAGGTAGAAGGACTTGTAGAGGACGTGTTCATTCGGGATGTCCATCCAGTCCTTCTGGGGGAGCACCCGGTCGAGGAGGCGCCGGACGCTCTCGTCGAAGGGCCCCCCGGGTCGTGCCTCGGCGGAGTCGACGAGGAGCATGCCCCCGAAGGTCATGTGCCGGCGGAGCTGACGGATGCCCGCCTCGTCGAGAGCGAATTCGCCCGTCCCGCTCAAGTAGAGGAGCGGATTCCGGAAGAGCTCCGCCGCATCAGGATCGAGCACGCTGGGCTCCAGTTCGACCTCGATGCTGGTACGCTGGCCGATCTCCCAAGCGAGGCGACGCAGCGCGTTGGGGCGCGGGTTCCAGTCTCCGTCGTAGCGAAGATGGCCAAAGCGGAGATCCGAGGCGCCCGCGGCGGCTCGCTGGCCGAAGGCGCCGGTCAAGGCGAGGGTCGCGCCGGCTTGAAGGAATCGCCGTCGTCGCACACGACCGAGATACGCGATGGGCGTCTCGGGAGCCAGTGAAGGCGTGGCCTTGAGAATGGAAACGGCCTAGGGTCGCCGCCATGTCGACCCCTGTCCTCGCGATGGCCCTCGCCTTGGCCTCGGCCCCCGACGTCGAGGCCCGTCCCACCGTGCTCGTCTTGCCCGCCGAGACCCTGGGCGACCTCTCGACCGTGGTCCAGCTTCGGACCCTCGGCGTTCTCCGGAATCTGGGAGGCACCAACATCATCCACCCCAAGACCCTGAATCGGGTCGAGGAGCGCTACGAGGCCCGCCTCACCCAGCTGTCCGCCGACGCTCGGCACCAGACCCTCGGTCAGGTCACGGGCGCCGATGTCGTCGTGGCCTCCGAGGTCGAGCGCGAGGGAGGACGAACCCGGATCCGCTTCGAGCTGGTGCCCGTCGAGGCCAGAG
This sequence comes from uncultured Myxococcales bacterium, assembly GCA_964477875.1. Lineage (GTDB taxonomy): Bacteria > Myxococcota > Kuafuiibacteriia > Kuafuiibacteriales > Kuafuiibacteriaceae > Kuafuiihalomonas. The sequence continues at coordinate 8,522 of CAYZFR010000148.1, forward strand.
GCGCGGGGGGCAAGGCGGTGGCCTTCGCGGTGGAGGCTGGAGACTGGCTACAGGCTCTCGACGAGATGCAGGGTCGGCTCGGTCAGGCCCTGGTGGAGACCGGACGGGTCCCGCTCGATCGCACCAAGACCAAAGGCGTCGTGGGTCCGGCCTCCAGGAAAGCCGGCGCGATGATGGCCTATGCCCGCTGTCACGAGACCATCGTCGCCCAACCGGCCGGGCTGAGCGCGCCGGTGGTGGTCGATACCGCCGCCATCGAGAACGCGCTCTTGGACTGCCAGGAGGCGCTGAGCTTGGACCCCGACTTCGTCGACGTGAAGGCCGACATCGCCCTCGCGGCCGCCTATCTCGGCCGCCAGGCCGACGCCGAGGCCAACCTGAAGGCGGCCAAGAAGGCCGAGCACTTCATCGCCACCTATTGGATCGCCAAGTTCTGGGTCCTGTCCCGCTTTCACAGCGTCGACCTCGCCATTCAGGCCCTCCGACAGTCCATCGAGGCCCACCCCGGCTTCACGCTCGCGCGAGGCTACCTGGGAGAGGCGCTGGTCGCAGTCGGCGAATACGACAAGGCGCTGAAGGTGTACGAAACCTACCTGGCTCGGGTTCCTCGACAGTCTTTCGTCATGGGTCAGATCGGCTACGTCCACGCCAAGAAGAAGAACTACGAGAAGGCGGTCGAGTGGACCGAGAAGGCGCTTCGCACCACACCCAGCGATCCCGAGCTTCTGCTCCAGCTCGCGAGCCGCTTCATCGACGTCGAGCGCTACGAGGACGCGGCCAATATCCTCCGCCGGGTCATCTCCGAGGGCGGCGCTCGCGGCGAGGTGCACTTGCGCCTCGGCTTCGCATATTTGCAGATGGGCGAGCTCAATCGCGCCGAAGCCCAGATGCGCACCGCGATCGAAAAGGCCAACAGCCCCGCCGAGTGGCGCACCCGCGGTCGAGCTCGCTACAACCTCGCTCGGCTGTGGGTCGAAGCCGGCTCGGTCGACAACGCCATCCGCCAGCTCCGCATGGCGGTGCGGGAGGGTTTCAAGGACGAGCGCGCCCTGAAGGCCGAGGGCCTCGCCCCGGTCAAGGAGCATCCCAAGTGGGACGAGCTTCTGGCCATGCGCCCGCCCCAGGGGAAGGCGCCCGCCCTGGTCAGCCCCCTCGGTCGAGCCGACGCCGTGGGCGACGTCCAGATCAGCGACCGCAAAGCCTCCAGCAAGCTCCTCGAGACGCTCTGACTAGGGGGGTGCTGAAGAACGGATTTATTCGTCTGGGTAGGCAGGCTTTTCGT